>NZ_FQZX01000002.1:543898-858480 GCF_900142175.1 Maribacter aquivivus | reverse complement strand
CTCTGCAGAAATGGATTTCGATTACGGTTCGAATATCACTTTTGAAGATTTGGAAACAGGAGCACGAGTAAAAGTAGATACCGAAAAATCTAAAACAGAATATTTGGCTGCTCTTGAAAGCAGATTGAAAAAGGTCAAAGACGAATTGCTTTCGAACGGAATTGATCATTATGTCTTTCGTATGGATGCACATTTGGGTGAAGCATTACAATTATTTTTAAAACAACGTAAAAGACTCGGTTAATATGTCATTCGCACAACCTTCGTATTTATGGGCTTTATTGGGACTTTTAGTTCCAATAGCTATCCATTTATGGAGTAAGAAAGAAGCGAAAACTATAAAGATTGGTAGCGTGCAATTGTTATCAGAATCAAAATCGAGACAATCCAGCAGCATTCAATTAAACGAATGGTGGTTGTTGCTATTGCGTATGGCGATTATTTCGCTGATTACTTTGGTCATGGCAAAACCGCAATGGCAATCCAAAGTGAACAACAGCAAACTGACTTATATTGTTGAACCTGAATTTGCAAAGAATGAAAAATTCATGGCTCGTTTTAATGATTTGCAGGCAGATCAAGAAATAAGACTTTTACAATCAGGGTTACCCATAAACAATATTGAATATACTAATTCAGAAGATTTTAGAAGTGCAGATTACTGGTCGCTAGCATCAGAAATGGATGCTTTACAAACAGATAGTATTATTGTTTTTAGCAACGGATATGCAAAAGGACTAAAAGGAGCTAGACCCGAAACGAATCATGATATCAACTGGATTGTTTTGGATTCGACACAAATTGTTGAGATGCCTTTATTAGCATATCAGAAAGAGAAAAATATAATATTATTTACAGCCAATAACAGTCCGGTAGCTTCAAAAATAGCAACGAAGAATATTGAATTAGGAGATGTATACCAATTGACATCTAATGGCGATAGTTTACAGGTTTTAAGTTCAAACTCAAATTCAACAAAAATCCCTTTAATTCAACAACCTGCTCTAGAAGTTTCTTTGATTTATGCAGATAGTCTAAGTGCCGATAAAAGGTATATAACAGCAGCATTGGCAGCTTTATCAACGTATTTGAATAGAGAAATAAAAGTCGAAAGTTCCTTAGATAACGAAGTATTGAAGAATAAAGAAAGTGATCTAACGATTTGGTTGAGTACTAAACCTGCTTTAGTTTCAGCTCGAAAAAAACTTGTATTTAAGAACGACACCATTTCTAATGCGCTGATAATAAAAGGGGAAGATGAAAATACATTTTATATAACAGAAAGAATAACCACAGAAAATGCGGTATCTGGGAGATTAACAGAGAACCTACTTAGTATTTTAGATGTCAATAAAGAAGTGAAAGAGCTACAGGCTAAAGCAGATATTCGCTCAGTCACAGAAGCAGACTTAAAAACTAATTTCATAGAAAATAAAGCATCTAAAACTCACAAAGCCAGCTGGAGTTTGAATCCGTATTTATGGGTTGTTCTTTTGGTGTTATTAATTGTAGAACGCTTTGTAGCTTATAAACGAACACAGTAATGGAATCAGGAAAACTACACTTGATGAAATTTCACAGGCGTTGGCAAATCTTGTCATACGCAGAAGCTGTTTTGTATGCTGTTGGCATTGTCGTTCTTTTCTATTTAGTATCTAAAAATCTATGGGTTGGTATTTTAAGCTTTGTAGTTTCAATGGTTATAATTCTAGTAATAAAGAAGCCTTGGAAACATAGTTTAGCTACCACGGGCAATTATATAGATACACATATAGATGAGGCGTCTTTTAGTACAGGTTTGTTACTACAACCAGAAGATTCATTATCGAATCTTGCCAAGTTACAACGCTATAAAGTATCTGAAGAGCTTACTAAAAGACTTGGTGCTATACAACCGCCAAACAAATTGAAACAGGCGGTACTAGTTATGCTAGGGTTGGTATTACTTGGAGTTGTGGTTCAGAAATTAGACTTGTTTAAAAGCGTAGAAAGTGTTTTAAGAAATTCTGCTAATGAAACACAAATTCAGTTTGTCGCAACTGATAGTATTAGTGATAAGTCCGTCATTCCAAAAATTTTCAGTCAAGATATTAGTGTTACATATCCGTCTTATACACGAAAAGGAACCATTGTGGTAAGCAACCCAAATATTAAGGCAATTGCTGGCGCTACGGTTCAGTGGTTGTTGGAATTTGATAATCCTGTTCAAGAGGTCTACCTAGACCGAATGGGGGAACTAATTCCGTTGCAAAAAGGCGAAAAGGGGTATCGTATACAGCAAGTAGTATCAGAATCAGGCTTCTACAATTTTAAATTTAAGAATGAAGAAGGCATTGAATTTACGTCAGATTTATTCTCGTTGGAAGCAATACCCGATAATCCGCCAGAAATTGAGATTTTAGGATTAGAACAATACACCTATTTTGATTTTTCAGATACAAAGATTGTCGAACTACAAAGTGCAATTACGGATGATTACGGAATTGACGAAGCCTATATCATAGCCACCGTGAGTAAGGGATCGGGAGAATCGGTGAAGTTTAGGGAAGAGAAATTGAATTTCAAGGAAACTATTTCGAAAGGTGTAAAATCGGTGAAGGCTACGAAAACACTAGATTTAAATGCCTTAAAGATGGAATTGGGTGACGAGCTCTATTTTTACATTGAAGCCTTTGATGAAAAACAACCCAAGCGAAATGTGGCGCGTAGCGAAACGTATTTCGCAGTTATAAAAGATACCGTGAGTGAGCAATTTGGCGTAGAAGGGACTTTGGGCGTTGACCAAATGCCCGATTATTTTAGAAGTCAACGCCAGCTGATTATTGATACCGAGAAGTTAATAAAAGATAAGCCAAGCATTACAAGCAAAGAATTTAAGTCCAGAAGTAATGAACTGGGGTTTGACCAAAAAGCACTGCGTTTGAAGTATGGTCAGTTTATGGGAGATGAATCTGAAATGGAAGAAGCTCCGGCTGAGA
The DNA here is from genome assembly GCF_900142175.1 of Maribacter aquivivus. Lineage (NCBI taxonomy): Bacteria > Pseudomonadati > Bacteroidota > Flavobacteriia > Flavobacteriales > Flavobacteriaceae > Maribacter > Maribacter aquivivus. The sequence goes on along the minus strand of NZ_FQZX01000002.1, from coordinate 855,502 downwards.
TCAAAAGTGATGAACAAGGTGAGGATCATGATCATGCTGAAGATCAAGAAAATATCTTAAAAGAATATTCGCACGACCATGATGGTGATAATGAGCATAATTTGGTTGCGGCTGAAAAAGCAGAAGAGGCAGAAGACCCTTTGCACGACTACCTTCATAATCATGATGACCCAGAAGAATCTACCTTATTTGAAGAATCGTTGAAGACAAAATTGCGAAAAGCTTTGAATATCATGTGGGATGCCGAATTGCATTTACGATTAAATGAACCAGAAAAATCATTGCCATTTCAATATGATGCACTGACCCTTATTCAAGAAATAAAAAACAGTGCCCGTATTTATGTACATAGAATTGGTTTTGACCCACCGCCAATTAAAGAAGAAAATAGGCTTACTGGCACTATAAAGGATATTGAGAATTATCGAAAGAACGAAACCAAAGAGGTGGAAAATCCTTTTGAAGCATTAGAGAATGCTGTTGCTCGTTTAGAACAGTTAATACAGCAAGAAAGCACTTTTAATGAGGCTGATAATGCACTTTTCACTGCTGCAGGCAATGAATTGGGGCAATTAGCAATAGTTAACCCAAGTAAGTATTTACAAGTCTTACAAGGCTTAAAACGTATTGAGAATAATACGGGGCGAACAATGAATAATTATAAATTCGTTCAAAAGGGATTGTTATCAGCATTACCGAAAACACCGCAAATACCAGGAGCTAAAAAAGAGTATATAGACGAAATCAATTCATTGTTTCTTAAACAACTAGAGGTGTATGATTGATGGTTTCTCATTTTTACAAAAAGAGCTTATAATCCCCATCTTACTTTGCGGATTAGTAGTTTTTAATATTTATGTTTGGAAAGAATGGCAAACAAAACAAAGGGGTCGTTTTGTTGTAAATTCTATTGTGGCTTTGATAACAATCTTGGCATTGGGTATATTAATTCTAGAGCCCACAAAAGAAGTTGAGATTAATGATAGTCAGGCATTAGTGCTGACCGATAATTATAATGCCGTAGTAAAAGACAGTCTTTTAAATTATTATAAGGGTATAAAGGTTTTAGATTATAATCCTGTAAAATTGATTCGTAAAGAGCTTGATTCCCTTACCAATGTTATTGTACTTGGTGATGGTATTGAGCCGTATGATTTTTATTTGTTCGATAGTATTCCCACAACCTATATTCCAAATGCTGCGCCAATGGGAGTTACAAGATTGAACTATACAGAACAACTTGTATTGGGATGTGAATTAAAGGTTTCAGGTAGTTATTCAACTCCTATAGAAAAGTCATTTTTAGTACTACAAGATTCAAGAAGTAACGGGTTAGATTCTATTCAGCTTATTGAAAATAAGAATGTAGATTTTAACCTAACTACTCGTCCAAAAGTAGCTGGAGCTTATGTTTATCAATTAGCGGTTAAAGATAGTGTTGGCGTTATTTTAGAAACGAATCCGATTCCAATAAAAGTGCTAAAAAAAGAACCATTACGTGTTCTGATCTTAAATACCTTCCCCACGTTTGAGACAAAATATCTGAAGAATTTCTTGGCGGAATCTGGACATGAAGTCATTGTTAGAAGTCAATTGACAAAAGGAAAATATAAGTTTGAATACTTTAATACGCCAACACAACCGGTTTATCAATTTACTGATGTGGTATTGCAAAATTTTGACATCGTGATTACAGATTCCGAAACGTATATGAGTTTAGGGAAATCAGTCAAATCTAGATTTGAAAAGAGTATAGCAGAGCATGGTTTAGGACTATTTATTCAGCCAAGTGATTTCCTTTTTAATACCCGAAGCAGCGATGCCTATTTCAAATTTAAACGTGATAGGATTAACACTGTGAAATTACCTACTTCTGCTGCAGAAACAGAAAAGTACCCGTATCAGTTTGATGAACAATTATCAGTAGAGCCCATTGATTTAGACGGAGTATCAAACCTTGCTGCGTATCGACAAATGGGTAATGGAAAAATTGCAACCACATCACTATTAAATAGTTATCAGCTTTTGTTGAATGGAGAAAGTGAAGTATACCATGATGTATGGACCACCATTTTAGATAAGATTGCAAAGAAGAAAGGGCAGGCAGTTTCATGGGAATCCAATACTAAAATTCCAAGAAAAGATGAGCCATTTCATTTTGAAGTTCAAACAAACTTAGAGGAGTTCAATATTATAAATGAAGATAGTATTTCGGTATCACTTATTCAAATGGCATTACTGCCAAGTCACTATTCAGGCACTGTTTATCCGAAGAAAACAGGGTGGAATACATTAAAAGTTGAAAATGATAGTACAGACTTTTCATATTATGTATTTGAAAAGAATGATTGGAAAGCTTTAACTAGTACCACGAACATAGCAGCTAATAAAAAACAGTTCTCAAAAAAAACTCAAAAAAACAGGACGGTTGTTGTGGACCGTCCTGTTTCTCAATTTTTGTTTTATATCCTCTTTCTGTTAGGGGTAGGGTGGTTGTGGCTTTCACCAAAGCTATCCGCCGAAGGCTAAACCACTTTATTAAGTTAGTGGGGTAATTTATTTTTTACTAATCCGTACACGAAAGTGCCTAAAAGCGCTCCACCAATAACAACAAGAATAGAGGAGTAGCCTGCACCAACAAGCACATACATTGGTCCGGGGCAAGCACCTGCCAACGCCCAGCCTAATCCGAAAATAATACCGCCAATTAAATAACGGGCAACACTTTTGGTCTTTGGATGTAAATTCATCTCATTACCACCAATCGCCTTAATCTTATATTTTTTGATGATTTGAACACCAATGACACCGATAACAAGTGCAGAGCCTATGATACCATACATGTGGAAAGATCCAAATTGAAACATCTCATAAATGCGAAACCACGATGCTGCTTCAGATTTATACATGATGATACCGAAAAAGATACCTATGGTTAAATAACTTATATATTTCATATTAACTGAATATTAGGGGGAATAAAAGGTGAATCATAACCAAGCCACCAATAAAGAAACCAATTACGGCAATAAGTGAGGGTAGTTGTAAATTACTGAGTCCAGATATGGCATGACCACTGGTGCAACCACCGGCATAACGAGCACCAAAGCCCACCATGAATCCGCCAATAATTAAAATTGCCAATACAAATGGGTCTGTAAGATGTTCAGAAGCAAAAAGTTCAGTTGGTAAATAAGCTTCTCCGGCACTTTCAATTCCGTAATCGGTAGAAAGTTGTTGAGCAACTTCAGGATTAATTTTCACTGTATTATCAGACATAAATTGGGAAGCGATAAAGCCGCCAATTACAGCACCAACTACAACAACCAAATTCCACCGTTGAGCTCGCCAATCAAACTTGAAGAAATCTGAGTATTTGCCAGCACCACCAATAGAACACATGGTTCTAAGGTTAGAAGACATTCCAAATTGTTTTCCTACATAAAGTAGAATAAACATCGTTAGGGCAATTAAAGGTCCGGCCACATACCATGGCCATGGGTCATATAGTAAATTCATTATCTATTTAATTCAAGTTCAAAACCGCTAAAGAAAGCGCAAAGAAAATCATTCTTATGTAACCTTGGTTACATAAGAATGACATTAACTTAAATGAATTACTATTTTCTGAATTAGAGACCTAATTGCGATAGGAACTTTAGGTAGTGTAAAATTCTGAAATTCGGTATGTTATGAGTAAATGATGAGCTGCTTTTTTATTTTTTTAATGATAAGACCAGCTTTACAAGTTTAACACAGTATCAATCATGTTTCAAATCACATGAATTAAATATTCCACTAATTTTTAATTCCGAATTTTTTAAGAATAGTCTCTAATAAGCACCATTTCGTAAAAGCCGACTGTATAATATTTACACCTATAAAAACGGTGAACCATAGCCAGTTGATATTTACATAGACAGCTAATACAACACTCAATAAAACCATTGTACCTACTATAACTCTAAAATATGTGTTTAACATGTTATTCTATTTTTAGAAGAATCAACAACACCACTAAAGTGTTGTTGATTCCTGAATTTTTTATTTGTTATTTTCTGTACTATCCATTTCAGGATAATTCTTCTTTTCTATCATATAATACACCAATGGTACCACCAATAAGGTTAGAACTGTAGATACAATAGTACCTCCCATCAATGAAATCGCAAGACCTTGAAAAATAGGATCAAATAAGATTACGAAAGCTCCAATAACTACGGTGCCTGCAGTAAGCAAAATTGGAGTAGTACGTACCGCACCAGCTTCAATAGCAGCTTGTTTTAAGGGTACACCTTCGGCTAAACGTAGATTAATGAAATCTATAAGTAGTACCGAATTTCGTACCATAATACCAGCAAGGGCAATCATACCAATAAAGGAAGTAGCGGTAAAAAATGCGCCCATAATCCAGTGACCTAAAATAATTCCAATTAATGATAATGGTATGGCTACCATCATTACAATAGGTGCTTTAAAGTTTTGGAACCATCCTACAATTAAAATATAAATTAAGATGATGGCTCCCATAAAGGCAATTCCTAAATCACGGAATACCTCAAGAGTAATTTGCCATTCACCATCCCATTTAACGGTATAGTCATCTTCAAACTCAGGTTGACCTAAGTACATTTCGGTAATTTGATATCCTTTAGGCAATGCTATTTCTTTAAGCTTTTCTTCCATACCCAAAATAGCATATGCGGGGCTCTCTAATTCTCCTGCCATATCTGCCATTACATATACCACGCGTTTTTGATTTTTGCGGTAAATACTCTTAGCACTTATGGTTTCTTTAATATCAACTAAATCTGCAATAGGTACCATATTACCCTGTTTAGAAGTAATCTTTAACTGTGAAATATCTGAAATTGTTGATTTCTCCTTTTCATCTAAAGCCAATAGTAAACCTACTTGGTTGCTAGCATTTTCATCGTATAAATTAGTTATGGCTCTATTGGATAATGCCATGTTCATGGTATAGGCAATTTGCTGTGGTGCCACACCATAAAGCATTGCTTTCTCTTTGTTGATTTCGAATTTATATTCAGTTTGGTCAGCTTCTACTAGCCAATCGATATCAACAACATCATCAGTATTTTTCAAGATATTTTTAACACTACTCGCAATTTTAATCTGTTCCTCATAATCAGGTCCATAAACTTCAGCTACAATTGTAGAAAGCACAGGAGGTCCTGGCGGAACTTCAACCAACTTAACATTGGCATTGTATTTAGCAGCTATTTTCTGTATATCTGGACGTAGTAAACTTGCAATATCATGACTTTGAGCAGAACGTTCGTCTTTATCAATAAGGTTTACTTGAATATCTGCCATATTACTACCACCACGTAAATCATAATGACGTACCAATCCGTTAAAGGTAATAGGGGCAGAGGTACCTACATAGTTTTGGTAATTAACAACCTCTGGTCTAGTAGATAAATATTGAGCAATTTCTTGAGCAACCACACCTGTGCGTTCAAGGGTGGTGCCTTCTGGCATATCAATAACCACTTGAAACTCATTTTTGTTATCAAAAGGCAACATTTTTACAGCTACAGATTTTGTGAAAAACAATACCATTGATCCCATTAGCATTAAAAAAGTCAGTCCTAAAAACAACCAACGTTTGCTTTTGTTTTCAATAAGAGGGCGTTCATATTTATTATAAATTCTGTAAATAAAAGTTTCCTCTAATGGCTTTTCTTTCTTTTCAACTTCACCTTTTTTATCTTTTTCTCTCAAGAATATATACCCTAAATAAGGCGTTATGGTCAAAGCCACGAAAAGAGATAAAATCATGGCTATTGATGCACCTATGGGCATTGGAGCCATATAAGGACCCATTAAGCCAGATACGAATGCCATTGGTAAAACTGAGGCGATTACGGTAAATGTGGCTAATATAGTAGGGTTACCAACTTCGTTTATAGCATAAAGTGCTGCCTGCTTAAACGGTAGCCGTTTCATTTTAAAATGCCGGTGCATATTCTCGGCAATAATAATAGAGTCATCTACCACAATACCTGTTACGAAAACTAAGGCAAATAATGTAATTCTGTTTAAGGTGTAGTCAAGCATATAATAACTCAACAATGTCAAAGCAAATGTAATGGGTACGGATAAAAATACGACCAAACCACCACGCCAGCCCATTGCTAACATAACCACTAATGTTACCGCAATTATAGACCCTATTAAGTGTAATAAAAGTTCGGACACTTTATGAGATGCCGTTTCTCCATAGTTTCTAGTGATTTCTACGTGAACATCATTAGGAATTAATGTGGCTCGTAAATGTTCAACTTTATCAATAACAATGTCTGCAATTTTCATTGCATCGGCACCTTTTCTTTTTGCTACCGAAATGGTAACCGCTGGGTATTCAGATTTGTAATCTGATACCTTATCGCTTGCTTGACCAAAACCTAACGACACATAACTTTGAGGAACTTCTGGTCCGTCTATAATGCTCGCAATTTGTTTTAAATAAATTGGCTGGTTCTGTTGTACACCAACCACAAGGTTTTCAACATCGGTAACAGAAGCCAAAAAATTACCGGTATTTACCAAAAACTCGGTATCATTCTTATCAAAACTACCAGAGCTCAATTGAGCATTGTTAGCCTTAATCATTTCAGAAACAGATAAGAAATCTAAGCCACTGGCGGCTAGTTTATCCTTATCTAAAACCACACGTAATTGACGATCTTGATTACCAATTTTATGGGTAGTAGCTACATCATTTACTTTTTTAATTTCGCTTTCTAGCTCCTGTGCCATTTGGCTCAACTGGTACCCGTCATAGTTTTCGCTCCATAAGGTAAGTCCAAGCATAGGCACGTCATCAATAGCACGGGTTTTTACCAATGGGAATGTTACGCCCTGCGGCATAATATCCATATGCTTATTAATTTCATTGTATAATTTTACGAAAGAACGCTCTATGTCTTCGCCCACGTAAAACTGAACAATGACCATACCCTGTTCTTTCATTGAAGTTGAATACACATATTCTACACCTTTGATATTAGAGATTAATTTCTCTAAAGGCTTAATAACACGAGATTCTACTTCAGCAGGACTCGCACCAGGGTAGCCTACAAATATGTCTGCCATTGGCACATCAATTTGTGGTTCTTCTTCCCTCGGAATCAAAAACGAACTGTACACCCCAATGACCATAAATACAATCATTAGTAGTACCGTTAACTTGCTGCCTATAAATAATTTGGCAATTTTACCAGCTAAACCTTCCTTCATTATTTCTATATTTTATTTGTGTGTTACCACCTGCCGGTTGGCAGGTGGTCAGGCTTTCCGCTCATACTCCTCGGCACAAAAAGTGCCTGTGGGGTAACCGCTTCAATCCCTAACCCAGACTCGTTTATTGATTGGAGATTTTTGCTCCGTTAAATAATTTTCCTTCTGCAGAAACTATATATTGTTCATCTGCAGATAGTCCTGATAATACTTCTACTTGATCACCAAAAGTTCTTCCCAATCTCAACCAACGTAATAAGGCAGTGTTGCTTTGACTCACGGTATAAATTCCAGATAATTGACCTTTCTTAACAATGGCTTGTACAGGTATCATTACGGCAGAACTTGTTGTTTTTCGTGCTCCAGGAAATTGTACGGTTGCGTACATACCAGATAAAATCTGAGCATCGGTTTTGTCTAATATAACCTTGACCAAATATTGACCTCCTGTATTTTTAGAAGAAGTACTCACTTCTGTTACCTTACCTTTTACATTCTCATTTAAAGCTTTTACCTGTACGGTAACCTCAGTGTCATTTTTAACAGCAAGAATTTCAGATTCCGGAACCATTGCCAAAACTTGATATTTACCTGGAGATTCTACTTCTAGCAAAGGCATACCTGGGTTTGCCATATCACCTGCACTAATGAATTTATTGGTGACCACACCATTAAAAGGAGCACGAATATTCGCATAACCCATTTGTGCATTTACACCGTTTCTCATTTGTTTAGCAGACTCTAAACGTGCCTTAGCCATGTTATAATTGGCTGTGATATCATCTAGTTCTTTCTGTGAAGCACTGTTTTCTTTAAATAAAGTTGAGAATCTATTAAAGTCCTTTTCGGCATTAGTAAAAGCAGCTTCAGCCTCAGTGATTCCTGCATTTACCTGTGCTAATTGAGCCGATACATCAGCATTATTAACACTCATTAGTAATTGACCTTTATTCACTTTATCACCAACATTTACATATATCTTATCTACATACCCCATCATACGGGTACTGATATTTGCACTTTTAGCGGCTTCAATTTTTCCACTTACGGTTAAAAACGGACTACTACTATCTTCAGAAACAGTTTTTACTTGAACGGCTATTGCTGGCGATTTATCAACTACAGCTTTTTTATCTTCGCTTCCACAACTAGAGATTAGGATTGTTGCTCCTAAAATTGCCGTGATTATATATTTTTTATTTTTCATCTTTATGCTTAGTATTAAGTAATGGATTTATGCTATTCTTTCGTTAGAAATTGTACATACGCCAAGGCGTAATTATGTTGAAAAATTGTTGCGTAATATTCTAATTGCTTTTGAGAGTATTGCGTTTCGGACATTAGCAAATCTGTAGTTTTTTCTAAACCTTGCTTGAATCTATTGGTGCGTATACGTAATGATTCTTCAGATTGTTCTAGTGCCAATTTTGTAAGTTTTAATTTGTTTTTAGCGTCTTCAAGACCTCTTTTTGCTTTGTTAAGTTCTAATTGGCTTTCAGATTTATACTGTTCTAATTGTAGTTTAGATTTGTCATATTCAGCCTTACTCTTTTGAGATTTTCCAAAACGCTTACTTCCTTCAAAAAGGTTCCATTTTAGTTCTGCGCCAAATAAATATCCTTGGGCTTGCCCTTGAAAAATTTCATCGTCATGTAACTCATAAGTACCAAAGGCATTTAATCTAGGTAAGAAAGCCATTTGGTCTGCCTTGTGCATTTGTCTATATGCTTCGGTAGCAGAATTCATGGCTAAAATATCTTTTCTGTTTTCAGATAAGTATACAACCGTTGCAGTCGCATCATTAGTGATAGCTAGTGAATCTGAAGGTTTTAAAATTTCATTTTCATCAGCATTCATTAAAACAGATAGGTAGTTGCTGGCATTTAGTATATTACTTTTTGCGTATTGAAGTTGATTCTCTATTTCTGTAACCCGCACTTCTACAGAAAGAACATCAGATTTTTGTAGGTAGCCTTGTTTGTAGCTATTGTCAGCTATACGCTTATTTTCTAAAGCTGTTTCTTGGGCTTTTTCTAAAAACTTCACCGTTTTATAGGCGAGTTGTAACTGCATATAGGCTTTTTCAACTTCAAGCGCTAAATAATCAACCGTACGACCAGACTGTAGTTCGGTAGCGGTCAATTTTGCCTTTGCCGCTTTGCGTTGGTAGATGCCATCGAAGTTTATTAATGGTTGTTGTACTTCTACACGAGTTGCAAAATCTTCGATTTGACGTGGGTCATTTAACAAATCTGGGTTAAAATCTGCGGCAGTCAAAATTTCCTGATTCAGTTTAGAGCCAAATGCCATCAGCGGGTTTGTGGTAGCAATTCCAGTATGCGATACACTAATATTGGGTAACAAAATGGCCTTGGTCTGATTATAATCACCCTTTGCAGACAACACATCTTGCTGTGCCATTTTTAACGTGTTATTGCGCTCCTTAACTTTAGCTAGAATTTCATCTTTTGTAATTGACTTAGTTTGCTGTGCAAGTCCAGAATAAAAGACGAATAACAATATCAATCCTAATTTATACTTCATCGTATTCATTTATTTAAGGCAAAATTAAGGTGGTAAAACGGGCTGCACAGTAACAAATGTTACCGATGAATTTAAAAAGGACTTGAGAACCAACTTAATGTTCATGTATGCCAATAATTACTAGTGAAACAAATATATAGGGGTATTCTAAAGGTGTAAATGACTACCATCAGGAAACCGTAGTTTTAATTGATATTTTTTTTATTCTTCTATGATAATTATCATTTAAAAATAAAAGGCATTCCCATTATAGAAATGCCATTTATGACCAACCATTAAATTGAAATAAAACAGCTTATATTTCTTACTTAGAATTAAACCAGTAGCTAATACCGGCTGAAAAACAAATGTATATTCTTTTATGTTTTAGGAGATTTAATAAAAATATTGAATAGTAGTCCGCCCATTAAACCGCCATATAGTGTACTGTTTATTGGTTTGGAAGTAATGGCACAAGTACCATTAAGGCAACCAATTTCTGCGTAATACAAATACCCTGCAATAGCACCGATCACCACACCAATTGTGGTTAGAAAAATCCCTTTTTTAGTCATTAATTATTTGCTTTTCTAGTACCGCCATGACCACCAGCCACTACTAACATTATTTTTATGCTTAACCAAATGAACTTAAAAAATTGAATTATTGGGTTCATCATATAAAAGCGTTTCGATTTTGATATTCTCTGTGTCATTTTTTTGGTCTTAAGTTTAATTAATTTAAAATTTAGAGTACCCTTCCTTAAGCTATTCAGGAATTAGCCACCAAAAAGGTTTCATTTTTGCTTTATAGATAAAGGCATAGTGTAAGGCTAGTTTTAACCAATGTCCGGCCAAGCCAATTTCACCAAAAGTTTTGCCTAATTGTCTACCTTGTGTTTCGGGATATTTGTGATAATCAGGTACAATAGGGTAGGTGGTAATACTAACGCCACTACCTTTTGTCATTCCATATCCTGCCGATGCAATACACGCAGCACCCATATTACCTAACGAACCTTTGTGGTGTAATTCTTTTTTTCCGTTCATAATATCAATAATATTATCTGCCACTAATTTTGCGGTAATACCAGAAGGCATTCCTGTTCTGGGTGGGGCTGGGGATATAGTTGTACCATTTTTGCTTACCCTAGGTTTTGAAATTGCATGAGGTGGAGCAAAAGCAATACCAGGTGCAAAAATATTTTTATAAGATGGATTCTGATACGTTTCAGGCCAATCTTGTACACTCCATTCTTCATATGGTTTAGGCGTATAATCAGCATCTACCAACATAAATCCTTTAAAGAGTTTTTCTGTAATATCTTCGTTATTTTTATCGAAAGCCTTAAATCCATGCCCTGAGAAAGCAGGTATTAGCATAGCAAAATCATATGTTTCAGTATGGTATTCACCATCTAGTGTTTCATAATGAGCTATACCGTCTTCTATTTTATTGACCCCTGCACCAATAATCCATTTTATACCACGGTCTTCAAAAACCATCTCTACCATTTCGCTAGATTTCATGATATTGTTGCCGTAACTAAGTAGCATGCCATCCATACCAAAATCACCTAATTGATGCTCATTGGCAATCCAAACAACTTCAGCTTTATCACGTACATTGTGTCGTCTCAGTTCTTGTTCAACATTTAAAATATATTCGAAAGCTGCGCCTTGGCATGTAGATTTTGCGTGACCAGTGCCAATAAGTATTTTTACTTTTTTACCTTGTTTCATTTCCTGAATCAAGTCGTTCAAAGCATGCCAGGCATGTTCGGCGTGGGTATATGTACAAACAGAATATGTTTTATTAGTTCCCGGATTTAAACCTTCAGTCATGTCAAAAGCTAATTTGGGACCAGTAGCGTTTATCAAATAATCATAGGTTACTTTTTCGGTTTGTCCTTTTTTCTCATCGTTTACATATTCAATTTTTACAAAAGGCTGTGTTACTTCGGCATCACCTTCTGGGTGAAACGTAGTTACTTTCGCTTGTTTATAACCAATACTTTTTTTCTTGTATAACGGAGCTAATGGAAATAGTATTTCTTTAGACTTCATTCTACCGATACCAACCCAAATGTTTGAGGGTATCCATTGGTAATTGCTGTTTGGCGAAACGACTAATACTTCATGTTCTTTCGATAATTTTCGACGTAGATGAGCTGCTGCAACATGACCAGAGATTCCTGCACCTAAGATGACTATTTTTGACATTATTATAATCTTTTAAGTTTATACTAAGGTCTCTTTAATCTTAAAGCTATACAGTAACCTTTGTTACATAAACAGATTTAATTCATCTCGTAATAATCGAATATTAAAAACAGTTACAGATGGTTAGTATAACTTTGGTATAGGCTATTGACTATTATCATATTTCTATTTTAATAGGATCCTTAATTTTGAAAAATCTGATTAAAATAGGTTAGAAATGAGAGGAAGTTCAAATACGTTAATTTATATCATAGCTGGTGTTATTGTTCTTCATTTTGTAGTAGGCTTCATTTGGCTGATATATAAAATGAATAAGAAGAAAGATAACTAGGGTTTTTCGTTTATGATTTATTGAACTTATTATATATCATTTTTGCTAAAACAAGACCTAGTGCTCCCCCTACAGCCGATACTACTAAATTGATTATTAGACGAAAGCTATCAAAATCACCATCGTTCATTATTGACCATGGATTAAAACCCAATCTACCAAAAGTCTTTATGAATAAGATACTTCCAAAAACCCCAACAATTGTATTACCAATAACACCAAACGAGTATTTCTGAATTAGAAAGCCTGTAGCATTTGCGGCAATAATTCCTATAAGAATACTGATTAATGAAATTAGAGTGCCAGTCATAGTCTTTTCTTTAATCTAATGACCATAATCCATATGATCTATTTTTCCTCCCATTAATCTTTTTTGAACTATGAAATAGATAATTAATAGTATGAACCCAATAAAACCCCAAGTTAAAGCTACAGATAAGCCATAATTAGATGCTGCTGTATTATATATGGTTAAAGGCTCGTTCACTGAATTTACTGAAGGTAAAATTATTGGGAACATAGATGCCAAGGATGAAGTAATTCCGCCTAGTATCAGTAAAGTTGAGAGTGCAAAACCATGGATTTCTTTCTTTAACTTTTTAATGAAAAATAAGCCAATAAGCCCGGTTAGATATATAAGTGGAAAAATCATGAGATATGGTTTTTCCATAAAATTATCTAACGAATTAGGATTAACTACTTGCCATACTACTAAAGAAAAAATGGTTAGTGCTGCAAGCGCAATATTAAGTTTAAAGATTATATTTTTAAGATTACCGTTTATGGATGAATTGGTTTTTAAAATTATCCAATTTGCACCATGAATAGCCAAGGTGACTACAGAAATTAAACCGATAATGATTGTGAACCAATCTATGATTCCTGGATGATCTGATAAAGGGCTAAAACTATTGTTCCATAAAGGCAAGAAAAAATAATGCCCTTCGTATACGGATACTCCATCTTCAACTCCGCCTAAATTTACTCCTCTAACAACGTTACCTAAGGCAATTCCAAAAAATAAGGCTAACAATAAACTAGAAACTCCAAAAGATTTATCCCAAATATCTTTCCACATTTGAAATCGGAATTGACCTCTAAACTCCAAACCTATAGCTCTAAAAATAATTAACCATAAAACAATTATTAATGGTAAGTAAAAGCCACTAAATACGGAAGCATAAAAAGTAGGGAAAGCCATAAATAATAGACCACCAGCGGCAACTAACCAAACCTCATTAGAATCCCAAAACAAACCCGCAGATTTTGCAATGACTTCTTTATCTTTTTCCGTTTTTGCAAAAAATAAATGAATGATTCCTGTGCCAAAATCATACCCATCTAAAATGAAAAATACCGCTAAAACTATAGCAATTGCTATGAACCAAAATGTTTCCATAATTTAATGTGTTTGATGTTTAGGACCTTGATTAATTGTTTTACCCACTAAGACTAAGAACAAAAGTCCTAATAGCATATACAAGGCTACAAAACCAAGTAAAGTAAATAAGGTGTTACCTGATGAAACTGTAGGAGACACCCCTTCAGTTGTTCTTAATAAGCCATAAACCAAATAGGGTTGTCTACCTAGTTCTGCCGTATACCAACCTGTAAGATTAGCTATGTAAGGAAATGGAACCAAAAACATGATAGACCAAAGTAATGCTTTTGATGTGTATAGTTTTTTACGCCATAGTAAAAAAGCAGCCAGCGCCATTATAGCCATAAATACGGTGCCTAAACCAACCATTATATGATAAGAATAGTACAAAGCAGGAATGTTATCTGGTAATTCTTCTTCTTTAAATTTATCCATACCCACTATTTGCTTTTCCCATTCCTGGTAGGTTAAGAAGCTTAGTACATTGGGTACAGCAATTTTATTATCTAATTTTTTCTCTACCATATTGGGCTGTCCTATGAGAACAATTTCTGCCCCGGCATGTTCAGTTTCAAAAATACCTTCCATAGCTGCGAAAGCTGCTGGCTGGTATTTTGCGACATTTTTCGCATTCCAATCGCCGGTAGGGAAAGCCACCAAGATGCTAGATACCAAACCAAATATGACTCCAGTTTTTAAGAATAGTTTTCCGTGTTCAATTTGTTTGTTTCTTAGTATGTAAAAAGCTCCAATGCTAGCTACCACAAAGGAAGAGGTGACCACAGAAGCCAATTGATTATGTAAAAAGGCGGGTAGAAGCCAAGGGTTACCAAATAGAGCGGAGAAATTTTCGAGAACAAACTTACCATTGTCCAATATTTCATATCCTACGGGATGTTGCATCCATGCATTGGTAGCCAAAATAAACCAGCCACTTGCCCAAGAACCTAAGAATACCAGAAAACCTGTTAAGAGGTGTAGTTTCTGTCCCATTAACTTTTCACCAAAAATAAACAGCGCTAAGAAAGAAGATTCTAAGAAGAAAGAAAAGAGACCTTCCATTGCTAGGGTCTGTCCAATTATACCTCCTGTTAGTTCAGAGAATTTTGCCCAGTTGGTGCCAAATTGAAATTCCATAGGAATACCTGTGACAACGCCCATGGTAAAATTGATGGCAAAAATTTTCATAAAAAATTTAGCGGCATCATTATATTTTTCAATTTTATTTCTGAGGTATTTCCATTTTAAATAGACGATTATTAATGACAGGCCCATGGTCAATTGAGGAAATATATAGTGGAAAGTAATAGTAAATGCAAATTGCAGTCTATCGTAAAAAATCATGTCTTCCATATGCTATATTATTTACAATATTTAGTATGATAACAAAAGTAAAGAACGTGTGATTTTTAAAGGTAACCTATGTTACATATTTGAAAAACTTTAAATAAAAATACCATTTAGACAAGATAACTTTGTGAGTTTATATTTATATGAGAAAATTGAACAAATTTTTAGTTCGATTTTTCTAAACATAAAAATCCCTAAAATTTGAAGAGTCAAATTTTAGGGATTTTAATACTGCTACTTTAGGTACTAGTCTTTATATGCAGAAAGCATCCAAACTAATTTTTCTTGCTGTGTAATATAGTCGCTCATTAATGAAACTGTTCCTTCATCTTCAGCCTCAGCAGCGATTTTAAGTGTAGCCCTTTCTTTTTTTAATAAGATACTTAAGCTTTCTAATATATTATCAACAGCCTTATCGCCGTCAACAACATTTTCTATAGCCTTAATCTCAGAGCTTTCTATATACTTGGCAAAAGTATGAATTGGTGTATTGCTTAAAGTAAGTACACGTTCTGCAATTTCATCTACTTTAATTAAAGCGTCATTATACAATTCTTCAAATTTCATATGAAGTTCAAAAAATTTTCTTCCTTTAATATTCCAATGAAAACCTCTTAGATTCATATAAAACATTTGGTAGTTAGATAGCACATCATTTAAATGAGTTGCGATATCGTTAGTGCTGTTTTTGTCTAATCCGATGTTTGATAAATTTGTATTTGTCATGACTTCTGTATTTTAAACTGTATGATTAATAATAGGTTAAAGTTATAGATTAATTAATATTTGATAAATTTATTCTATAGTCGTAACGTATTTAGTAACCTTAGTTACATAGAAGTTTTTTTAACATAGTTTAACAATTGTCTTGGCTCAAAAAATCTCAGGGAATGCGAAGTACATTATTTCATTTATGTGACTAATGTCACATTTTAAATCAATAAGGGCGTTTAATTTTGCAGCATGAAGTTGTCAAGCTTTTCTATATCAATACTGTTTACATTCATTTCATTGGCAAGTTGTTTTAAGACTGCTAGTGTAATGAGTTATTATGCTGTGTTTACAGATGATTTTGTTGAGCGCTTTTGTGAGAATAAAGAACGACCAGAATTAAAATGTGATGGTAAATGTGCTTTATCGCAAATGTTATCTCAGAAAGCTGATAATGAAAAAACTCCAATTAATTTAGACTTGCTTAAAAACGAAATAGTATTGTTTATTGGATCATTGACTACATATGAGTTTGTGCAACAATCTAGAAAAGTGGTGCATAATGTACTGTATCGTGTTATTTACGATTTTCATTTCTTTGAACGTATCAAACATCCTCCCAAAATTTAAATTTTTTATCTACATCTAATGTGTCTAACGCCTAATTAATAGGAAGTTGGATAGTATTTCAATTAATTAAAAATTTAAATAATGAACCTAAAATATCTTTGGGTACTAGCGGTATTATTATCGACACCCTTACTATACGCACAAAATTTATCGGGAAAAATCATCTCTGAAATTGACCAACAACCACTTGATGGTGCTCACATTTTGACTAATAATGGATTAGCAACATATACCAATTTTGATGGTGATTTTGTTTTAAAAAATGTTGAAGAAAATGTGATATTGACCATATCTTATGTTGGGTATAAAACCATACAACAACAAGTACTTGACATTAATACCCCAATAGTAATCACCTTACAAGAAGCGCCTATTGCCATAAATGGAGTTTTAGTGACAGGAAATATGAAAATTGACCCAGTACTTACCTTAGAGACCAATGATTATGTCAAGAAAATAGTTCAGCCCAGAAACGTGGCTGATTTATTCAATGATGTTAATGGTTTTTCATTGATTAAAAGAGGGAATTATGCAATTGATCCTAGTTTTAGAGCAACGCAATATGAGCAGTTAAATGTGCAGTTTGATGGTGGTACAAAAGCCATGAGTGCTTGCCCCAATCGTATGGATCCCATTACTACCCATGTGATACCAGAAGAAATAGAAAAAATTGAAATTATAAAAGGACCATACTCTGTTAGATATGGTGCTACTTTTGGTGGTATCGTTAATATGGTAACCCAAAAACCAACTGTAGAAGATTATGGTCTTCATGGTAGTGTAAGTGGTGGTTATGAAAGTAACGGTAATTCCATGGTTTCTATGGCAAGGTTGCAACAGGCAACTGAAAAATATGATGTAGCAGGTAATATTGGTTTTCGTGATTTTGGTAATTATGAAGATGGTGACGGTACAGAAATTCCGTCTTCTTTTAGAAGCTTGGATTATGGCATAAAAGCGGGTGTTAATTTTACTGAAAATCAAAGACTACAAGCACATTGGCGACAGTCATTCGGGCGCGATGTTTTACATGCTGGTCTTCCTATGGATACTGAGGAGGATAATAGTAGTATTCTCTCTTTAGATTATAAATTAGGCAGTATGCCAGGTTTTGTAGAAAGCATAGATTCTAAAATCTATTATAGTTATGTTGATCATGTAATGACCAATTATAATAGGCCAACTTTTATGATGACATCTGCAATTTCTGCAATTGATGCTACAACGGCAGGTGGTAAAGTAGAGTTAAAATTAAAACCAACAGACAATCTTGCCCTATTTACAGGTGTTGATGTTTTGCATATTGCTAGAGATGGCAATAGAACACGTCTAGTAAAAAGCAATACTATGGGAGTTTTAGAAACACCCTTGACATTTGAAGATAAGATATGGCAAGATTCCTATATAAATGATATTGGTTTATTTGCAGAAGGTAAATACCCCATAACAGAAAAAACCATGTTAACTGCAGGTGTACGTTATGATAATGTTACTTCTGAATCTAAAGATCCAGAAGCTGATTTTGCTGCTTTATATACTAATCTAGATAGAAGAACCGAATATAATTTTAGTGGCACAGCCTCAATTAAATATGTGTATTCTCCACAATTTATTATGGAAGTGGCGTATGGTCGTGGTGTTAGATCAGCAAATATGATTGAACGTTTTATTAATCATTTTAGCGTGGGTCAAGACTCGTATGAATATGTTGGTAATCCTAATTTAGAGGCAGAAGTAAATAATCAGTTTGAGGTAGGTTTTAAAGTAAAAATGCCTATTTCAGAAAACACTTCAGATATGTTTAGTTATAGTACATCTTTCTATTACTCACTTTACGAAAATTATATAGTCGCTATCATAGATGAAACACAGACCAGAAAATTCATGCCAATGAATGAACCCTCTAATGCAAAAGTTTTTAGAAATTTAGATGATGCGTACAAGACAGGTTTTGAAATTATGGCAGGTGTAGACTTTTGTAATCATTTCAATTTCACCACTGAACTTGCTTATGTATATGCGAAGAATAATGACTTAAATGAGTCATTACCTCTGGTACCACCTTTAGTTACAAGGTTTAAATTAGGCTTTGAAAAAGAAAAGTTTTGGGTGAATGCAGAATATAGGCTGACTGCCGAGCAAGATAATATTGCGTATTCTTTTGGAGAGCAGGTTACACCAGGGTATGAAATAATGGATTTACGTTTAGGTGTAATACCAATGAAGAATCTAACCTTAGGTGTTGCGGCATTAAATGTTTTTGATAAAACGTATAGTAATCACCTCAATTTTGCATTTAATAATCAGGCTGAATTTGGAACGGAACCCATCAATGATCCAGGAAGAAATCTATCGGTTTTTGTTCAATATGAATTTTAATAGATGAATATAAAAAGGGACCAAATGTGGTCCCTTTTTATATTTTAGTACCGGTAAAATCAATAACCGAAGCATCGCCAATATGGTAAAGTCCTTCGTTCAATTCTATTTCCTTTTCTTCTAAAATTTCAAAATTTATTCCAATAAACTCATCTTCAATTTCATTAATATTATAGAGCATGTCTATATTTTTTGGTCCGCCAGAAGGTTTTCCAAGTTGATTTTTAGAGAATGCCTCAAAAATGATATGTCCGTTTGGTTTTAATGATTTTAAAAGATGTTGGTTTGCTTTCTTTCTAATAGCTGCAGGAAAATGCGCATAACAGAAGGCGATTACATCAAACTTTTTAGTAGCATTAAATTTAAGGGCATCAATTATTTGATAATCCAAGTTCAAATTATAAGTAGCAGCTAGTTTTTTAGCTTTAACCATTGCAGATTCACTAAAGTCGAAAGCCAATACTTCCCAACCTTTAGATAGTGCATAGACGGCATTTCTACCTTCACCTTCGGCAGGCAGTAAAATAGAACCTACGTTTAATTTATCTAATTGTTGTTTAAAGAATTCATTTGGTGAGCTCCCATAAGCATAACTTTCTTCGTCATAACGCTCATTCCAAAAATCTTTCATGTGGTAATTATTTATGGCATAAAAATATACCCGTCCATTTGGTAATTGGCAAGAACCATCATTGCAGAAAGCCCTAATTCTGTATTCGGGTTTAAATCTGCAGCGGTAATATCTCTAGCAGCGGTAGCTTGTGCGCAAACATAGAATTCTACCCCGTAATCTTTTAATAATTTTATTACGGCTTCATTTGGATTTTCCTTTTCGTATTTAGCCTTGTATTTAGCCTCGTTTAAGGCAGTGAATGTAGCACCACCATGTACAGCAGCGATGATATTTACTTTATCGGCAGAAACACCACCGGCACCTAACATATTTATCATTCTGGCAATTTTAAAATAACCTACATTAATACCATCTAGCTCACGTTCATCTTTAAGGTCAAATACAAGATTATATTCTTTACTAGGGTCTGCCTGAACGGCAACATCCTTAAATTCTTTTATTTTTCCATAACCATCAATAACGGGCGTGGTCCATTCTTGGGCGGTGATCATTTGTGTTCCCATAAGTACTATTGCAATTAGAAGTGCTCTTTTCATGTGTTCGTTAAATTAGAATTGATTGTAAAGTAAGGTTTGAATTAATGTGTTGTTTACTACTAATGTCTGTAATTTTTAAGAGGAATGAAAGTAAGTTAAAGTATTTAACGCTAGTGTAACTATGGTTACTGCCATTTTGATATGATAATTATAGATTCGTTATTTAAATTAGCGTAAGATTACAGTTCTATGAAAGAATTACGAGTATTTGCGAAACTATTTATAAAGCTATTTGCGATTATCTTCGTTTTGGTCGGTCTTGTTTTTATATGGTTATTAACGTATGAACCAAGTACTAAAAATGATGTAATTATTGAATCTGAAGAAATTGTAGCTAACGATGATTGGCAACCTAAAGATGCCATGGCAGAGTTACCTACTATGTCTGCGACAGTTAAAGAGGGGTACTTCCTTATTGCAGAATCTTCAAAATATATGGGTCCGAATGCAGTGCGTGCCGAAGATAGATATAGCGGTAATAATTTAGCATGTGCCAATTGCCACTTACAAAAAGGAGCACAGGCAGGCTCTGGATCTTGGGTGGGTATTATAGAACGATTTCCACAGTTTGGTGGCAGAGGTAATAGAGAAGGTACTATTGAAGATCGAATAAATGGGTGTATGGAGCGTAGTATGAACGGCAAAATGCTTCCGGAAGGTGCTGATCAAATGAAAGCGATTGTGGCCTATATGAATTGGTTGAGCGAAGATGTACCAGAAAATAGAAAGGCAGAGTTTAAAGGATATCCAAAAATAAAGATACCTGCTGTAGCGGTAGATTTAGAAAAGGGAAGTCAGGTGTATCAAAAAGAGTGTATCATCTGTCATGGTGAAAATGGAGCGGGAGTTCTTAATGCGGTCGATGGTAAAAGTTATACGTATCCGCCATTATGGGGACCAGATAGTTTTAATGATGGAGCAGGTATGAATAGGGTGATTACTTCTGCTGAGTTTATTAAAAGCAATATGCCTTATTTGCAGGCAACATGGGATAATCCCAAATTAACAGATGAAGAAGCTTATCATGTGGCGGGTTATATTAATAGTTTTTCAAGACCTCATAAGGCAAATAAGGAAGATGACTACCCTAATAAAAAATTGAAACCGGTATCTACACCTTATGGTCCTTGGGCAGATGATTTTTCTCCAGAACAACACAAATATGGACCGTTTCCACCAATAATGGAGTATTATAAGAACGAATACGGTATTACCAAAACGAAATAGGCTTTATGCGAATACTATTAGTACTACTTATTTGTCTACCTATTTTTTCTATGGCCCAAGATACTGTTGCGGTAAAGAAAAAAGGAATTTTATCTGGGCAATGGCGAACGTATTATATGATGACCTCAAATAAAGGGGCATTAAAAGACTTTAATGCTTTAGCGACAGGAGGTAAATTAAAGTACCAGTATACTCTACTAGAAAACTTAGATATAGGTGCAGCATTATATAATGCTACCAATTTAGGATTACAAGATTTAACAATACCAGATGCAACAACTGGAAGAATTAGTAGATACGAGGAAGGACTTTTCGATAGGTTAGATTTAGAAAATGATTCTGTTTTTTTATTAGGAGAACTATATGCGAAATATCACCTAGCTCAGCATTCATTTACGCTTGGGCGGATGAAAATTAATAGTCCGTTAATTAACCCGGAAGATGGTAGAATGATACCCACTTTGGTACAAGGATTTTGGTATAAATACAATAAACAAAAGACATCGTTTCAGTTTGGAATATTAAATGAAATAGCACCACGCTCCACGGGAGAGTTTTATGGTATTGGTGAAAGTATAGGCACATACCCTGTAGGTAGAAATAAACTTGGTACTGCATCTCAGTATGCAGACAACACCGCATCTGATTATATTTTAATGGCAAATGTCGATTTTGAAGTAACTGACGATTTTAATGTGAAAATATGGAACCAATATGTAGATAATATATTCAATTCGTTCTATATAAAACCTGCTTATAAAATATCTAAATCGTTGACGTTAGAAGGGGAGTGGCTACATCAAAATAAGGTGGGTGATGGTGGTAGCAGTGTAGACTCACTTCGCTACTATAATCAGAATACTGCAGATGTTTTAGGGTTGAAAATTGGGTATAAAAGTAAAGTAGGACTAGTTTCTTTAGCATATAATAGAATTTTACCACACGGTCAATTTATATCGCCAAGAGAATGGGGTAGAGAAGATTTATTCAGTTTTCAAAAGCGGGAGCGCAGCGAAGGTTCTGCGGATAATCATGCACTGGTTTTAAATTATAAAAAAGACATTACCATTTCAAAAGATCTAAATCTTATGTCGATCTTAAGTATCGGTAAGCATTGGAAACCAGATCCAACCGATGCAACTTTAAATAAGTATGCTATGCCAAATAATACGCATATTAATCTTGATATTTTCTTCGATATTAAAAAGTTGAAACGCTTAAGACCAGAACTGTTGTTGACCTCTAAAATTGGTAATGGTGATATACCAGACAATGCTAATCTCTATTTTAATAAGGTAGATATGTTTCACTTAGACCTGATTATTAACTACAATTTTTAGCGTCCAACAAGTTGGTCGCTAAAAGTATTGTTAGGTAATAAGCTTACTATTTAACCTTACAAGTGCTACCACCAAACAACGTATACAGCGGGCAAAAGCTTACGAAAGAAGTCAAGATAAAAATAGCTGCAACAGCTAGTGCCACATAACCTAAAACACCGGTAACGGTATTTGTCAAAAATGCAATTATAAGCGCTGCGGCAATTATAAATCTTATGAATTTGTCTGTGGTTCCCATATTTTTCTTCATGATACTTGTTTTTAAATTAATGAATTAAGTCAAAATGTAATGATGTTACTTTATTTAAGACTTAAACAAAAGCGCACAAAATTTAGTTAGCTTTTCTACTGCAAAGTAGTGTTAAATAATAGTGCGATAAATGATATTGGTCATATGCAAAATTGCACTACATCATTCTAAAGCAAAGTAACTTTGGTTACAGCAAGGTCATTTTTAATATAGTATTTTTACAAAAAGCAAATGTAGAATGGAAGCTTATATAGATGCGTTTTTAAATGCGATAACAGGAACTTTAAGTTGGACCTGGAAATCAATCATTTTTCAAGTCCCTTGGTATCTTAATTACTTTTGGGGCTTAATTTCTATATCGCTTATAGTTTGGTTTTTAGAAATTGTTTTCCCTTGGAGAAAACAACAAGGGGTTTTTAGAAAAGACTTTTGGCTAGACGGTTTTTATATGTTCTTCAACTTCTTTCTGTTTGCTATTGCCATTAGCGGTATTTATAAATTATTGCAAGTGTTTTTTACTGATATCGGTATAAAAGCAAATAGTTTGGCACTAATAGATATCTCTGGTTGGCCAATGTGGGGTCAACTTTTATTATTCTTTATCGTATTAGATTTTGTGCAATGGTTTACACATACATTATTACACAAATACGCCTTTCTATGGAAGTTTCATCAAGTACACCATAGCGTAAAAGAAATGGGCTTTGCAGCTCATTTGCGTTATCATTGGATGGAGAATATTCTGTACAAACCATTAAAGACTTTCGGCGTAATGATTCTTGGTGGTTTTGAGCCAGAGCAAGCTTACATTGTTCATTTTATAGCCATAGCAATTGGGCATTTCAATCATTCTAACATAAAAATTACATGGGGACCTTTAAAGTATATTTTAAATAACCCGGTAATGCATTTGTATCATCACGCATATGACTTACCAGAAGGAACATATGGTGTAAATTTTGGAATTAGCTTAAGCCTGTGGGATTATTTATTTAAAACCAATTATATACCAGAAGATAGTGGAGATGTGAAATTAGGTTACCCAGGAGATGAGAATTTACCAAAAGACTTTTTAGGACAGATGACCCATGGGTTTAAATCAAAGAAGAAGTAACTCGTAATCACTTCTTCTTTGGATATTTATAAAATTAGTCTGCTAGTTTACCTGTAGCACAACTTACGAAAGACTTCGCTTTAGATAGTACTGAGTTCTCTTGATCTAGACTTGGGTAGCCAATTGCCTTTAATTTGGTTTTTGCAGTAGCTATATCTTCTTGCTTTAAAGCATCAAAAGAAACCGATGATGATTCTACTGATACAGATACATTCGTTATGGTAGGTATCTCTTCTAATTTGGTGATAATTGTTTTGGCACAACCACCACATTTTAAATTTTGAATAGGAATTACTGAAGTCATATCTTATTTATTTTGTTCGTCTTTAAAACTTATACTCCAAATGCCTCGTACCTCATTTTCTTTATAGCCTATGGCTTTATCATATGGGTATTTATCGTTTAAAAGTTGGGTAACTTTTGGGTCAATATTTGTTTCTGGTACACCATGGCAGTTTAGGCACATGGTATTGGTAACAATAGGGGAATAGAAATTAGTAATTCCATTCTCGTTAGTTAGTATAGGTTCGTAAGACTCGTTATTATTAATTTTTGATTTAAAAAACGCAATATATTCAAGCTCTTTTTTATTTGCTTTATTATTTTGATTTCTTGGTTTATCACTTACCCTTTTAATTTTAGCATGATGAGCAATTGCCATACTATCTGTTAGAGGATATGCCTTTTCATTACAAAACTTTACAGCACCTAATGGACCATTTTTTTGAATGTTGAGCATAAGGTTCTTACCTAGTACTTTTTGGGTACTTTGCGCATACATTTTACCCTTTTCTAAGAGTAGACTATCGTTTATTTTAGTATCTATTTCTTGCGTGCCAACGCTAAAAGATGTACTGTCAGAATTATCTAAAACTTCTTGTTTTACCTTTGGAGCATCTTTACAACTGATTGCAAAAACAATCATTGACACTAATAAAATATTTTTCATAAGTAAGACATTAAAAAGGTGTTGATTGATTTTGAAATAAGTTGTCATTATTAAATAAACTTACTATGAGCTACCTATTTAAAGGTTGTAGTTACCTTTGTTTTAGTTCCAAGAATTATAACCTCCTTTAAGATCATATACTTGTGTAAAGCCCATTTTTAATAGTTTACGTGCAGCTTTTTGGCTTCTTGCACCTGATCTACAGTATACGTATACCGGTTTTTCTTTATTTACTTTTTCAAAGTAAGCGTTAAAGTTCCCAGAGCTGAAAAAATCAACGTTTATAGCGTTTTTAATGTGACCACTGTTATATTCAGACGGTGTTCTAACATCAAAAGGTTTTATGTTGTTAGCTACAATTTGCGTGGCAAATTCATTCTTGTTAAGTATAGTGATATTACCTGCGGTTTCTTCCTTTTTACCAAAGAGTGTACTTAAAAATGACATAGTATTTTATTTAAAATTAATATTCAACAATAGAAAGAAACGGTCTTGGTATATGACCGTTCCTTTCAATAACCAACCAATAAAAAATTAATTAAGACTCTTTTTTGCTAAATACCAATCAACTTTTTCTAAAGTATCATCAGCAATACGAGCATTAAGTTCATCTAAAGTTTTAGGAGGAGATACAATTACCTTATCTCCTTTTTTCCAATCTAAGGGCATAGCCACTTTATATTTATCTGACGTTTGTAAAGCCTCTAAGGCTCTAAGAATTTCGTTCATATTACGCCCAACGTTTAATGGGTAATACATAACTAGTCGAATTTTTTTCTTTGGGTCAATAAAAAAAACGGCACGTACTGCAGCAGTTTCACTTTCGTTAGGCTGAAGCATTCCGTATTTTTTAGAAACCTTCATATCTAAATCTGCTATGATGGGAAAATCAAAATAGACACCTGTGTTTTCACGTACGTTCTGTACCCAACCTAAATGCGCATGTACACTATCTATACTTAAACCTAATAATTCTGTATTAAGAGCGTCAAACTCTGGTTTACGTACGGCAAATCCACTCATTTCAGTAGTACAAACCGGAGTGAAATCTGCAGGATGTGAGAACATTACGATCCACTTATCTTTTGCAAATTCAGATAATTTTATTTTTCCTTTAGTTGTTACCGCTTCAAAATCTGGAGCAATATCTCCAATTCTTGGCATGCTGATTATTTCATTATTTTGTATTGTTTCCATGTTCTTTTAATTTTAATTAAAGTTACGCTTACAGTATAATAGCTACAGTAACTCTAGTTACATAACGATGAAATAAACTAAAAAAAAGAGGAGTTTTTTCTTGAAAAATACTCCTCTTAACATCAACTGAATTGCCGTTGGGCAAATTCAAAAACTAAACCAATTTTCATGCTGATAAAGACTATAAAGTCTATTGAATATGTTATCTATAATGTAGTTGGACAAACAAATTCAGAGACTGGAATACCAGCTTCTTTTATAGCTTTAAATCCTACTTTTACATCTATAAGGTTATGAACACCTCTACTTTTTAAAATTGATGCCGCAATCATACTTCTGTAACCACCGGCACAGTGTACATAAAACTGTTTTTTTTCTGGAAATTCTGCTAAATGATCATTTAGAAAATCTAACGGCGTATTTTTTGCATCTAAAACATGTTCAGATAAAAATTCAGATTCTTTACGCACATCAAATACAGGTGCTTTTTCAGTTTCAAGAACTTCTTTAAGCTTTTTGGCATCAACTTGGCTAACGGTATCATACTCCATCGCAGCTTTTTTCCAAGCATCGAATCCGCCTTCTAAATATCCTAGCGTACCATCAAAACCAACTCTAGATAATCGAGTTACTGCTTCCTCTTCCATACCAACAGGGGTAACCAATAAAATAGGCTGTTTAACATCGGCGATTAAGGCACCTACCCAAGGAGCAAAACTACCATCTAATCCAATAAAAATAGAACGCGGTATATGACCTTTGGCAAAATCATCTTGATGGCGTACATCTAAAACTATGGCACCGGTTTCATTTGCTGCAGCTTCAAAAGCCTTTGGGGAAAGTGCTCTTGTACCACGTTCCAAGACTTCTTTTATGTCTTCATAGCCCTCTTTATTTAACTTTACATTTAAGGGGAAGTATTGAGGTGGTGGTAGTAAACCATCGATCACTTCATCAATGAACTCTTCTTTCGTCATATCTGTACGTAAGGCATAATTCATTTTCTTTTGGTTGCCCAAGGTATCTACTGTTTCTTTCATCATATTCTTACCACATGCAGAACCGGCACCATGAGCGGGATAGACGATGACGTCATCTGCTAAAGGCATAATTTTTTCACGTAAACTGTCAAATAAGAATCCAGCTAGGTCACGCTCTGTTAATTCGCCCATTTTCTGAGCAAGATCAGGTCTGCCCACATCACCTAAAAATAAAGTGTCTCCGCTAAATATAGCATAGTCTTTACCATTGGCATCTCTTAGTAAATATGTGGTACTTTCCATTGTATGACCAGGAGTATGTAATGCCGTAATAGTAATATCACCTAATTTAAACTCTTGATTATCTTTTGCGATTATAGCCTCGAAAGACGGATTCGCTTTTGGTCCGTATATAATATCAGCACCAGTTTCTTTAGCCAAGGTTACATGACCACTAACAAAATCGGCATGAAAATGAGTTTCAAAAATATATTTGATTTTAGCATTATCTGCCGCAGCTTTCTTTATATAAGGCTGTACTTCTCGTAGAGGATCAATAATGGCGACTTCTCCATTGCTTTCAATGTAATAAGCACCTTGCGCAAGACAACCAGTATATATTTGTTCTACTTTCATAAGTTCATATTTATTATTGAGACAAAATTACATTTGTAAAAAGGATTACACAGTAACTTAGGTTACATAGCTATTAAAGTAAAACAGCCCTGAATAATCAGCGCTGTCTTAAGTATTAAAAATTACAATAGTGTTGATGGGCAAACGTATGCTGTTTTAGGTAGTGTTGTTTTTGAAATAGCTTCAAAACCGCCTCTAACATCTGTGAAATCTTGCCATCCTCTTTGCTTTAAAATAGAAGCTGCGATCATACTTCTATAACCACCGGCACAATGTAAAACAAAAGGCTTGTCTTTAGGGAATTGAGATAGATGCTGATTGATTTCATTTAAAGGAACATTGATGGCGCCTACCACATGTTCAGAATCAAATTCACTCTTTTTTCTAACATCAATGATAAATGGTTTTTTAGTAGCGTATAATGCTTCCAATTCCTTACTATCGATTCTATCACTTGTTTCGTTATCCTTTTTAGCTTCTTTCCAAGAATCAAACCCACCTTTTAAAAAGCCTACCGTATTATCATAACCAACACGTGCCAATCTTGTAATAGCTTCCTCTTCTTTATCTTTATAAGTAACTAGTAGTATCTCTTGTTTTATATCTGGTATCATTTCACCTACCCATTGGGCAAAACTACCTTCTAGTCCAATATTGATGCTATTAGGAATAAACCCTTTTGCAAAATCATCTGCATTTCTAGTGTCTAATACTAGTGCCCCGGTTTCATTGGCAACAGCCTCAAAAGCCTCTGGAGTGTATGGGGTAGTGGCACGGTCCATTATCTTATCTAAACTTTCATACCCTTGAATGTTCATCAAAACATTTTTAGGAAAATAACCTGGAGGAGCTGTGAGTCCGGTTAAGAGTTCTTTTATAAATTCCTCTTTACTCATGTCTGGTCTTAGAGCATAGTTGACCTTCTTTTGATGACCTAGGGTATCTGTAGTTTCCTTACTCATCATTTTACCACAAGCAGATCCTGCACCATGATTTGGATATACTATTAAATCATCACTTAAAGGCATAATTCTATTTCTAAGAGAATCATATAAATGTCCTGCTAATTTTTCTTCAGTCAAATCTGCCACTACATGTTGCGCTAGATCAGGTCTACCAACATCACCAATAAATAAGGTATCTCCGGTAATAATGCCATGCTCTTTTCCATTCTCATCAATTAAGAGATAAGTAGTACTTTCCATGGTATGACCGGGAGTGTGAATGACCTTTACCTTATAATCGCCAACTTCAAAAATTTGATTGTCTTTTGCTATAGTTGCCTCATAAGCTGGTTTTGCACCAGGACCAAATACAATTTCGGCATTAGCTTTTTTCTGTAAATCTAAATGACCACTAACAAAGTCGGCATGAAAATGAGTTTCAAAAACATATTTGATTTTAGCATTATCTTTCTTTGCGCGATCAATGTATGGTTGTACTTCACGTAACGGATCAAATACTGCAGCTTCACCATTACTTTCTATATAATAGGCAGCGTGTGCCAAACATCCGGTATAAATTTGTTCTACTTTCATGTTCTTATTTGTTTGATTAATACTATAAAATTACCCCTTATATAAGACGTGTACAGTGACATTAGTCACATAAGCGAAATTTTTTAAAAGAATTCCATATAGAAAATAAAGGCGGCCATAACAAGTATAAAATAGCCGAAACCTTGCTTCAGTTTTTTACCATCTATGAAGTTGCTGAGATAACTACCTATAAAAATGCCAACAAAAGATAGCGATGTAAAAATGGCAAGAAACTTCCAATCGATGGTCATGGTCATGGCATCGCCCAAAAAGAAACCCATTAAAGATTTAATGGCAATTATAATTAAAGAGGTGCCTACGGCAACTTTCATTTCAACATTCGCCAAAATGACCAATGCAGGAATGATTAAAAATCCGCCACCGGCGCCAATCAATCCTGTTATACTACCAACAAGTAACCCTTCTAATACTATTAATGGATAGTTATAAGAAACTTCACCACCTGTTAGAACATTTTTTTCTTTTTTAAGCATAGAATATGCTGCAGGAATCATCAAAATAGCGAACAGCCCGAACATGGCCATTCTACGTGTAAATTGAAAGTGTTCAATTTGAAATAAAACATCTGGCATAGCTGGCACTACATAATGTCTAACAAGCGTAACACCTATAATTGCTGGTATACCAAATACAACGGCGGTACGCCAATCTACATATCCTTTAAGATGTTGTTGCCAACCCCCGACAAGAGCACTTGCACCCACAATAAAAAGAGAATAGGCGGTTGCAGCTTTTTCGTTAATTGAAAAAAGATATGCCAATACGGGTACTGCTAAAATAGAGCCACCTCCGCCAATGAGACCTAATGATATACCAATTATTAAGGCGCTGATATAACCAATAATTTGCAAAATTTCCATGTGATGTATTTGATATCACAAAAGTAGAACGGTGCAAAAACCTGCGCAGTAACATTGGTTACAGAGGTATTATAAATCTAATATTTCTAAATAATTACGGTGAAGTTTAATCTTGCCCATTTCTTCAAGCTTCTTTAAAAG
The DNA here is from genome assembly GCF_900142175.1 of Maribacter aquivivus. Taxonomy (NCBI): domain Bacteria; kingdom Pseudomonadati; phylum Bacteroidota; class Flavobacteriia; order Flavobacteriales; family Flavobacteriaceae; genus Maribacter; species Maribacter aquivivus. The sequence goes on along the minus strand of NZ_FQZX01000002.1, from coordinate 825,286 downwards.
TCTAGAAATTACAACTCTAGAACTATGTAGGTCGTAAGCAATATCTTGATGGGTACTATGAATTATATTGTCTTTTGTTACCCTAGCTTTTTCTTTTAAATAGCCTATTAGGCGTTCATCCATCTTTTGAAAAGCGATATTATCTAAAGTACTTAAAAGTTCATTTAATCTAACATGATAACTATTGAATACGAAGTTTCTCCAAGATTTATATTTGCCGGTCCATTCTTCCATTTTCTGAATAGGTACCATAATAAGTTTGGCATCTGTTTCTGCAATGGCTCTAATCTCACTTTTTTTGTCGCCCATGCAGCACGCCATGGTCATAGAGCAGGTGTCACCTTTTTCTAGATAGTAAAGTAATAGTTCATCGCCATCTTCATCTTCCCGTAAAATTTTAATGACTCCAGATATTAATAAAGGCATACCTCTAATGTAGTCACCGATTTCCATGAATTTATAACCTTCGGGTACTTCTTTAAAAGTACCTACCTGTACAATTTCATTGATGAGCTCTTCTTCAAAAATATCTCCATATTCTTCCTTTAAGTCTTGAATCATTCTTGGCTAATTAATTTTCTGTGCTATTTCTTTATCAAATTTAAAAAATATATTCGCCCAAATAGATTTAGATACTGCTGCTATCCATGGCATTGTTAAAACAAGCGATGCAACGATAACAATAAATAAAGCACCTATAGAAAGCTGAAGTCCAAATAACAATGTTAACACATACGCAGCAACTGCAACTGCAATACCTACAGCGTAAGAAACATACATGGATCCCGTATAAAAACTAGGTTCTATACTATATTTTAAATCACACTTAGGGCAACGTTCTTTTACCTTATTGAAGTTACTTAATTTATAAGGATTTGCCTCAAAGAATTCACCTTTATGACATCTAGGGCATTTCAAAAAGATAATACTGTATAATTTGGAACCTTTTGGTAACATGGGTATAAATTTTAATCAAAATTATTAGATCCCTATAATTTCATTGGTAACATAGGTTACATAAAACAACTATTTGTAATGTAATTTTTGGGGAAGTTATTTTTTTTCATTGTTCTATGAACTGATATAAATCATATTATATGCTGACTTAGACATGTAAGTTTGTGACTAAATAAGAAGTTTATGTGTTCGCTTGTTCAAAAGTATAATGTACCAGGACCTAGATATACTAGCTACCCAACCGTTCCTTTTTGGGATATTAATACCTTTTCTGGGAAAAAGTGGGAAGCGTCGGTAAAAAAGAGCTTTCACGCAAGTAATTCGGTATCAGGTATTAGTCTATATATACATTTACCATTTTGCGAGAATATGTGTACGTTCTGTGGATGTCATAAGCGTATTACAAAACGACACGATTTAGAGATGCCCTATATAAAAGCGGTTTTAAAAGAATGGCAATTATATAGCGAATTGTTCGATGAAAAACCGATTATAAAAGAGTTGCACTTAGGTGGTGGTACGCCAACATTTTTTACTCCAGAAAACTTGAAGTATTTAATAGATGGTATTCTACGAATAGCCGAAAGGTCTAATGATGCCGAGTTTAGTTTTGAAGGACACCCCAATAATACTACTAAAGAACATTTGCAAGCTTTGTATGATGTTGGCTTTAGAAGAGTAAGTTATGGTGTGCAAGATTATAATGAAACGGTACAGAAGGCAATTAATAGAATTCAGCCTTTTGAAAATGTAAAAAATGTAACTGAGTGGGCTCGTGAAATAGGGTATACATCTATAAGTCATGATATCATATTTGGTCTTCCACATCAAAAGCTAGAGCATGTAATTAATACGATAGAAAAAACTAAAGAATTAAAACCAGATCGTATTGCTTTTTACAGTTATGCACATGTGCCATGGTTGGCAGGTAATGGTCAACGTGGTTATAATGATGCAGATTTGCCTGCGGGTGATGAAAAGAGAACGCAGTATGAAGTTGGTAAAGAATTGCTGTTGGATTATGGATATCATGAAATAGGAATGGATCACTTTGCTTTGGAAAGCGACGGATTGTTTAAGGCTATGGAGAATGGAAATCTTCATAGAAATTTCATGGGTTATACTAGCTCTAATACCAATTTAATGATTGGTTTAGGTGCATCGAGTATAAGCGATAGTTGGTACGGTTTTGCACAGAATGTAAAGAATGTAGAAGAGTATCAAAATCTTGTAGAAAATGATATAATTCCGCTATACAGAGGTCATATTTTAACAGAAGAAGATCAAATTATAAGAAGACATATTTTAAATTTAATGTGCCAGTTTAAAACAAGTTGGAGCAAATTTAAGTTACACCTACCACAAATAGATAGTATTCTAAATAGGTTACAAGAAATGGAAGAAGATGGTTTAGTGACCATTACTGAAAGTAGTCTTCAAATTACTGAAAAGGGTAGACCGTATGTTAGAAATGTATGTATGGCTTTTGATTTGCCATTGCAGAAAAAGGCACCAGACACCAAGATTTTTTCAATGACCGTTTAATTTTAAAAATAGAAGTTCCTAATCTTAATAATTGCTAAATAAAATTACCATGAAAAAAATAATCGTACTTACAGATTTTTCAAATCAGTCAGAACAAGCCCTAAAGGCAGCTGCAGATTTGGCTAAAAAACATAAAGTTGAACTATTGGTAGTTCATATGCTAGAACTGAATCAGGCAATAATTACTTCGCCAGATGGTATGTACATCGAGCAGACAGTTTTCTTAGTGAAATTAGCAGAAAAGAATTTAAAAGAGTTTTTAGAGAAACCTTATTTAGAAGGCGTTACCGTTACTCCTGTAATAAAGCATTATAAAGTATTCAGTGAGCTAAATGCTATAGCAAAAGAGCATGATGCAGATTTAATAGTAATGGGTTCTAATGGAGCTAGCGGATTTGAAGAAATGTTTATTGGTTCTAATGCAGAAAAAGTAGTTCGTAATGCAACCGTACCTGTTTTAGTGATTAAAGGCGAGGTTACAAATTTAAGTATAGATCGTTTTGTATTCGCATGCGATTTTAATGATGATAATTTACCAGCTTTTCAAAAAGCTAAGGAATTTGCTGCTATGTTAAATGCTAGCATGGAGGTTGTTTTTATCAACACGCCAAACGATGAATTTTTAAGTAATAGGGATGCCTATCAAAAAATAAATAAATTTTTAACCAAGGCTAATTCTGCACAACAGGTTGAAATTTACAATGATTACAGTGTTGAGCAGGGTATTATCAATTATGGTAAAACCATCTTAGCAGATGCTATAGCAATCCCTACTCACGGTCGTAAAGGCATTTCCCATATGTTTAATGGTAGCATTGGCGAAGATGTTGTAAATCACTCAAGAATACCTGTGATTACATTCAAAATATAGATACTAACCTAGTCTATAAGCAAGAATAAACCCAAGGTGAAAGCCTTGGGTTTATTTGTTTTAATCCTATTTATTTGAGTAAAAAAAACTTTACTTTCTTTAACCCGAATTTACTATTGTTAAGTGTTTATTTGTAATTTAATATGTTGATTATTAGTGAGATGTAATTTTATTTTATCTTTTTTTTTAAATAAGGACAATTTTATCCTTAATCATGATATTAATCATGTTTTTCCTTTTTAATACCCAATACATTTGTCAAGTTAATTAATCAATAATCATATAAAAATGAAAATAGTTTTAAGAAGTACCGTGATAATGTTTTCGCTGCTACTAATGGCATGTGGAGGCAAAGAAGAAAAGAAAAAAGAAGGATTTAGTGTAGATCGTACCAAAACTACAGAAAAAGCAACAGAGGCTGTTACTGAAACTAGTACAGAAAAACCTTCTGAGCGTGTAGATCTAGAAAATAAAGGAGTAGGTCCTATTACGTCTGTGACTTTATCTCCAGATATTGATACGGCATTGGCAAAGAAAGGTGAAGAAACTTACAGTCAAATGTGTATGGCTTGCCATAGAATAGATAAAAAATTCATTGGTCCGGCTCCAACAGGTGTTTTGAAAAGACGTAGTCCAGAATGGGTTATGAACATGATCCTTAACCCAGAAGTTATGGTTAAAGAAGATCCTTTGGCAAAAGAGCTTATGGCTGAATTTAATGGAGCACCAATGGCTAACCAAGGGTTGACCGAAGATCAAGCACGTAGCATACTTGAATATTTTAGAACATTAGAGTAGTAAATAAATAAGATAACCACAAACATAAATAAAATGAAAAAGTACTTCTATTATCTAGCAGCGGCTCTAGGGCCAATTCTGCTTCTTTCAGGTTGCGGTGACCAAAACGGTAAGGCATCCTCAAATGGAGCACTTGCATCAAATAATGCAGAGAAAGTATATGTAGCCCCTGGTGAACATGATGAGTTTTACGCATTCATGTCTGGCGGGTATAGCGGTAACGTAACCGTTTATGGTCTTCCTTCTGGGCGTATGTTTAAAGAAATTCCAGTTTTCTCTCAATTTCCAACTAACGGTTATGGATATTCTGAAGAAACAAAACCTATGTTAGAAACTTCTTTTGGTTTTATACCAACTGATGATTCTCACCACCCGGATATTTCTCAGACTAATGGTGAATTAGACGGTAGATGGCTTTTTATAAATGGAAATAACACACCACGTATAGCTAGAATTGACCTAAAAACATTTGAAACTGCTGAGATTATAGAAGTTCCAAATAGTGCAGGTAACCACAGTTCTTCTTACATCACAGAAAATTCAGAATATGTAGTGGCAGGAACACGTTTTTCAGTTCCTATTCCACAAAGAGATATGCCCATAAAAGATTACAAAGGTAACTTTAAAGGAGCCTTGTCTTTTATTAGTGTAGAACCTGAAACTGGTAGAATGGATATAAAATTCCAGTTGATTATGCCTGGTTTTAATTATGATTTATCTCACCCAGGTAGAGGTAAATCTCATGGTTGGTTTTTCTTTACTACGTATAACACAGAAGAAGCAAATTCATTGTTAGAGGTTAACGCTTCTCAGAACGATAAAGATTTTATAGCCGCGGTAAACTGGAAAAAAATTGAAGAGTATATTGAAAATGGTGGTGGTACAATGGTACCTGCAAATTATACACATAACGTGTATAGCGATGAGACTCATAGTGCTACTTCAACAATGAAGAAAGAGGTTCTAACAATAGATCCTACAAAAGTACCGGGTGCTATATTCTTTATGCCAACACCAAAATCTCCACATGGGGTAGACGTAAATCCAACAGGAGATTACATTATTGGTAACGGTAAGCTTTCTGCAGACCTTACAGTGTTCTCCTTTGATAAAATGATTGCTGCAATTGACGGTAAAAAGTATGATGGTGAAGCTTATGGTATTCCTATTTTAAAATTCGAAGATGTATTGGCTGGTCAAGTCAAAAGTGGAGGATTAGGCCCATTACATACAGAGTTTGATGGTAAGGGTAATGCGTATACTACGTTCTTTATTTCTTCTGAAGTTGTAAAATGGAAAGTAGGTACATGGGAAGTTATTGATAGAAAACCAACTTTTTACTCTGTTGGTCACTGTATGATTCCTGGAGGAAATTCTGCAAAACCTTTTGGTAAATACCTAGTATCCATGAACAAGATTACAAAAGATAGGTACCTGCCAACTGGTCCGGAGTTAGAACACTCTGCACAGTTGTATGATATTTCTGGAGATAAAATGGAGTTAATCTATGATTTTCCAACACATGGAGAGCCACACTATGCAGCTGCTATCCCAGCATCTATACTAGCGCCTAAATCGCAGAAAATCTATAAACTGGCAGAAAACGAACATCCATTTGCTACAAAAAATGTTTCAGATGCAAGAGTAGTGAGAGAGGGTAATGAAGTACATGTGTATATGGCAATGATACGTAGCCACTTTACTCCAGATAATATAGAAGGTATTAAAGTGGGTGATAAAGTATATTTCCATATCACTAACCATGAGCAAGATTTTGATGTGCCACACGGCTTTATGATGATTGGTCAACAGAATTCTGGTTTATTAATAATGCCAGGGCAAACAAAAACATCTGTTTGGGAACCTAAGCAAGAAGGGGTATGGCCATTTTACTGTACAGATTTTTGTTCTGCTTTACACCAAGAAATGCAAGGTTACGTAAGAGTTTCTCCTGCCTCATCTAATATTGACCTTTCTTGGTCTTTAGGTGAGTAAGTTAAGAACAAGTACATAAATTATTCAAACAAAAAGCAGGTCGCGTACCAAGACCGACCTGCTTTTTTATTTGAGTATCAAGTTGTTTCATAGTTATGATTTTTAAGATACAATAAGATGAAAAAGGCAAGTGTAATAATGATAATTGGATCTCTATGTTTATTGGGATTGTTTGCGTTTCCACTTTGGAATATTATGTTAGGTGCGCCTCAATATCCAGATCCATTGGGTATGAATATTCATATTTCTGGCATACAAGGCGTTTCTGAATTTGATTTACAGAATATTGATGGTCTTAATCATTACATAGGTATGAAGACTATCCCTAAGGCAGATGAAATGTGGGAGTTCAATATATTTCCTTCAGTAATTATTGGTATGGTACTTTTAGGAGTGATACTGGGAATATTAGGCTTCTTTCAAAAAATTGATTACCGGTATTTCTTAGGATGGTTTGTACTAATGTCTATCTTAGGTATTATGGGTATGTATGATTTTAATCTGTGGTTAACAGACTATGGTTCAAATTTAGATCCCCATGCAATTATTAAGGTGGTAAACGAAGACGGAACACCAATGTCATATAAACCACCACTTTTTGGATATAAAAAACTATTGAATTTTGATGTAAGTTCAATGCCGGCAACAGGTGCATGGTTCATGTTCGCAGGTATGATGCTTACCGTAGTTGCTTTTTTTGTAGGATGGAAAAGTAAAAAATCATAGTAATCTTAATAAACCATAAATAACTAAATAATGAAGAATCTAGCAATAATAGGGGTCATATGTGTTCTAGTATTAACGGCATGTAATAGTGAACCTAAACCAATTACTTATGGTTCTGAAGGTTGCCATTTTTGTACTATGACTATTGTAGATAAGCAGCATGCTGCCCAATTTATGACTAAAAAAGGAAGAAGCTACTCTTTCGATGCTACAGAATGTATGCTAAACCATTTACGCGAGATAGATACTGAAACAGTCGCATTATTTCGAGTAAATAATTATACAGATCCTGGGGTTTTTATTGACGCTACACAGGCAACATATTTAATTAGTGAAAACATTCCCAGTCCTATGGGTGCATTTTTATCTGCTTTTTCAAATGAAGAGGCTGCTATAAAAGCGCAATCAGATAATACGGGAGTTTTATATACCTGGACTGAACTAAATGAAAAGTTTAAAAAGGAAAATCCTTTTTAAACGTAATAGAGCAATTTTAAAAATTCTGACCTATTATATAGTATTTTCTTAAAGAAAAACAAAGTCAGTTCTACATTACCAACAAACCCAATCAAAGCATAAACCAGTAGGTAAATTTATTCGTGATAACATGATACGATACCAAAGCTTATTAATTTTTACGTTAGTACTTATGGTAACTGCAAATCTATGGGCGAAACCTATTATAATTTGCGACAGTTGTGAGGTAAAATCTATTTCAGAAGGAGTTAAAATAGCTATGGAGTTTGATACGCTTCTAGTGAAAAAAGGAACCTATAAAGAGTACAATATTCTAATAGATAAACCATTGACTTTAATAGGAGAGGATTATCCTATAATTGATGGAGAAGAGAAAGGCGAAATTATACGTATTGTATCAGATGGTGTAACGATAGATGGCTTTTTTATCATAAATGTGGGTACTAGCTATACCACAGATTATGCTGCAATCCGAGTGGTTAAAAGTGAAAATTTTCTAATTCAGAATGTAGTACTGGAAAAATTATTTTTTGGTATTTATTTAGAAAAATCTAATTACGGTAAAGTCTATCACAATAAAATAATAGGAGATGCCAAAGACGAGTATAATTCCGGCAATGGAATTCAACTTTGGTACTCGCACCATGTTGAGGTCAGCAATAATATTGTTCAAGGCGCAAGAGATGGTATTTACTTAGAGTTTTCTGATAATATTACAATAGACAATAACAAAAGCACAGGCAATTTAAGATACGGTCTACATTTTATGTTTTCAGATGATGATGTTTATACCAATAACCTTTTTGAAAATAATGGAGCAGGGGTAGCGGTTATGTTCTCTAAGGGAATATTAATGAAAGGCAATACTTTTCGTAAAAACTGGGGTACAGCTTCTTTTGGTGTTTTGTTAAAAGAAATCAATGATGCCAAAATAATTGAAAATACCTTTGAGGAGAACACTATTGGCATTCATATAGAAGGTTCTAACAGAATTGAATACAAAGGGAATAATTTTATAAATAACGGATGGGGTATTAAAGTACTTGGTGCTTGTTATGCCAATTCTTTTAAGGGAAATAATTTCTTGTATAACAGTTTTGATATATCATATGACGGTAAGTTAAATGATAATGTATTTGACAGTAATTATTGGAGTGATTATACAGGTTATGATTTGGATAAGGACGGAATTGGAGACGTGCCGTATCGCCCTGTAAAATTGTTTTCTTATATCGTGAATAAAACACCAGAGTCTATTGTTCTCCTACGAAGTCTTTTTATGGATATTATTGATTTTTCTGAAAAAGTATCACCAGTGTTTACACCAGACAATTTATTGGATGCCAACCCCTTAATGACAAAAGTAAAATGATTCATATTGAAGGCTTACAGAAGAAATTTGGAAAGAACATTGTTCTTTCAGACTTAGATCTCAACATTGAAAAACCAGGTGTTTTTGCCATCTTGGGTCCTAATGGCTCGGGTAAAACTACCTTGATTAAGAGTGTTTTGGGTATGGTGGTACCAGATAAGGGAAGTATTTCTGTTTTGGGAAAATCAATTAAAAAAAGCTGGAAATACCGTAAAGAGATTGATTATCTACCACAGATAGCAAATTTTCCGGGTAACTTAAAAGTGCACGAGCTTATACGAATGATCAAAGATCTTAGACAGAGCCCAAGTGATGAAAATAGATTGATAACGCTTTTTAAACTAGAACCATTTTTAGATAAAAAACTCTCAACCTTATCAGGAGGAACAAAACAGAAAGTGAATATCGTTTTAGCTTTTATGTTTGATAGTCCGTTGTTGATTTTAGATGAGCCTACAACGGGTCTTGATCCAGCATCTTTAATTCATTTGAAAACCCTCATTAGAGAACAAAAAGAAATGAATAAAACAGTATTGATTACTTCTCATATTATGCAGTTCGTAGCAGAAGTTTCAGATATAATTGTCTATTTGTTAGAAGGTAATATCTATTTCAAAGGAAGTATTGAAGAACTGAAAACCAAAACGGGACAAACAGATTTAGAACATGCCATAGCGGCGATAGCAACCACACCAGCTCATGCTTAAAATATTAAAATACAGTTTTTACGACCTAATTCGTAGCCGATGGAGTTACGTTTACTTTTTGTTTTACCTATTGTTAGGTTTTGTATTGCTATTCTTGAACAATGATGTTTCAAAGGCAATCATAACCCTAATGAACGTTATCATAATTCTAGTGCCTTTAATTAGTACCATCTTTGGTATCATGTATTTTTATAATTCAAAAGAGTTTACAGAGCTTTTATTGGCGCAGCCGGTTAAACGTTCTTCTATTTTCTTAGGGCAATATTTTGGTGTTGCGGGCTCTTTAACTTTAAGCTTGGTGTTGGGGCTTGGTATTCCGTTTGTACTTTACGGCTTATTAAAGAGTGATGCTATTTTTGACTTTACCCTGCTCTTGGTAACAGGGGCTTTTTTAACTTTAATTTTCACTGTACTAGCTTTTAATATAGCCTTGTCTAATGAAAATAAAATTAAAGGTTTTGGGTATGCTGTTTTGTTGTGGTTGTTTATGGCAGTAATTTATGACGGACTTTTTCTGATGTCATTAATTATTTTTAAAGAGTATCCTTTAGATAGTTTTTCTCTTGCTGCTACTATCTTCAATCCTATAGATTTATCTAGAACGTTAATCCTTTTAAAATTAGATATCTCTGCTCTATTAGGGTACACGGGTGCTGTATTTAAAAAGTTTTTTGGTACCGATCAAGGTCTGTTTGTTTCAATGTTCATGCTTATATTATGGTCGGTTCTTCCTATTTGGAGATTGGTACACGTATCTAAGAAAAAAGATTTTTAATTTAGTGCCAACTATATGGCAAGACTAAATAAAAGCCTTCAGAACCACACCAGCATAGCATTAGTGTATTTTGTATTAGCTGCTGGTTTAGGGTGCGTTCTACGATTTTTCAGAGTACTTGAAATTCCGGTAACGTACAAGTTTATTGTTCATGCGCATTCTCATGTAGCCTTGTTGGGTTGGGTGTATTTAGCGCTAACTACACTATTGTATAAACTTTATCTAAGTAGGGCAGAGGTAGAAAAAAAATACAGAAACATTTTCTGGTTTACCCAACTTACCATAGTTGGTATGTTATTGACTTTTCCATTTCAAGGGTATGCAATATTTTCAATTATTTTTTCAACACTTTTCTTGTTTGCATCCTATTGGTTTACATGGTTCTTTTTTAAAAACGTTCCCGTGGAATACAACCACAAACAATCATTAAAATGTGCTAAGTTAGCCTTAATGTATTTACTGCTTTCAAGTCTTGGGCCATGGGCATTAGGTGCTATTATGAATACGCTTGGCGCAGCTTCTATTTGGTATCGTTTAGCCATTTACTTCTACCTCCATTTTATTTATAATGGATGGATGATTATGGCGCTTGTAGCGGTATTTCTATATATTCTTGATAAACAAAATATTTCGCTATCAGAAAAAGCTTTTAAGATATTCTTTTGGAAAATAAACTTAGGTATAATCTTATCTTTTTTGCTATCTACTTTATTTACCCAACCAGCAGTATTCTATTATATTTTAGGCGGAGTGGGAGCTTTTTTACAACTTTGGGCTTTTTATGATCTATTTAAATTTATGAGTGTTGAATGGACTTCAATAAAAAGAAAATTTTCGAACTTTTTTAGAAACGTAATCAAGGTGATAGGGGTCTTGTGGTTGATAAAAATGATTTTACAATTATTAAGTTCAATACCTTATTTTGCGAATTTGGCTACAACATATTTAGACTTTACCGTTGGCTATTTACATTTAACCTTTTTGGGCGTTGTTACCATAAGTTTATTTCTTTTTCTAGATTATTTTAAACTGATTTTTATAAACAGAAAAAGGTTTTTAATATATGTTTTGGGGTTTATACTTTCAGAATTACTCATTTTCTTTAAAGCAATTGTATCATGGCAATCAGCTACCTTATTCTCTGAGTATTATTTTATTTTGGCGGTAACAAGTTTACTTGTTTTGGTGGCGGTTTTGGGTGTTTTACTAAGTAGTTTTAAGCTTAGTAGAACGTAGATATATTTAAAATATCATTTGTTTGGTTCCCAAAAGAGGTTATTTTTATAGGTGAATAGTAGTTGTGGTTATATGATATAAAACCCTTTCTTAACGTCTTAGGTAAGTGAGGCCTTCTTCAAGACCTTCGGTCATATCATAAAGACTAGTATTTTCTAACATATTTCTTAAATCACTTCTTATTTGTAGAAATTTGTCGTGCACAGGGCAGGGTTTATCAGCATTACATTGTTTAAGACCCAAGCCACAGCCTGCATAGACGTTGTTGCCATCTATCGCATATACTATTTGGTCAAGCTTAATTTTTGAAATATTTTCAATTTCAATTTCAAACCCACCATAGACACCTTTCACTGAGTCTATAAGCTTATTTTTAGTTAATTGTTGCAAAACTTTTGCAGTGAAAGCAACAGGTGAATCAATTTTCTCTGCAATCTCTTTTAAGCTCACACGTTTGCCATCAAGCGAGTTTAATGCTATGTAGGTAGATGCTCTTATTCCGTATTCACATGCTTTAGAAAACATTGTATTCGTATAGTTTTATGTAACAAGTATATAAACAATGTTTAATTAAGATGAAATTATCTAAATTAAATTATTGTTACTTTTTTATGACGGTGGAAGGAATGTTATTCTTGTTATGATTTAACGTAAATATCGGTCATTTATATAATTTAAAATATGAAGTTTATCATAAAATTAAAAAGCCAACCTTTTAAGGTTGGCTTTTTAATTTTGATGAAGCACATGAGGCTAATTTCCTAAATGCTCATTATAGAATGTCCATGCTTGTGTAGCCACATCACGTCCTAATTCTAAGCCTGCAATATTATCGGCTTGAATGTGGTAACCGCCCATAACTCTAGACATACCAGCCATATTTGCCGATTCTGTAAACGTAGGGAAGGTAATGGTCACTGGTTTTCCGTAAAAAGCAGCATCAGTTTCGGTTAGTGTACCAGGCATTAATTCTACCGATTCACCAAAGTAATCATCGCCAGTAAATAAACGCAGTACCTCTGCACAGCCACCACTAATAGTACTATGATCAGAAGTATAACTAGGGAATGGTGGACATAAGAAAATATCTGGAGAATAAGGTCTCCAATCTTGTCCTTTCATTTCTATAATTCCTACTCCGGGTCCGCCCCAAGCTTTAATCGTTTTGTCTCTGTAATATTCATGAACCAGTGCATATGGTCTGGCATAATCATAGAACATTTTAGAATCCCAAGAAGCTATAAAGGCATCCATAGCAGTTATTTCGGTTAAGAAATACATTTTTACATCTTGGTCAAGGGTATGGTTATCTCGGCGAGAAACATCTTGCGCAAATTTCAACCAGTGTCCCGCTTGTTGAACAGACTGTGGTCCGTCTCGCATAAATTCAACCAAAGCTTTATCTTCATCAGAAAGATTGGCTTGTAGATCAACCACCTCTTGTACCTCCTTTTTCAATTGCTCAGAACCATACATTGGTGGTGGTCCTGGTCTAAACTGATCAGCAGATGTCATAGTAATCGGTGTTACTTTCTGCCAGTAGGGCGTAAGGCACTCTGGGGCATATTGCCCGCCATTACCATCAGAAAAATATTTAGGTTGCCAACGGTTGATATCAGTACTTTCATCAGCAGTATTTACAGGATTATAATTAGTATAGTCAAAATAGGGTTCTCCATCAGAGCCTTCGACAGTGCCATACTGATTACTTCCGTCATTTTTTCTAGCTTCAATGGTTGCCATTGCAGCTAAATTACCAACACCTTCTGGGGTAGTGGGGTCTGTGGATGTGTTATCTGGATCAAGACCTAATTCAACCATAAATTTCCTGAACATTTCTGTATCAGAATAGTAATATTCTTTCATGGCACCAAAAGCGGCATAACTAATAGCAATTTCTTTATTTGAAAGTGTTTGCTCTACTAATGGTCTTCTATCTACATTTTTTAGGTAAACAGGAATTGCATTTTCATCATATACAGACCAAGCATCAAAAATGGAGATAAAAATTAATCCTAAGTAGCGAGAGGTTATCGTAGGTCTGGGTTTAAATTTTTCTGTATCTGATGCAGTTGCATCTAGTGCCATTTTCCCCCATTTATAGGCAATATTTTCAGTTCCTTTTGGCTCTTCTAGTTTTTCTTGTGCAAAAGTGAAACTCACACTCAAAAAAGCAAGCGTTATTGTTAAAAATAAAATACGTTTCATTCCTTTAGTTTTTAGGCTATTTCTGAATTTTAAATATAGCAATGAGATGGTAAAAAATAAAATTTATGCTGTAAGAACATTCGTCATAAAATCATGTAACTGGTGCATTTGCGGCTTTCCTTTCCTCTTGCCACTTCTACCGGCAAAATATAACACAAACCAAATAAGAACCAATAGCACCATAAGACCAACTTGTATATGATAGTTTTTGCCTAAAGATGCACTTGAATATGCCCAAATACCTATAATTATAAATAAAGTAGCGACTATAAAGTGTACAAACATAAAGAAGGTCCATAGTGTTGGGTTAGGACCAAAAACACCATATAACTTACAGCTAATATCATCTACTTCATCTATTTCTAAATGGAGCTGTGGTGACCAAAAGTGATGTTCTTTTTGATTGAATTTGATGAATACATGCTCATCTAATCGTTTTACCAAAAACGGATTCTCTTTTGATTTTTCAAACCTGCTAAGAACAATTTCTTTATTTTTTGGAATGTTCAATTGAAACCTAGGGCGAAGCACAATTTCTTTCGGTAGTGGTTTCATATAAGTATTGTTAGTTTGGTAAAGCCATTAATTATGGCATTCTATTTCACTTGAAACTAATTCAGTAACCGGTGCAGGCGATACGTAAGGTATGCCTAAACCAAGACCTCTAAGTATAAAAAGAGCGCCAATAATAACAACGAACACAGGAATTGCCTTTTGTACTTTTTGGCGTATGCCACCTTTCAATAAATTACTGAAATAGATGGCGGCAGTCATTAAGGGTAAAGTACCTAAACCAAAGAGCATCATGTATAAACTTCCTTTAAAAGCATCGCCCATAGCTATAGATCCAAAAAGTGCCATATATACTAGACCGCATGGTAAAAATCCATTTAAGAATCCGATAGTTAAAAACGTATCGGGCGATTTTTTCTTTAATTCTTTACCTAATTGATTCTTTACTTTAGAAATGACTTTATAGATAGGCTTAGATAGGTTGTATTTATTGAATGTTTTATAGGGAATTAAAACAATCACGATCATAATAATGCCAATACCAATAGATAGTTTTTGCTGTATTCCAAAAATGGAAAGTCCTTTGCCTAGTAGTCCAAATATGAGACCTATAAGCCCATACGCCATTAAGCGCCCAAAGTGATAGATGAATATCTGCCCGAATTTCTTGTAATTGTTCGTTCTATCTACCGGAAGCATAAAAGCAATGGGTCCGCACATACCAACGCAGTGCAAACTACCCATTAGACCTAATATGAGGGCAGATATTAGCATATTTAAAAGGTAATACTCTCTTTATGTAGAAAATCTTTTCCTTCGTGTTCCCAAGTAATTTTAATGTCCCAACGACCATCCAACAATTGATTGTCAGGTATGAGCAAATGTGAATTGGATAAACTAATGGGCAAATTAAAATCCAAATTCTTGTTGGATGGTCTATATAGGGACACAATGCCTTTTACATTGGTATCATCATATCCTTCAGGGAAAAGTATCATTAACCCTTCAGCAGTTTGTTGAATTTCTATTTGTGTAGCTGCGATTTGAGCATTTTTCTCTGCATCTATTTCTTTTTGATAACCAAGCTCAGCTTTATAATAATCTTCGGTAACCAAATCATGGTTGGCATCATGACTGGTAGTCATTGTAATTACAAAATACATAATGAAGCTAATGAATGCAACTATGGCAATAACAATACCGGTACCCCAATTAATTTTCATGATTTTTCTATTTATGTACTATTTGTAACTACGTGGTGCTAAAAAGCGAGCCGTAGTGGTCTCTATTAACTTATTGTTACTATAAACTCCAATTTTAAGGTTGTTCTTATCACCGCTTAATGCAGATGCGTTTATTTCAATAAACAAGGTGCCTTCTGCTAACGCTTCTGGTTGAACATCAAAATTATCTGTACGTACCAATTTAATCTCTCCTTTAGGGGAAATTAATTCAAAATGAACATTTTCAACCGGCTTAGTGGTTTTGTTCAGTAATTTATAGGTAAACACATTACTAATGATATTCCCTTCTTTATGTTCGTAAAGCTGACCTGGTAATCTAAGAATATTTGCTTCCAAATCATTTCTTAAGAACATCATACCTATTAGAACTCCGGTTAAAATTACCAGAACTGCAGTATACCCTTTTAAACGGGGGGTAAACTTGAACTTTTCTTTTTTGGTGATTTCATCTTCACTGGCATAGCGAATCAATCCTTTTGGTAGATCAACTTTCTCCATGATGGTGTCACACTCATCTATACATGCGGTACAGTTAATACATTCTAACTGCGTTCCGTTTCTAATATCAATACCGGTAGGGCAAACATTTACACACTGGTTACAGTCAATACAATCACCGTTACCTAGTTCTTGACGATCTTCATTTTTACGCCATTTTTTTCTACCATTTTCAGCTTCACCTCTTTCATAATCATAGGCAACTACAATTGATTTATTATCAAGAAGTACCCCTTGCATACGACCGTAAGGGCAGGCAATGATACATACTTGCTCTCTAAACCAAGCAAATATAAAATAGAATACACCTGTAAAAATCAATAGGGACACCATAGTGCTTACATGCTGTGCAGGACCGTCTGTTACATATTGAATTAAACGGTCACTACCAATAAGATAGGCAAGAAAAACATTGGCTATAATAAACGAAATAATGAAAAAGATGATCCACTTTAAAACACGTTTCCGAATCTTTTCTGCATTCCACTCTTGTCTATCTAGTTTTATTTGAGCACCACGGTCACCATCGATCCAATATTCTATCCTACGGAAAACCATTTCTAAGAATATAGTTTGTGGACACATCCATCCGCAGAAAATACGTCCAAAGGCAACAGTAAAAAGAGCAATAAAGACCACCCCAATAATCATAGAGATTACAAAGAGGTGAAAATCTTGTGGATAAAATGGAAAACCGAAGATATTAAAACGTCTTTCTAAGACATTGAACATCAAAAACTGGTTACCATTTATTTTTATAAAAGGAGAAGCAATCAAGAAAGTTAACAGAACGTAACTGACATATTTACGATACTCATAAAGCTTACCACTGGGCTTTTTAGGGAAAACCCAAGCTCGTTTACCATCTTCTTTAATGGTACCGATGGAATCTCTAAAATTATCTTGATCTTGTGACATTTTATCTCTCTTTATAGGCTTTGAGAGGTTTTACACTCTCGTAGTAATCAGTTCATTGTAACTGCTGCAGAATCGATAACTACTGGAGTAGCTTCTGCTTCAACAGGAGTTTCTTGCGCCGGAGTATTGGGGTCTACCCAAATATCACCTTCAGCTGCTTTTGGGTTTGCTGGTGTAGTACCTTGAAAATTTAATACATAACTAGCTACTTGTGCAATTTCTGCAGGTTTCAAGTTTTGTTTCCAAGCGATCATACCTTTACCATCACGTCCACCTTCAGAAATAGTGTGGAAAACATTTTTAATACCACCACCAAGAATCCAGTTTTGATCTGTAAGGTTAGGTCCAATTCCACCGCCGCCATCAGCCATGTGGCAAGCAACACAATTACCTTCAAAAATGCCTTTACCGGCACTAATATCTGATGCATCTGTTAATAGTTCAACCGTATTGGCATCAACAAGACCTTTAGCTGTTTTTTTATATTCCTCAATTTCTAATTGAGCGGCAGCAACTTCTTGTTCGTATTCTAATGTTTGGTTATAATCGTTAAAGACATGAAAACGAACTAAATATATAATTGCGAATACAATAGAAGCATAGAACAGGTATACCCACCATGGCGGTAATTTATTGTCTAACTCACGAATACCATCATAGTTATGGTCAAGGATGATTTCACCCTCAGCTTCCATAGGTTTACTGCCCAACATTTTGTTGTACATTTTTTTACCCCATGTCCATTCCCATTTTTCTTCTTTGGTAGCTAAATAACGCTCCTTAGCTTCTTCGTCTAGCGTGTTGTAAAGTACATTTTCAATAGCTTGTACAATAAAGGCAATCGCTATTAATAGTAATAGGATAAGTGCCATAAAGCCAAACATTAATGTAGGGTAGGCTAGAAAAGCAGGTTGATCACCGCTATCAATATAAACTTCCATAAGTACAATGACCGCGAAAAAGGCCACAGTTATTCTTAACCACCAGGCTGTATTGTTTTTCATAATTGGTTGTTTAGTTGGTTATCTTCTTCTAAAGGCAATTCGCTAACTTCTTTGATGTATGATTTTGAGGCTGTAATTACCCACCAAAATAATAATGTGAAAAACACAAAAAAGATTAGTAATGATATCATGGGGTAGGTTGCAACACCCTCTATAGTTTCCATGTAACCTTTTACAAATTTGAACATGATTTTTTGTTTTATTTATTAGATAATAATTCACCGGTTTCTTTGATCTTAATGTCTGTACCTAATCTTTGTAGGTAGGCAATTAAGGACACAATTTCGCGGTCTCTCATTTCTATGAATTCCTCACCGTTTTCTGCAGCATATTTTTTATCTGCTTCATAAGATCTCGCAAAATCGGGATCACTATATAGGTTATTTTCGATTTTCTCTGCCTGTGCATCCATAAGAGCATATGCATTTGCAATTTCTTCATCAGAATAAGGAACACCCAAGGTTACCATAGCTTCCATTTTGGTTTGTATATTACTACGGTCATGCTTGTCACGAACCATCCAAGAGTATGAAGGCATAATAGAACCAGAAGAGGTACTTTGAGGATCGTACATGTGGTTTAAGTGCCAGTTATCAGAGTACTTACCACCAACTCTTAATAAATCTGGACCAGTACGTTTACTACCCCAAAGGAATGGGTGGTCATAAACGAATTCACCAGCTTTGGCGTATTCACCATAGCGTTCTACCTCACTTCTAAACGGACGCACCATTTGAGAGTGACAGTTTACACAACCTTCTCTAATATATAGATCACGACCTTCTAGTTCTAAAGGCGTATATGGTTTTACACTGGTAATTGTTGGTATGTTAGATTTCACCAAAATGGTAGGTACAATTTGTATAATACCACCAATTAAAATAGCTACAGTAGCTAAAATGGTTAACTGAATAGGCTTACGTTCTAACCAGGTATGGAAAGTTTCGCCAGCTGTTCTACGTTTAGAAACAACGGTAAGTGCAGCTGCTTCAGCCAATTCATCTTCTATAGTGCTACCAGCTTTAATGGTACGAACTACGTTGTAGATCATAACACAAGCACCTACAATATAAAGGCTACCACCAATGGCGCGCATCCAATACATAGGCATAATTTCGTGTACTGTTTCTAGGAAGTTACCGTAAACTAAAGTCCCGTCAGGATTAAATTCTTTCCACATTAGGGCTTGGGTAAACCCAGCTACATACATAGGTAATGTATAAAGAATAATACCCAAAGTACCTATCCAGAAGTGGAAGTTTGCCAAACCTATAGAGAACAATTTGGTTTTTGTCATTCTTGGAACCAACCAGTAAATCATACCAAAGGTTAAGAACCCGTTCCATGCCAATGCACCAACGTGTACGTGGGCAATAATCCAATCACTAAAGTGGGCAATTGCATTTACGTTTTTAAGAGAAAGTAATGGACCTTCAAAGGTTGCCATACCGTAACCGGTAATTGCAACAACCATAAATTTTAAAACAGGATCGGTACGTACCTTGTCCCAAGCACCACGAAGTGTTAGAAGTCCGTTAATCATACCACCCCAAGATGGAGCTAACAGCATAATAGAGAAGGCAACCCCTAAATTCTGTGCCCAATCTGGCAAAGCAGAATATAATAAGTGGTGAGGGCCTGCCCAGATATATATAAAAATTAATGACCAGAAGTGAACAATAGATAATCTATATGAGTAAACTGGTCTGTTTGCTGCTTTTGGAACAAAGTAGTACATAAGACCAAGAAACGGCGTAGTCAAGAAAAATGCTACTGCATTATGACCGTACCACCATTGTACTAAGGCATCTTGAACACCAGCGTAAACTGAGTAACTCTTTAATGCACTTACGGGTAATTCTAAGTTGTTAAAAATATGAAGTACCGCAACAGTTACAAAAGTGGCCAGATAAAACCAGATAGCCACATACAGGTGGCGTTGTCTTCTTTTGATCATGGTACCAATAAGGTTAACACCAAAAGCAACCCAAATTATTGCGATAGCAATATCAATAGGCCATTCAAGTTCAGCGTATTCCTTAGAACTGGTATAACCTAGAGGTAGCGTAATTGCCGCAGAAACAATAATTGCTTGCCAGCCCCAAAAATTAAGTTTACTAAGAAAATCGCTAAACATACGCGCCTTTAGTAAACGTTGAGTGGAGTAGTAGACTCCCGCAAAAATAGCATTCCCTACAAATGCAAAAATTACCGCATTGGTATGTAATGGGCGTAAACGACCAAAACTTAACCACGGTATACCATCGGTTACATTGGGAAAAATGAACATAAAGGCTAATAATAAGCCCACAGACATACCCACAACACCCCAGAACATGGTTGCATAAAGGAAATTTTTCACGATTTTGTTATCGTAATAAAACTGCTGTACTTCCATAATTATACTTGTTTATTTAGTTGGATTTTTTCTTGTTTGAACTCTTTGGTACTGGTCTTCTTAGGTTTAACCAGTTCATCATCAAAAAGCATACGTACAGAAGGTGTGTAAGAATCATCATATTGACCTTGCTTTACCGATACAATAAAAGCGACGAAAAAAATTATCGCCACCACTAGACTTATACCTAGTAAAACATAAATAACACTCATACCTACCTGAATTATGATGTAAAAATAAGTGGGTTGTAAACCTTAGAAAATGACAATTGTCATACTTTAAAAATTTTCTTAAAAAACTTAATTGGTTTTGAAGATAGGGTAATTGATTAGTGACCACATTGTGTTGTAAGTGAATGACTTATGTGGTTTTTGCTAATATGAAATAGTATTCTTACAATGTTAAAATAAATGATTAAATATTTATGATAAGATGAATGTAAGTTGGAGTATAATATATTTGTTGATAACAGTTATTACCTGAAGATAAATTTCCTATAAATAACAATTATGGAAGCTTTCTGCCAATAAGATTAGTCATTACAGTGGTAAAAATAACAATGGTAATAGAGCTTAACGGCATTAGAATTGCAGCTATAACGGGCTCTAACTGCCCTGTAATGGCAAAATAAAGTCCTACACAATTATAGAGCAACGATAGCATAAAGCTCATTTTAATAATACGAATCGCCTTTTTAGATGCAAGAATATAGCTGTACAATTGTTGAAATTTAGAAGCATCTAAGATGGCATCGCAAGCAGGCGAGAATACATTGATATTTTCAGATATGGCAATACCTACATTACTTTGTGCAAGTGCCCCGGCATCATTTAATCCGTCGCCTACCATCAATACTTTTTTGCCTTGATCTTGTAAAGATTTTATGAACTCTAGTTTCGTTTCGGGTTTCTGATTGAAGTAGAGTGGAGTCAATTTTGGTAACAATGCTTCTAGTCGCTCTTTTTCTCCTTCATTATCACCAGAAAGTATCGCCAAATTTAGCGTTTCAGACATCTCTTTGAAAACAGATGAGAGTCCGTCACGATATTGATTTTGAAAAACATATCTGCCCTTATAAGCATTATTAGAACTGATGTAAATAGAGGTGTCTAGCACATTCTCTGAGATGGCATTACCCACAAAATTGGCAGAACCAATCTTCATATTTATGTCATCTTTAGAACTTTCCAGACCTTTGCCAACATGCTCTTCGTATTCATCTAAAGTAATGATATTCTGTTCTTTAAGTAGATCATATAAAGATCTACTTAAAGGGTGGTTAGAAGCTCTAATGGTATTCTTAAGTATAGATTCTTCATCGGGTGTTAAAGGCATACCTTCGTAGTGCGCCGTGCTTTTTTGGGTGGTTGTAATAGTTCCTGTTTTATCAAAAATTGCAGTATCTATTTTTGCTAAGCGCTCAATGGTTTGGGTGTCTTTAATATAGAATTTTTTCTTACCAAAAATACGTAGCATATTCCCCAAGGTAAATGGTGAGGCTAATGCTATTGCGCATGGGCAAGCTATAATCAATACCGCCGTAAAAACGTTCATGGCTTTAGAAGGGTCATAGAATAACCAAAAAGCAGTAGCAATAAATGCAATAGAAAGTACGGCAATGGTAAAACGTTTGCCAATACTATCCGTAAGGTTTTGAAAAGCGGTAACCTTGTCTGTCTTAAAAATGGCATTTCCCCATAACTGTGTCAAATAGCTTTGCGATACTGATTTTAAAGCAATCATTTCAATGACACCATTAAGTTGCTTTCCACCGGCAAAAACTTGTTCTCCAATATTTTTAGAAACGGGTTCAGATTCACCAGAAACAAAACTGTAGTCAATTTGTGCATTACCGTACACTAGAGTACCATCTACAGGAATCATTTCTTCGTTACGGATCAATATTCTGTCTCCTTTTTCAATTTCTTGAACAGGCACAGTTTCTTCTTTACCCTTTAAGTTCAGTCTAGTAATGGCAATGGGGAAGTATGATTTGTAATCGCGCTCAAATGATAAAAAGCTATACGTTCTTTGTTGAAAGAATTTACCTAGTAGTAGAAAAAATACGAGTCCGGTAAGGGAGTCGAAAAATCCGCTACCTAAATTAAAAGCTATATCGTAGGTACTTCTTAGGAATAGTACTAAAATACCAAGAGCGATTGGCACATCAATATTTAAAAGCTTAGCCCGTAGCCCTTTGAATGCCGATACGAAATAATCCGATCCAGCATAAAATATTACGGGTAACGAGAAAATGAACATCATCCATCTAAATAAGTCTTGGTATTTATTTAGCCAATACTCACCACCAGAAGCGGCGCTTGAATTTAAGTCGAAATATTCAGGAAAAGAGAGAAACATTACATTACCAAAAGCAAAACCGGCAACACCTAGTTTGTAAATTAAGGTTTTATCAGAGACCTTCTTTTTACCGTCAAAATCCTCTAAAGAGATATAAGGTTCGTACCCTATTTTAGCTAAAAGTAAGACTAGCTCTTTTAAGCTGAAACCCTCTTTTTTGTAGGTGATACGAATTGTTTTCTTCGGAAAATCTACTTGAGAATTCGTAACATTCTTATTGAGCTTATTCAAATTCTCTAAAATCCAAATACACGAGCTACAATGAATGGTAGGTATATATAGATTTATGATTTGAATATTGCCATCATTAAATTCTGTTAGTTTGGCTATGATTTCTTCGTTGTCTAGAAAATCATATTTACCTTCAATGACATCAGGTGTAGAGCCTGCAGCTGCTTGGAGTTCATAATAGTGAGACAAGTCGTTAGTTGAAAAAATTTCATAAACTGTTTTACAACCAGCACAACAAAATGATTTTTCATCAAATGTTATAAGTTGTCTATCACAAGGATCACCACAATGAAAACAATTAGTTGCCTGCATAAATATTAAAGAATAATAATTACAAAGGTGAAAATGATACAGTTTCTAAAACATGATAAATGTCAGTTACTACCATTATAGGCTTGTTTAATTTTGCCTAAGTTTAATTTATGAAGCTATGGAAAGTAGATGTGAAAATTGCATTATCCGACAGTTTAATTCACTCCGTGCATTGAGCAAAGACGAATTAAAGAAGGTAGCGGACTCTAAAACCTCTAAGAAGATAAAAAAAGGAGAGGCTTTATTTATAGAAGGGCAGAAGCTTGATGGTGTATTTTGTGTGCGAGAAGGCGTTTCTAAATTATCTAAATTAAGTAGCAACGGTAAAGAGCAAATAGTAAAATTGACCAATAGAGGTGAAATTATGGGGCAACGCTCTGTCATTGCAGAAGATTTTACCAATTTAAGTGCTACCGCTATTAGTGATATGGAAGTGTGTTTTATACCTAAAGAAGTAATATCGAACACATTAAATACTAACCCTTATTTTTCTTTAGAAGTATTGCGACATATGGCGCATGATCTAAAAGAGGCAGATGACGTTATTGTAAATATGTCTCAAAAAACAGTGAAACAGCGTTTGGCTGAGGCATTTGCTTATTTGAAGAAAAACTATGGAGAAGATGAAAACGGATTTCTATTATTGACACTTAGTAGAGATGATTATGCGAATATTGTTGGGGCGGCAACAGAATCTTTAATTCGTATGATATCTGAGTTTAAGAAAAAAGGACTTATAAAGACAGATGGGAAAAAGATTGGGATTGTAGAAGAGGAATTGTTGCAAGAACTGGCTGAGGGATTTTAAATATTTTAGTATTCTGATAAATGTCATAGTTTCAGTTCTGTAGGGAGGCTACATTTATCATCAAATGATGTGTCTCATTTATGAAAAATATATTAATACCGACCGATTTTTCGATACCTGCATGGAATGCTACCAAGTACGCCATGCAATTATTCGCAGAATCTGAATGTGTATTCTATTTCTTAAACGCCTATACTCCAGAATTACATAGTAACCGTTTAATGGCGGGGAGAGTAACGGAAGCCCCCAAAGATTATTCTGCGCAAACAGCATCAGAAAAAGGATTGAAAAAGGTTCTTCAGCGTATTAAAAAACAATGTAATAATCCGCTCCATAGCTATAAAACAATTTCTAGCTTCTCAATGCTTATTGACGAAGTAAAAGACGTAATAGAAAAGCGGCACATAGATTTTGTAATTATGAGTGCCAGCGGTGGTGCAGATGATGAATCTATTTTCTTAGGAAGAAATACGGTAAGAATATTAAACCATATCAATAAATGTCCGGTAATGGTTATACCGCCAAGGGCAGTTTTTGAAAACTTACATTCCATTTCTGTCGTATCAGAATTCAACCATTTATTTAAGAGTGAAGAATTAAGCCCAGTAGTAGATTTGGCACGTTATTTTAATAGTACGGTACAAATTGCGAGTATCCAAAATGCTAGGCCTCAGATTACAGAGTTGCAACAGATAAATCATGAGATTATAGCTAAAAAACTAGGGTCTGTTTATCATAATTTCTACAAATTAGATACCGAAGGTTCCTTAACAACCACTTTAAAAAGGTATGTTGATCATACTAATTGCCAGTTACTTGTTTTGTCTAACAATGCAAATAGCTATTTAAGAAACTTGTGCAATGATTATATTGTTGGTAAATCTATTTTCTGCTGCCATGTGCCCATGTTATCATTACAATTAATTGAAAATAACATCAGTATTAGTCATTAAGATTTTCCTTTTAAAAATTGATTGCCAAAGTTTAATCACAAAATTTTGGAGATTACTTTATGCTATGTTGAATGCTATCAATTATTTCTAAATATCTTTAGCGCCAAATAACCATAATATAACCATAAAGTGAGCGCGGTAAACGAGAAGAAAGTAGCAGCATTAGAAGCAGTAAAATATATAAAATCAGGTATGACCGTTGGTCTAGGCACTGGGTCTACTGCATTTTATATGATTGAAGCTATTGGCGAAATGGTACAGAACGGACTAGAACTTAAGGCCGTAGCAACATCTGACGAAACTGAAAAATTAGCAAAAAAAATGGGTATACATGTGATTACCCTTGCAGAAGCAAAAAGATTAGATGTTACCATTGATGGTGCAGATGAGGTCGATGAAGATTTTCAGTTGATCAAAGGTGGAGGCGGAGCATTACTTCGAGAAAAAATCGTGGCCCATAATTCTGATATGAATATCATTATTGCTGATTCGTCTAAGAGTGTTTCTAAATTAGGTAAGTTCAAGTTGCCTATAGAAACGATACCCTTTGCCACCCAACTAATTATTAAAGAATTGGAGGGTATGAAATTGGCGCCTGTACAGCGAATGAGAGGTACAGAAGATTACAAAACCGATGAGAATAATGATATCGTTGATATTGATATTTGGGATACCGATATAAAGCTAACCGATTTAGAACAGCAATTAAAAACAATACCGGGCATCGTAGAAACAGGATTATTCTTGACTACCACCAATTTGGTTATTATTGGCAAAGGGGAGAAAGCTATTATAAAAAAGCGATAAGGTCTAAAAGGCAGTTAAGAAAACACTTGTGGACAATTTTTTTGATAAAAACGAATGTCACTTCGAGTGATTTTTTGGAATAAAATGGAAAAAAATTGTATCGAGAACTTACCAAGTAATTAAAGTTCTTGATGTGTAAAATAAACTTTTTTCGAAGGTGTAAAATGACGAATTAAAGACTAAAGAGGATACACAAGTGGTCATCTGAGGTTACAAAAAAGAATAAACTATGCAAGACGAAAAGCATTATGGTACACGAAGTAATTGGTTGCGAGCAGCAGTGCTTGGTGCCAATGATGGTATTTTGTCTACAGCAAGTTTGGTAATTGGTGTCGCAGCGGCAAGTACTACCAGAGAGCCTATTATTTTAGCGGGCGTCGCAGGTTTGGTGGCAGGCGCTTTGTCAATGGCTGCAGGTGAATATGTATCTGTAAGTTCACAAGAAGATTTAGAAAAAGCCGATCTAGCTCGTGAAATGAAAGAGCTAGAAGAAATGCCCGAGGAAGAACTTAAAGAACTGGCCTTAATTTATGAAGAGCGCGGTTTAGATTCAGATTTAGCCATGCAAGTAGCTACACAGTTAACCGCATATGATGCCTTAGGTGCACATGCCAGAGATGAACTGGGTATCAATGATATTACACAGGCAAATCCGTTATTGGCGGCATTATCATCTGGCGCATCTTTTGTTTTCGGCGGATTGCTTCCTGTTCTGGTTGCTTATTTTGGTCCGTTAGAGCAAATGGAATACGTTCAATATGGTTTTGCGGTAGCGTTCTTGGCAGTTTTAGGCGCCATCGCAGCAAAAGCAGGAGGTTCGAATATATTGACAGCCGTATTAAGAATCAGTTTTTGGGGAACCGTAGCTATGGTCATCACCGCATTGATCGGGCATTTGTTCGGGGTAAATGTGGCGTAGTACTATTCTTTACTATCTATGGGCGAGGTAATCGATTCAAATTCTTTCATCGTATCATCACCACGTAAAATATCTTCTAAAAATTCATAGATCAATTCAGGAAATTCGTATCCGAGAGACGCCCATTCGTGTCCGCCTTCGGCATTGAAGTACACTTTGTAATACCCATCAATCTCAGAAAGGCGTTCGGCAATAGCTTTAGGCCCGTTAATACGTATATAACCAACATCGGTAGGGGTGCAAAATCGATGCGGATTCGTATCATAAGGAACAACGGAATCTTTAACTCCGTGAAAAAATAGGGCAGGAGTCTTATTGCTGGCATCAATATAATTTTCATCTAATACAGCACCAGAAAAACTTACTAATCCTGCAATTTTAGCATTTGGGTAGGGCAGTCTTTTAAAACGATAATCATATCGCATAAATTGAAAATTCAAAACGGTTTCGGCACCGGCACTACTACCGATCAAGAATATTTTAGTGGGATCAGCTTTAAAGGGCAATGAATCTTTCGTTAAGTAATTAATAGCTTTAGAAAGATCGGCAACCGCCTCTACGTAGGTATCAATTTTTATAGAAGCAGGGCAATCGCAACCAAAAGATTTTCCTCTTCTAGAAAGCCTGTAATTTATTGAAGCCACATTAAAACCTTTAGCCGCTAGGTATTTACTTAGTCGCTTTTCATCACCACCATTCCGTTGTCCAGCAGTAAATCCACCACCATGTACTAAAATAACTGTGGGTTTTAATGTAATGTCTTTAGACGGAATACTATAAAAATCAAGCTGTAGGGTATCGGCATAGTTATAGGTTTTCATTTGTACAGCATCCGGTTTGGAGTTTGTAACTTGAGCAAATGCAGGAGTACTGGTAGAAATGAAACCAAATAATATGATGAAATAATTGAAGATATGTAAAGCTATTTTTGAGGTCATAAGCAAAATTGTAGTGTATAGGAGAACATCCAATGTAAACAGAATTGTACTAAAACGTTACATAACAAAGGTTGTCAGTTTTATAAGAGTTTGAATAGGTAAAAATTAACATCTTTCTCTAAAAATGCATGAAGGGTACAAATGTACACCGTAAGTGTCTTACTTATAGTAATTAAAGGTGAATTGGGTTAAAAAATGATTCATATAATGTTTTCGAAAACCCTTTCGCAACAAAATATATTAGAAACTACTGGCGTATGAGCGCTTATGACTTGAATTCTATAGAATTATGTTGGGTGAAATATTTTAATTAGCGCCTTATATAAAGTATCTTTGGGGGAGATTTTAGTAGATCATAAAATAAACACGAACCTGAAAAATAATCTAATAATATAATGAACAAGGAACTAGATCAATTAGCAGCCGATAATATAAGGGCATTAGCTGTAGCGATGGTAGAAAAGGCAAACTCTGGACACCCAGGTGGACCAATGGGAGGCGCAGACTACATGCACATTTTATATTCTGAATTTTTCAACTACGATCCTTCTGATATGAAGTGGCCGTTTCGTGACCGTTTTTTCATGGATGCTGGGCACTTATCTACTTTAATGTACGCTCAGTATTATTTATTAGGTAATTATGAAAAAGATGATGTAGCTAATTTTAGACAATGGGGATCGGTAACACCGGGCCACCCAGAAGTTGATGTTGCAAGAGGTATAGAAAATACATCAGGCCCATTAGGTCAAGGTCATACCATGGGTGTTGGTGCTGCAGTAGCGGCAAACTTTTTGAAAGCACGTTTTGGAGATTGGATGAACCATAAAATTTATGGATTTATTTCTGATGGTGGTGTACAAGAAGAAATTTCTCAAGGTGCAGGTAGAATTGCAGGTCACTTAGGTCTAAGCAACTTTATTATGTTCTATGATTCTAATGATGTTCAACTTTCATCTAAAACAGATGAGGTTACTTCAGAGAATACAGCAATGAAATATGAGTCATGGGGATGGAAAGTTGTTACTATCGACGGCCACGACCATGATCAAATAAGAAAAGCACTTACAGATGCTAATGCGGAAACAGATAAGCCAACATTGATTATCGGTCAAACGATAATGGGTAAAGGTTGTGTAACTGCAGACGGCACGCCTTATGAAGGGTATACAGAACTACACGGTAAGCCAATTGGCGATACAGGTGCAGATTATGAAAAGACTTTATTGAACTTAGGTGCAGATGTAGCAAACCCTTTTGATATCTACGCTAAAGTAGAAGAGTATTACGAAGGTATTATCAATAAAAAGAAAGACGAAGCACAAGCTAAGAAAAGAGAGATTGATGCATGGCGTTCAGAGAATGCTGAGCTATCTGCAAAATTAGATGGTTTCTTGGAAGGTAAATTACCAGACTTAGATTTCAGTTCTGTAGCACAGAAAGAAGGTCAGGCAACAAGAGCGGCATCATCTAACGTTTTAGCGTATTTAGCGCAGAATGTAGAGAATATGATCGTATCATCTGCAGATTTATCAAACAGTGATAAGACAGACGGTTTCTTGAAGAAAACGCACATTTTAAAGAAAGGTGATTTTTCTGGAGCATTCTTACAAGCAGGAGTAGCAGAATTGACAATGGCAACTATGGCAAACGGTATCGCGCTTCACGGCGGGGTAATGGCAGTAGTGGCAACATTCTTCGTATTTTCTGATTATATGAAGCCGGCAATACGTTTAAGTTGTATTCAAGAATTACCGGTGAAGTTTGTTTGGACACATGATGCCTTTAGAGTAGGTGAGGACGGACCAACACACCAGCCAATAGAGCAAGAAGCACAAATACGTTTGTTAGAGAAATTAAAGAACCACAGCCACGAGCAAAGTTTCGTAGCATTGCGTCCTGCAGATTCTCAAGAAACCAATGTAGCTTGGAAAATGGCAATGGAAAACCAAAAAACGCCAACCGGACTTATTTTATCTCGTCAAGGGATAAAAGATCTTCCTGCGAAAAGTGGTAACCGTTATCAGGAAGCCTTAGGAGCAGAAAAAGGAGGATACCTAATACAAGAAGTAGCAGATCCAGATGTTATTTTGATTGCTAATGGTTCTGAAGTTGCAACTTTGGTAGCGGCAACTAAATTATTAGAAGAGAAAGAAGGTCTAAAAGTGAATATCGCTTCTATACCATCAGAAGGTATTTTTAGACAACAGTCTGAAGCTTACCAAGAAAAAGTAATTCCTCCAAACAAACCAGTTTTCGGACTTACGGCAGGTCTTCCTGTAAACTTGGAAGGTTTAGCAGGAGCAAACGGAAAAGTGTTCGGTTTAGAGCATTTTGGTTATTCTGCACCAGCAACTGTATTGGATGAGAAATTCGGGTTCACCGGTGATCAAGTATACCAACAAGTAGTAGATTTTTTAAAGTAAATAGTATTTAGGGTTTGCCCTAAAGACATTCATAATAATTTTAAAATTAGAAAAAGATGAAATTTTTTATAGATACAGCAAATTTAGATGAGATTAAAGAAGCTCAAGATATGGGTATTTTAGATGGTGTTACAACTAACCCATCTTTAATGGCAAAAGAAGGCATTACTGGTGCTGATAACATTTTGGCACATTACAAGAAAATATGTGATGTTGTTGATGGTGACGTTAGTGCTGAGGTTATTTCTACCGATTATGAAGGTATGATAGCAGAAGGCGAGAAGTTGGTTAAAATTAGCCCACAGATCGTTATTAAGGTACCTATGATCAAAGAAGGTGTAAAGGCAATTAAGTATTTCTCTGATAAAGGATATAGAACTAACTGTACATTGGTATTCTCTTCTGGTCAAGCATTATTGGCTGCAAAAGCAGGTGCAACATATGTTTCTCCTTTCATTGGTCGTTTAGATGATATCTCTACAGACGGTTTAGGATTGATTGCTGATATTCGTTTAATCTATGATAACTACGGTTACGAAACTCAAATTCTTGCAGCATCTGTACGTCACGTAATGCATATTATTGATTGTGCTAAAATTGGTGCTGATGTTATGACAGGTGGTTTAAGTTCAATTGTTGGACTTTTAAAGCACCCATTAACTGATAGCGGTTTAGCTAAGTTCTTGGCAGATTACCAAAAAGGAAACTAAGTTGTAAAATTTAGTTAATTGATATAGAAAACCATCACTGAAAAGTGATGGTTTTTTTGTTTTATATTAGTAGGGATATAAAAGATGTAAAGTAACTTGTGACTTTATACAATTGTTGTGCTTAATGCTAAAAAAAAGTTATGATAGATAATGATATGCATCAATTAGCCTATAATTTGAATAACGAATTACTGGATTATATAAATCATCGAAATTTGAATAAACTTAATTCCAATTATGGAATAACTTCTGCAATGTTTGAAGAAATTGAAGAAGTTATAAATGATGTGGGTGTTGACTTGAAAAAAGTAGGCTTAAAAATTAAAGGCGGAAAACTTCTTGATATTTGGGAATTTGATGAACTTAATGGGTATGGTGTTGAAGTGGATTTAATAACTATTAATGGAGAAAGAACAGATTTAACTTTGATAACTGAATTAGATAAAGTTGGAGAAGGGTATAAATTAGAATATCGACAGTTAGGGGTAATGTGACGTTAAAAAAAACACTAAACACAACAAAACCTAAACGTAATGCGGACTTCAGGGTTTAAAGCCAAGGTTAGTGTATATTGATAATGTCGCTAAATCTTATGGATTTAGCTTTGGAACAAAAAAGAAAAAGCAAAACAATAATCTTTAGCTGCGTCGGCAGACGGAAACGAAAAGTTTCCTTATCTCCGCACTACGCTTAGCCCAACCATTAGCACACATTTAGTCAAACCAACAACGACAAGGCTAAATTGACAGAATTTGTTAGTTCCTTTTTATTCGTTTCAATTTTAGAAACGACTTTAATTCCACTATATAAAGTGTAAAAAAGTGAAGAAATAGATTTTAAATCTTTGCTGTCTATTATTTGACCTTTTTCTTTACCTTTTTTGAGATACTCATAAAAGAGATTTTCAATATCTTGTTTATTGCTCTCTAAAACTTTTAATAAACTTTCATCATTGGGAATAAGTTCTGTAGTAATATTTACAACAAAACAACCTTTTCTATCTTTATCAACAATTGCTTCTTCAATAGCATTATTAAAAAGTTTTGAAAATCCATCTCTAACATTAGGTTGACTCTGAAAAAAAAGAGTTAATCCTTCCATACTTGACTTTCTGTAAAGTTCAAAGGACTTTTTAAAAAGCTGTTCTTTATCACCAAAAGTATCATATAAACTTGCCCTGTTAATTCCTAAATGACTAACTAAATCTCTGATAGAAGTTGCGGAATATCCTTGTTTCCAAAACAAATTCATTGCTTTGGTCAGGACTTCGTTTTCATCAAATAGTTTAACTCTTGGCATATCAAAAAAAATGTGGAAGCGTTATTCGCTTCCACAAAAATAAATTATTGGAACTTTCATTCCAAATATAATCAAAAAAATTAACCTAATAGCGGATTGATATTTATACCACCATCAATATTATACTCACTTCCAGTAATGAAAGAAGCATCGTCAGAAGCTAAAAACGAAACCAGTTTTGCTATATCTTCTGGTTGTCCAAATCGTTTTAACGGAATACGATTTTGCATAGCTTCGGCAAATCCATTTAATTGCTCTTCTTCCATCCCAGTTTTTCCAAAAATCGGAGTAGAAACAGGTCCAGGATTTACAGAATTTATTCTTATTTTTCTTGGTGCTAATTCAGTTGCAGCAGTCCTTGTATAAGCATTCAATGCAGCTTTTGATGCAGCATAAACAGCAGTATTTGGCATTCCAGTATAAGCATTTACAGAAGACAAATTAATGACTGAAGCACCATCATTTAAAATTGGCAGAAATTTTTCAGTTGTAAACAACGCACCTTTAAAGTTTATACTCATTTGGTGGTCGAACATTTCCTCACTAATTTGACCAACAGGAGCAGGCTGAAAAATACCAGCATTTACGAATAGAACATCAACGTTTCCATAATCTGATTTTACTTGTGCCACCAAATCATCTATTGCTGAAAGACTTTTAACATCAGCAACAATTCCTTTTACACCAAGCTCTTGTGATGCTTTCGCAACCTTTTCAGAATCTCTTCCTGTAATTACAACAGTTGCACCTTGACTTTTAAACTCTTTTGCAGATGCATAACCAATACCACTATTACCGCCTGTAACTATGGCAATTTTCCCATTTAATTTACTCATTTTTTTATTTTTTAATTATTTATAATAACGGAACGTTCATTCCGATTACAAACATACGAATATTAGAATGATAGTTCCAAATAAGAATAGAAATATTGTGAGGAAATAAAAACGTGTGCTAACAACGTATGTAAAACATAGCTAATTAAGGCTTTACGAGAGGTTTTTGCATATTTATTAAGTCCGCCAAATTTTTATTTTTGTATATTTATAAAATAAAAATTAATAGAAAAAATAAAAATTCGGCTTGTGATTAATCCGAAAAATTAGCCTCTATTTATACGCTACGTTTCATATACAAGACCGTTGTAAATAATCTAAAAAAACTAAAATTACATTGAAATATTTTTGTCTTTTAATTATCCTTTTCTTATTGATTTCATGTGATTATAATTCTTCAGAAGATTATTTTAAAGAAGCAGTAAAATTAGAGAAATCAGGAAATTTTAAAAGAGCAATCCTATTCCATAATAAAGCTTTAAAAATAAACCCCAAATCTATTGCTTCACTTATAAATCGAGGGTCTGATAAATCTGAATTAGGTGATTATCACGGAGCTATTATTGATTTAAAATCAATTTTAGAATTTGATAGAGATAATACTTTAGCACACTACGCA
Organism: Maribacter aquivivus; assembly: GCF_900142175.1. Lineage (NCBI taxonomy): Bacteria > Pseudomonadati > Bacteroidota > Flavobacteriia > Flavobacteriales > Flavobacteriaceae > Maribacter > Maribacter aquivivus. The sequence goes on along the minus strand of NZ_FQZX01000002.1, from coordinate 791,825 downwards.
ATTGGTGACACATATTCTGAACTAAAAGAATATACAAAAGCTATTAAATTTTACACAAAAGCACTGCAAACAAAAGGAATTATAAAAAAGCCTACAATTGATACTAAAAAGCATAGTATTCTTTTTATTATTGGAAATGACCAATACAGTGTTCAAGATTATTATATATACTTCGAACGAGGAATCGCATATTTAGAAACTAATCAATATGATAAGGCTATAATTGATATAAAAAATTCATTATTAAATGAAAATGGAATATCTGATTGTTACTTTTTATTAGGCAAATGTTACCTTGGAAAAAAAGACTCAATAAAAGCATGTAACAACTTTATTGAATCCGCTAAATTAGGAGATAAAGAAGCTAGAGAAATGATTAAAAAGCATTGCTTAAAAAATAAGTAATGGAGAAAGACTACTTACAACAATGGCTAAACGTAATACGCTAAACCTGTGCTGTCCGATGTGATTTCTTGTTTGTGGCGCCACAAAAGCTTTTTTATTTGCTTTATTTCATTAAATTTAAATCCAAACAAAAGCTTTTGCTCGTGCGGGTACGAAATGCGCTGCATTTCTATAGCGTACTACGCTTAGCCCAACCGTTGGCAGTAATTTGAAAAAATGGACATTGAACACAAAATATACATCGATAACAAATTAGTCAAGAGTTTTTCTAGTTCTGTATGGTATGACACAGCTACTCCTTTTCAATGGTGCGTTTCTGAATTGAAGGAATTAAAAAAAGAATTGCAAGAAGGCAAATCACTAGAAATCATAAGTCAAGACAAAAACTACAAAATCGAAAATATTATGGAATTTAAAACTTGGACGGAAAAAGTTTTCAATGGTGGATTTGAAAAATACGTGTTTGATTAAAATGGGACAAAGTCATAATTTAATATCGATATGTGAAGTCCAAAATGATGTGGATTTCTATTCCTATCTAAAAGATTTGGATTCTTATTTCTCTCCTGGGTTAGCCTATTCTGATAAGAATGCTAGGTACCCTAATTTAACTGAAATATACCAAGCTTTAAAGGATTCGGGAATTAAAATTATTGAAGAAAGAAAAACTCAAGATTCAACCGAACTAAAAAACGGAAAAGACATAACAATTCACGTCTTTGGAATATCTGATGATGAAACGGAATTTACGGAGGATTTAACCATACGTTATGAAAGTCAAAATATTAATAATCCCGTTAACAGCATCTCAGGAATTAAAACAGACATTAGAATTTTAATAAAGTTAAGTGCTGAGCTAACAAAATTTTGCGGAAGTATTTTCATAATGAATCCTTACGAATCTTTCTTTATAGAAAAAAACAAAACCTATTCCGAGGTTTGGAATGAATTGCTGGAAAAAACTACCGCCAACACAACCTATAAACAATACGGGCTTCGGGCTTAAACGTAAGGTTTGTGTCTATTTATAATGTCGCAAAATCTTTTGGATTTTGCTTTGGACAGGAAAAGAAAAAACAAAACAAAAAAATTTTGCTATGTGTGTGGCGGAAAGCAAACGCTAGTTTGCTCTGTTCATTGCTAAAATGTTGTAACTAATTTAAGAAACTATAAATATTGAATATTAGAAAAGCACTAGAATCCGATTTTGACCAAGTTTGGCTGATATTTTCAGAAGTCATTAAAACTGGAGACACGTATGTCTTCAATCCAAATACTCCGAAAAAGGATTTGAAAAAGCATTGGTTTGCTGATTATATGGAAACTTATGTAATAGAAGAGAATGGACAAATACTCGGAACATATATTATCAAACCTAACCAAATTGATTTAGGAAATCATATTGCAAACTGTAGTTATATGGTAAATCCCGACACCCAAGGAAGAGGGGTCGGAAAAAAACTTTGTGAACACTCACTTGAAATAGCAAAGCAACATAATTTCGAAGGAATCCAGTTTAATATTGTGGTAAGTACAAATAAAGGAGCAGTAGAATTATGGAAAAAATACGGATTTGAAATAATTGGAACCACACCAAAAGGTTTTAGACATTCTAAATTAGGTCTGGTTGATACATACATTATGTATAAAGACTTGAAAGAGGAGTAATAAAACTAGCTACAATACAACCTATACACAATACAGGGTTCTGGCTAAACAGAAAGGTCTGTGTATATTTATGAAGTCGCTAAATCTTTGGGATTTCGCTTTGGAAAAGAAAAAATAAAACTAAACAATACCCTTTAGCTAAATGCTCAGACGGAAACGAAAAATTTCCTTGCCTCCGTACGGCGCTTACATAAACCGTTTGCAAAAATTATGAAAAACCTTTTAGCGAGTATTTTAATATTATTAGTGGTTGGGTGTAAGAAGGAGAAACGAGTAATTGAGGAAATTGATTTCGAAACTGAATACATGTTTAATTCCGAGATTGAGGATAAAATTCTATCGGATACATTAACCGACCCAAGGTTCACAGGATTTAAGTATCAAATGGGGGCATCTGAATATGCCTCAAAAGGCGATTATCAAAACGCTTTATCGACATGGGATTTAGCAATGGGAACAAGAGATACAGCCTATACAATTTTAGAAATTGATTCTATAAATGAAAAATACAAGAAAGTTAATGCCGTAAACCTTATAGTTAAACAATCGAAAGAACATAAAGTTTTAATAATCAATGAAGCTCATCATAACTCTAGTCACAGGGTTTTTACAAAATCACTTTTAAAAAAACTTTACAAAAATGGATACTCAAACATTAGTTTTGAAGATTTAGACAATAGTTCCAATAAAGATACATTATTAAACAAGCGTAAATATCCACTTCAGAAATCAGGATTTTACATGACAGACCCGCAATTTGGAGATTTGGTAAGGTCTGCGCTCGAAATTGGATTCAATGTCTTTTCTTATGAACAGACTTCAGATGTAAATGGGACAGAAAGGGAAATTGAACAGGCTAGAAATATTTAAAAAGTGATTGAAGAACGCCCAAATGAAAAATTTATAATTCATTGTGGTTACGCACATGCTTTGGAAGGAAATTACGAATCTTGGGGTAAAGCTATGGCAGGTAGACTAACCGAATTTACAGGAATCGACCCTTTGACAATATATCAAGTTCTTTACACCGAAAAAAGCAAGCCTGAATTTAATCATCCATTATTAAAAGCTTTAAAACTGACGGAAGCGACTGCTCTATTAGACAAAGAAGGAAATCCCATGGAATATGTACGAGGAGAAAGCTGGTCTGACATTGCTATTTTACATCCAAATACAGTGTTTGAAAATGGAAGACCAAATTGGCTTATTAAGAACGGTAATAAAATGATTAAGTTGAATTTGAAAAATATAGAAATGGATTATCCAATAATGGTTTTGGCTTATAAAAAAGGAGAGGATATAAAAACTGCTATTCCCATGGATATTTTAGAAATTGAGAATAAAACTGAATTCATAAACCTTGCTTTAAGACAAGGAGAGTATGAAATTGTTGTGCGAAACTCTAATGGAAGAGCTCAAAAATTTCAACTGAATGCAGAATAATTTTTGCTGACAATGGCTATAACAAACAACTCATAAAGTGCCATATTTAAAGGCTAGGTCATGTTTACACAGTCCGCCAAATATTTTGAATCTTGCAATTAAAAAAATAAAAAAATGGAAAAGAAAAATACATTAGAAATCATCGGTTTCACGCTTATAATAATTGGGGCGTTATTTTTCATTTCAAAGAAATATTATGTTATTGAAGCACTAAGTTCAGTTTACGAATCCATCGATATCATATTACCATTGGGTCTATTTCTTTGGGCTATTGGTTACATGAAAAAAGGAAAGGAAAATAAAGTTGAATAGTAGTTATATAAGGGCGATGAATTTACCTACACATTTTTTGATATAACCTAACGTCTTATAAAAAATGTAAATTATAAAGATTTAATTTATCAAAGTAAATTGATTAGCTTTAGTCAGCTGTCAATAAGCTTATTACAGATTAAAATAAACACGATATAACTATTGTTTTTTTGATAAATTAAATCACTGTACCCTTTATGAAAGACTTGAAATACCTAGCTGCATTTTCTTTGCCCTTAGTTGCTTTTATGGGTTTATACTTCAAGGGGATTTTTACCTTTCTAACGCCTTTTTACGCATTTGTAATTATTCCGATATTAGAAATCTTACTTCCTGTTGAAACTTCCAATTTAGACGAAAACGAGGTAGAAGATAAACTAAAACGAAAAGTTTTTGATTGGCTTCTCTATCTCAATTTACCGGTTATTATTGGGTTGTTATTATGGGGTTTTTACATTGTGAATACGCAAAACCTGGCTACGTATGAATTTTTAGGTTTAATTTTCTCGATAGGTATTGTTTTAGGTACTAACGGAATAAATGTTGCCCACGAACTTGGTCATCGACAGAGTACCAACGAGCGTTTTATAGGCAAGGCTTTGTTACTACCAAGTTTTTACATGCATTTTTATATTGAACATAATTTTGGGCATCATTTGCATGCCGCAACACCAGAAGATCCGGCTACTGCCAAGTACAATCAAAGTGTGTATTCTTTTTGGTTTACTTCAAGTTTTCGGCAATACTTTAATGCATGGAAAATTCAGAAAAGACTGTTGAAGAGTAATAACCAAGGTTTTATGTCTGTCAATAATGACATGCTTTGGTATACTTTTTTCCAGATGATGTACTTGGGTGCTATTTTATTTTTCTTCAGTCCTAAAGTGCTATTGTTTGGACTTTTAGCGGGTATCGTTGGTTTCATTATGCTTGAAACTGTAAACTATATTGAACATTATGGTTTATTACGACATAAAACCAAATCTGGTAGATATGAACGTGTTCGCGAAATGCACTCATGGAACTCTAACCACGTAGTTGGGCGAATTGTTTTATATGAGTTAACCAGACACAGCGATCACCATTATAAATCTTCAAAAAAATATCAAATATTAGATTGCCACGATGAGAGTCCGCAAATGGCTTATGGATATCCTACATCTATGGTGTTGTCTTTATATCCGCCATTATGGTTTGCCATAATGAATAAGAGAATACCAAAAGATATGATAGTCTGATAGTATCGGTCCGCCGAACTTCTGAAATATGGGGATAATTATTTTCGATAATAATACGAACAACTAATCTTATGGAGGTTAGTTCTAAAAAATACAAAAAATGAACATCAAAGACATTTCTTTAACGGTAAGTCTTCTTGGGCTTTTAATACTAATAGCAGCAGTAATTATAGAGCTGACCAATGCTAGTTTGAACAATGGTTTTTTATCACCGTTAGGTATGGGATTATGCTCTGTTGGTCTCATTTTATATGCAGTCTACGAAATGAAAAATAACGGTAAGATTTAGTTTTAATAAGTATATCGTTATTTCTAGTCTCGCGATAATCATCCTATATTTATGGTATGAATAAAACCTTGGTTCAGCTTAGAAAACAACTACACCAAAACCCTGAGCTTTCAGGGAAAGAACATTTTACAGCAAAACGTATCATAGAATTTGTTAAGAAATACCATCCCGCAGAAATTATAAGTAATATAGGCGGGGCGGGGGTTGCGGTTGTATATGAATTTGAAGAAAACGGACCAACCATTGTTATTCGTTGTGAGCTGGATGCCTTGCCAATAATTGAAGAGAATACATTTGCGTATACATCTGATAATTACGGAGTATCGCATAAATGTGGTCATGATGGTCACATGACTATTGTTGCTGGTTTGGCTGAGTGGTTATCAGTGGCTAAGTTCAACAAAGGCAAAGTAGTATTACTTTTTCAACCGGCAGAAGAAACAGGAAAAGGTGCTGCAAGGGTTTTAGAAGATGAGCAATTTCTAAATCTCAATCCAGATTATGTCTTTGCACTTCATAACCTTCCAGGTGAGAAAATGCATTCTATCATTGTAAAATTAGGTTTCTTTACGGCTACAGTCCAAAGCTTTAAAATTCAATTAAAAGGAAAGAAAGCTCATGCTTCTGAGCCAGAAAACGGAGTGAATCCTGCAATGGCAGTGGCAGAATTAATTCAAATAATTGCTACGTTTGAAAACCCTAATGCTCATAGTACTGATTTTGCTATTTTGACCCCAATTTGTATTGATTTAGGGGAGAAGAATTACGGAATTTCTCCCGAAAATGCAGCATTACATTATACCATTCGCACATGGAGCGGTGAAGTAATGAATGTTTTAGAAGGTAAAATAAAACAAGCAGTAAGTGAAGTTTCAAACACTCATAAATTGAAAGCAGAAATAGATTGGTTCGAGTTTTTTCCGGCTTCAGATAATAATACAGAGTGCGTTGCTTTAGTTGAAAAGGTAGCAAAGCAACAAAATTTAGAATTGGTTGAGCATCCGAAGTCATTAAAATTCGGAGAAGATTTTGGGTGGTTTTCATCAAAATATAAAAGTGCCATTTTCGGATTAGGGGCAGGGCAAAATCAGCCAGCCTTACATCATTCTGATTACGATTTTCCCGATGAGCTCATAGATACGGGGCTTTTGATGTTTAAAGGTTTGATTACAGATATTTTAGGAAAATAGGTATCTTTAAGACAACCAACCTATCTGACCAATATGAAAAATATCTTCCTATTACTTTTTGTAGCTATTCAGCTTTTTTCTTGTCAAGATGAAAAGAAAATTGAATCGCCAATAGCGCAAAAACCAAATATCATTTACATACTAGCTGACGATTTAGGTTATGCCGAAATAGGCGCTTTTGGTCAAGAGAAAATAGAAACGCCCAATATCGACGCCTTATCAAAACAAGGCATGATTTTTACACAGCATTACTCTAGTGCTCCCGTTTGCGCACCTGCCAGATATATGTTTTTGACCGGTAAGCACGCAGGTAATTCTTTTATAAGGGGTAATGATGAGTGGAATGACCGTGGCGATGTATGGAATTATAAAGCCATGGCAAAAGATTCCACCTTAGAGGGGCAAAGACCAGTTCCTAAAGGGACCAAGACCATTGCTAATTACTTAAAAGATGAGGGTTACAAGACAGGTTTGGTTGGTAAATGGGGATTAGGCGCACCACATACACACTCCATACCAAATGAAATGGGATTCGATTTTTTCTACGGATTCAATTGCCAGCGACAGGCACACACGTATTATCCATTGCATTTGTATAAGAACAGAAACCGCGTTCATTTGGCGAATGATACCGTTGCACCAAGTTCACCGTTCCCAAAAGGGTTAGATCCAAAGAATCCTGATAGCTATAAGGACTATACGCTAACAGATTATGCACCAGACTTAATGTTTAAAGAGCTTACGGGTTTTGTGGCAGCAAATAAAGACAATCCGTTTTTCTTGTATTGGGCAACACCCATTCCGCATGTGGCATTACAAGCTCCGCAGCGTTGGGTAGATTATTATGTGGAGAAATTTGGACCAGAAGAGCCGTATTTGTCCGGTGAGGGTAACGGTTATTTTTCGCATCAGACTCCCCATGCAGCGTATGCCGCCATGGTTTCTTATTTTGATGAGAACGTGGGTAAGTTGGTGAAGCAGTTAAAGGATGAAGGAATTTATGAGAACACACTGATTGTATTTACCTCTGATAACGGACCAAGTTATGCAGGCGGAGCCGATCCTACATTTTTTGAAAGCGCAAAACCTTTTGATGGTGTTTATGGTAAGGGGAAAGGATTTGTGTATGAAGGCGGAATTAGAGTGCCTACATTTTTTACCTGGCCAGGCAAAATAAAGCCGGATACTAAAAGCGACCATGCCTCTGCACATTATGATATGCTGGCAACTGTTGTTGATATCCTTAAAATGGAAAAACCAATAGACACAGACGGAATTAGCTTCTTACCCACATTATTAGGCGAAGATAAGCAAATACAACATGAGTTTATGTATTGGGAATTCCCCGAATATGGCGGACAAATAGCGATTAGAATGGGCGATTTTAAAGTAGTTCGTCAGCATTTAAAAGATAACGAGCAGCCAACATTAGAGCTTTATAATTTAAAGAACGACCCTACAGAAAAGAATAATATAGCTTTAGATTATCTTGAGATTTTAGAAAAGGCGGCAGAAATATTCAAAAAAGAACACACCAAACCAGATACTGAACGTTTTCAAATTCCACTGCTAGAAAACGGATTCTTAAGCCATTAAGATTATGGCATGCGCAACCTCATTATTTTATGAGGTCTACAACATGGTATCTTTTTCAAATTCGCAAGTTTAGTTGTATTTTGCAAGGATGGAATATTTGATAGTATCTGAAATATTCGGGTATCAAAATGTGAATTTCCATAAATTAAAACATCTACAATGCGAAATCATTATAATAATAGTGAATTCGTATAGATTGTAACTAACACACTTGAACAACTAGAACATGAAAAACTGTATTAAAATTTGCGTACTCGGCATCTTTTTATTCACTGCATTTGCATCTGCACAAGCTCCAAAATGGGAAAATCCGGAGTGGGAGAATCCTGAAATTTTTCAAATAAATCGCGAAGATCCTACGGCATCTTTATATCGTTATGAGAATGCAACGTCAGCTCTAGCAAATGAAAGTTGGGAGAATTCATCTTTCTATCAATCTTTAAATGGTGAGTGGGATTTTAATTATGCCGCAAGTGTACCAGAACGCCCAACTACATTTTTCAATGCAGGTTTTGATACATCCGGTTGGGATAAAATTACGGTACCATCTAACTGGGAATTAAAAGGTCATGGCACACCAATTTATACAAACGTGGTGTATCCTTTCCCTAAGAATCCACCATTTATTCCCCACGATATCAACTCCGTAGGTAGCTATAAGCGCAGTTTTGAAACTCCTGAAAGCTGGAATGGGAAAGAAGTGTATTTGCATTTTGGCGGTGTAAGCGGTGCTATGTATGTGTATATGAACGGACAAATGGTTGGCTATAGCGAAGGCAGTAAAACACCCGCAGAATTCAATATTTCTAAATACCTGAAAGCAGGCAAAAATGATTTGTCCGTACAGGTATTACGTTGGTCAGATGCCAGCTATTTAGAAGATCAAGATTTTTGGCGTTTAAGCGGTATAGACAGAGATGTGTATTTATATACGACCAATAAAGCTACCATAAAAGATTACTCGGTGGTGGCAGATTTAGATGATACGTATACCAACGGTAAATTCAGTTTAAATTTAAAACTGGCGAATACGGGCAAGAAGCAAAAAGATGCTCAAGTAGAAGTTACTTTATTAGATGGTGCTAAGGAAATATTTAAAGTAGACCAAAAATTAGATGTAGTTGAAGGCACAACTACGGTAAAATTTGCTCAGGAGATTCCTAATGTAAAGACATGGAATGCTGAAAAGCCGAATTTATATACGCTACTTTTTACGCTCAAGGATAAAAAAGGAAATACTACCGAAGCAATCAGTTCTAAAATAGGATTCAGAAAAATCGAAATTAAGAACAATCAGTTTTTGGTAAACGGTATGCCTGTTTTAATAAAAGGCGTAAACCTTCATGATCATGATGAAGTAACAGGTCATGTTATTTGCGAAGAAATTACCTTGAAAGACATGGAGGTAATGAAGCAGAATAATATCAATTCCATTCGTTGTAGTCACTACCCTAAAAATGAGTTTTTCTATAGAATGGCAGATAAGTATGGGTTTTATGTAGTTGATGAAGCCAACATTGAAATTCATGGTATGGGAGCTACTAACCAAGGTTTAGACGGTGATGAAGCCGCAATTGCCATTCACCCAGCATACCGCCCAGAGTGGAAAGAAATGCATTTAGATAGAACTATTCGTATGTTCGAGCGCGATAAAAATTATACTTCGATTGTAACTTGGTCATTAGGCAATGAAGCCGGTAACGGTCAAAACCTTTTTGATACATATGACTGGTTAAAGGCACATGATACTACTAGACCAGTGCAGTATGAAGGAGCGACTAATTTCTCGAATACAGATATACAGGCGCCTATGTATTCTAGGGTTGACCAAACTATCGCATATGCAGAGAATGATCCGAAAAGACCATTGATTCAGTGCGAGTATGCTCATGCTATGGGTAATAGTGTTGGTAATTTACAAGAATATTGGGATGCCATTGAAAAGTATGATGTATTACAAGGCGGTTTCATTTGGGATTGGGTAGATCAAGGTTTAAAAGCCACCAATGAAGACGGCGTTGAGTTTTATGCTTTTGGTGGCGATTTAGGCGGGGCAGAATTACAGAATGATAATAATTTCTGCTTGAACGGATTAGTAGATCCCGATCGTTCTGCGCATCCGGCTTTATATGAAGTAAAGAAGGTGTATCAATATGTGAAGTTTAGGGCTGAGAATCCGAAATCTGGAAAAATCAGTTTAAAAAATATGTATGATTTCACCAACTTATCTGAATATGCTTTTTCCTGGAAGTTGTTAGAAAATGGAGTAGAAGTAGGGAAAGGGAATTTGGCAGATGTAGATATTGCTCCGTATGAAACTAAAGAAGTTCAATTAGAATTGCCAGCATTGGCAAATGCAGCTTCTGAATATCATTTGAATGTATATATGACTACAAAAAATGAAAGTGCCTTAATACCAGCAAATTATTTATTGGCTTACGAGCAGTTTCAATTAACAGATTTCAACCCTTCTATATTTGAGGAGAATATTGACGGATTAGTGGTTACTAAAATTGATGATACCATTATTGTAAAAGGTGACGGATTTAAAATCGGTTTCAACAGTAAAGACGGTACCTTATCATCTATAGATTACGGACAAGGGAATCTGTTACAAAAAGGACCTAGCGTAAATTTCTGGAGAGCACCAAATGATAATGATTATGGTTATAATATGCCTAAACTTTTAAAGAAATGGAAAGAAGCTACCGATACCCAAAATATAATGAGTTTAGAAGTAAACTCAAATGAAGGGAAGAAAATTATAGATGCTGTAAAGCTAACTGCTAATCCTTTTAAAATCAGAAAAGATTTAAAGCTGAGTGCAGATTACGAATTACCTTCTGTAAATGGTCAGGTAAAGGTAACCTATACCATTAATACCAAAGGCGAAATATTAGTAAGTACCAAGTTAAAAGGTATGAGCAGCGATTTACCAATTATGCCAAGATTTGGTAATAATTTAATCATTGATACCAGCTACGATCAGGTAGAATGGTATGGTAGAGGAGAACATGAAAATTACCAAGATCGTAAAACGGCCGCTTTGGTAGGTGTATACGATGCCAATGTTTCCGATTTATATTTTAAATATATACGTCCGCAAGAGAACGGGAACAGAACAGATATAAGAACCTTGTCATTTGAAAATAAGGAAGGAAAAGGTATAAAAATTACAGCTCCAGAATTATTCTCTTTCAGTGCGCATCATCAGTTGAATTCAGATTTTGATGAGGGTACACAGAAAAGACAGCAGCACACTTATGATATTCCAACTAGGGATTTAATCAATATTAATATTGACCATGGTCAAATGGGTGTAGGTGGTGATAACAGCTGGGGATTACTACCAATGGAGAAATATCAGATTCAACCAGAAAACCTTTCATTTCAGTACGTAATTAGTCCTATTCGTTAAAATCGGATTATTTAGAGATGAATTAAAACGTAGAAAGTATATTTAAGCCATGAATAAAAGTGTACAAGTTTTAGGGTTAGGTTTATTGTTTTTAGGAATGGTAAATTGTAAGCCGGAATCCAAAGAAAACAAAGCCCAAGAAAAAGTTGCAGCGAAGGTTGAAGAAACCGCACAGGTAGTGGAGCATACGATTTTGAGCAAAAAACCTGAAGAATTAGCTGCGCCTGATGGCATGGTTTGGGTTTCTGGTGCAACTTTTGAGCAAGGAGCAATTAGCAGTGATAAAACGGCAATGGATCATGAAAAACCAGCTATTGATGTAACAGTTGATGGTTTTTTTATGGATGCCACAGAAGTTACCAACGCTCAGTTTGCGGCATTTGTAAAAGCTACGGGCTATATAACAGTTGCCGAAAAGGGAATAGATTGGGAAGAACTTAAAAAGCAAGTGCCACCAGGTACCGAAAAACCACACGATTCTATATTGCAACCAGGATCATTGACATTTAAAAAAGCAAAATCTACAGTACCTAATTTATATGACTTTTCGCAGTGGTGGAACTGGACTATCGGTGCAGACTGGAAACACCCAAACGGACCTAAAAGTAGCATTAAAGGCAAAGACAATTACCCGGTAGTGCAGGTATCTTACGAAGATGCATTGGCTTATTGCGACTGGGCAAATAGACGTTTGCCAACAGAGGCGGAGTGGGAGCTGGCATCTAGAGCAGGTTCATACGGCACTATATATAACTGGGGTGATAATGAATCTGTTTTAAAGGAAAAAGCAAATACTTGGGAAGGTGAATTTCCTGTAGAGAATACAATAGCAGACGGTTTCGAACTTCGCGCGCCGGTAAAATCATATCCTCCAAATGCTTACGGATTGTATGATATGGCAGGCAATGTTTGGGAATGGACTAGCGATTGGTATAATACCAACTACTATAAAGAGATAAAGGATAGAAATAAGGTTTTAATAAATCCTGCGGGAGCAGAAGCTCCGTTTACACCAAATAATCCACTTGCTAAAGAACGCGTAATTAAAGGCGGCTCTTTTTTATGTAGTGCATCGTATTGTGCTAGTTACAGAGTATCTGCAAGAATGGGATCTAGTATGGATTCTTCTTTAGAACATACCGGGTTTAGAACGGTAGCAACGGTAGAGATGCTTGAAAAGAACTAAGAAATATTTATTCGATACAATTTAAAAGCTGGTCGAGTTCAACTATTTTGGCTCGGCTAATCGGAATTTTCTTATTCTTAATTTCAATGAATTCGTGATTATAGCGCTCCACCATTTTTAAATTAACGATATACGATTTATGAATTCGTATAAAATTTTCTGAACCAAGTCTTTTGTTAAAAGCATTCATGGTAGAGAGAATAATATAGTTGCGTTCTTCAGTAACCACTTTTACATAGTCACCCAAAGCTTCAACATATAATATGCCATGCATATTAAGTTCCACCTGCTTAAGATTGTGTTTTACTACTAATTTGCTTTCGGGTTGTTTCTTTTTTACAGATTTCGCCTTATCAATTGCTTTGGTAATGGCAGCTTCAAACCTAGTATTGCTAAAGGGCTTTAAAAGAAAATCCGTTACATTAAACTCAAAAGCATCAAGGGCATATTTCTGATTCTGACTCGTAATAATTACTTGCGGATGAATTGTTAGTCCGGCTAAAAATTCGAATCCGTTCATAACGGGCATTTCAATATCAAGAAATAAGAAATCTATCTTCAAGGCATTTACCTCTGCTAAGCTTTCAGCACTCGCACTAGAAGAATGTAAGAGCTTTAGGTTTTTATTTTTCTCGATAATTTGCTCAAGAAGTTTTCGCTGCGTGCTAGAATCTTCTATGATAGCGCATTTAAAGGTTTTCATTCGATAATAATATAAGTTCTACTATACATACGTAAAGAATGGGGGAAAGTTCATTTTTCTTCAATTTTATTTGAACAAAAAGTTAGAAAAACTGGCGAAAAATAGTAAATAGTTATCTTCATAGCTAATATTCGTATAAAAACTTTTGATAACTATATTGTAAGTTTTTAGCTCAAAAACCTACTTTTGTAGTAGAGAATTTAATAGAACCACTTGATATTATGTCTGATAAAATAGAACGTGTAAAAACATTAATTATAGGATCTGGTCCTGCAGGGTATACAGCAGCTATTTATGCTGCCCGTGCAGATTTAAAACCTGTTATGTATACAGGTATGGAGCCAGGGGGTCAATTGACCACCACAACTGAAGTAGATAACTTTCCAGGATACCCAGAAGGTATCGATGGTCCTACGATGATGGTGCAGTTGCAACAGCAAGCTGAACGTTTTGGTACCGAAGTTAGAATTGGTATGATTACTTCAGTTGAGTTTTCAAAAGAAAAAGGAGGTATTCATAAAGTAGTTGCCGATGGTGAAAAGCAAATTGAAGCTGAAACTATTATTATTTCTACCGGTGCATCTGCTAAGTATTTAAATATACCTAGTGAGCAACGTTTACGTGGTGGAGGAGTATCTGCTTGTGCAGTTTGTGATGGCTTTTTCTATAAAGGGCAAGATGTAGCTATTGTTGGTGCAGGTGATACTGCAGCAGAAGAAGCATCTTATTTGGCTAACATTTGTAATAAAGTAACGATGTTGGTGCGTAAAGATGAAATGAGAGCATCTAAAGCGATGCAACATAGAGTTCACAGCCTTAAAAATATTGAAGTACGTTATAATACTGAAGTAGATGAAGTTTTAGGTGACCAAGTTGTTGAAGGTTTACGAATGGTAAATAACCAAACAGGCGAGAAAGAAGAAATCGCTATTACCGGTATATTCATCGCAATTGGTCATAAACCAAATACTGATATATTTAAAGGTCAATTAGATATGGACGAAACGGGTTACCTAATTACAAAAGGTAAGTCTACCAAAACTAATTTACCAGGTGTCTTTGCTAGTGGAGATGCTCAAGATAAAGAATACAGACAAGCAGTTACAGCTGCAGGGTCAGGCTGTATGGCTGCATTAGATGCAGAACGTTACTTAGCATCAATTGGTTCTGTTGAAGAAGCAATTGCAGATAAGTACTAGTAATTAGTATAGCATAAAATACAAAAGAGCCCATTCGTTAGAATGGGCTCTTTTTTTGTTTAACGTGTTTTGTTAATCTATTCTTACGTAGTTTTCAGAGAATGTTCTATTACCTTCTTCATCTAAACTTATTTGGCTAAATCTGTTATCATTAAGTTGAAGTTCAAAAGTGAAAACGCGCAGGGTATCCATAGCTTGAATCATTTCATTATCACCATATTCTAGCGTTTCCATTAATCTGTCATCAGTAATATTATAAGTACCGTAACCAAATCTACCAACTTTATCTACCGGTACATATCTAGACCACATAATTTTACCATTGTAGTACATTTTAACCTGTCTATAACCGTCTGCAGTGGGTACGGTATCAATTACTTGTTGTCCGTCGTAATTATAAAAACTTTCCAGTTCCCATGTACCTTCTATGGTATGCATGTAATTTTCGTTAATGGAATTTGTTGAGGCGGCTGATACCAATAGTAGCATCAGCAATACCAATCCTATAATTTTTTTCATAGTGGTAAGGTGTTAGTTAATAAAAGAGTTGAATGTGTACTAAAAAGATACGAATTAAATATTGGAATTTAATAATAAATAACACTAATAATTACGAATAACATAATGATAGTTAGGTAATTAAAGTAATTGTTGTGGATTTGAAGAGTGTGAATTAAGAATAGTGCAAAGCTTTAAAATGTCTTCATTGGTGTGAGAAGCGCTTATAACTATACGACTCATGAGGGAATCATTTTCTGTTGGATATCTAAAATTGGTAACTAGAATACAATTTTCTTCCAGATAATTAGCAAGTATTTCATTTTGAAAATTAAAGGTCGGATGTCCTTCCGCATATACAAAAAGGGACCTGCCTGAAACATTTTTCAAGAATAGATCCATATTTTCTGCTAATTGTATTCTTTTAGTGGCGATAAGTGAACTAGCATCTCTAATGCTTGCTAAAGAAGCAGGTGTTGCAGGACTAGCTCCGCCAAAAAACTGTGTATTTTTTAGCGCATTAATCATATTGGTACTGCTAAATATTGCTCCAGCTTGTATGCCAAACCCTTTACCTAAAGAGCAAGAAACTAATAGTTCTTTTGGTTGCAGTGATTGTAATAGTCTAAAGCTGCCACCGCCATTTTTTCCGGTAATTCCTATTCCGTGAGAATCATCTACAACTAGAATAACATTTTGTAGTGGTAAGTTTTTAAGGAAGTTATAATCCGGATAATTATCTCCGTGAAAATCGATACTATCTAAAAAGAGTACAGCTGTCTTGTTAGAATCCTGTTTGATAGCATTTTCAAGCTCAGTCCAGCTTTGAAATAGTTCTTGTTGATTTCTTAATAAGGCAGAATGCGTATGTGGTGCATAATATAATTGATAACCGGGTTGGCTAAAATAGTTACATACCAGCTGACCGGCGAGATAACCAGAAGACATGGTCACGCAAGCTTCACTACCTACTATTTCAGCTAAATAAGCATCTACTTCATCAAAAATTGATATTCTAATATTAGATTTTCGAGAAGCACTATAGGCAATACCATATTTTTTAATATTATTGATGAATACCGATTGAAACTCCGCATCAGTTTGTAATCCTAAATATGAGGTACCGCCAAAGTATAGGTATTCTTTACCATCAATGGCAATAGTTCTATCAGGAAATTCATCAATAGTAAACATTATTCTAACAATTGAACACCGCTACCGGCTAGTTTTGGGAAGATAACCTTCCCGTCAGGTTCAATATGAACTCCCGTAGCAATATCACTTTTTAATAACAAAGCGCCATCCATATCTACATAATCTAATTGTGGAATTAATTGAGCAATAGCAGAAATACCTACTGTAGATTCTGTCATGCAGCCAACCATTACGCTTATCCCTAATTCTTTAGCCTTTTTTATCATGCGTAGGGCAGGGGTGAGTCCGCCACACTTGGTCAGTTTAATATTTATCCCACTAAAATGAAGTGCACATTTTTCTACATCACTTTCTACAATACAACTTTCATCAGCAATTACGGGTAATACGCTGTGGTGCATGACTTCTTCCATACCAGACCAATCATCTGCTTTTAGGGGTTGCTCTAAAAATTCAACTCCCAATTCCTTTAAAAGCGGTGCATTATGTATCGTTTCTGTTGCAGTCCAAGCGCAATTAGCATCAATTCTAAAAATGGCATCTGTATGCTTTCTTAATTCACGGACAATAGCAACATCATCACTAGTGCCTAATTTAATTTTATAGATAGGCCATGGCATTTCTTGCATTTTGGCTAACATAACATCAATAGCTGCAATACCTATAGTATAATTGGTTGTTGGGTAGTTTTCGATGCTTGTACCCCAAATTTCGTATAAAGGTTTGCCTAATAATTTTCCGTAAAGATCATGCGCAGCCAAATCTAGAGCACAAATAGCAAAATTGGATAAGCCTTTACTTACTAAAAAGGCATGGAAAATTTCAGGTGTTGTGAATTCAAAACGTTCAATTTCAGAGGATATGGCGCTGATTTCATCCATCATGCTCTGTGTAGTTATTTTATAATAAGGATTAGAGGTAGCCTCGCCATAACCCGTTTTACCATTTAAAGTCAAAGAAGCAATCATAGTATCTTGAAAATCATGAGATTCTCTTGATATACTGAAAGTGTGTTTTAATGGTAATGTATATTTTTTTAAATGTACTTGCATACCACTAATATACAGATTAGGTGTCGACTACAAAATGAAAACCCACTGATATTTCAGTGGGTTTCAAAGTTGAATTGATTGAGGAATATTTTAGTACTTATGTACACTGCCCGATACTGATTTGTTCTTCTGTACCGATGGATCACCTTTGTATGATATATTACCACCACTAGAAGCCTCTGCGGTTAAATCATTGGTAACATCGATACTTATATTTGCACCACTACTGGCATCTGCAGTGGCTACTAAAGTAGTTAAGTCGTTCGCTTTAATATTTGCACCGCTACTGGCATCAACATATACTTCTTTGGCAACGCCTTCTAAAGTAATATTTGCACCGCTACTAGCATCGATATCTATATTGGTAGCGTGTACGTTAGCATTGATAATGGCACCGCTACTTGCATCTACTTCTAATTTATCTGACTGAATTAGATTTTCAGTAGTAAGATGAGAACCGCTTGAAGCATACATACCGGTAACGTTTGGCATTGTTACATATATCTTTTTAGTAGAGCGACCAATGTTTTCGATACAGTGAATTTTTAATTTCCCGTTTTTAATATCAGTTCCAATTAAGTCAATGATATTCTCATCTGCTTCAACTGCAATATCAAAGTCTGCGCCTTGGGTAACAAATACCTCTAAACCTTCAGAAGCAGATACTTCTGTAAATTCACCGGTAATCTCTCTGGTTTCTTCAACAACTACGCCGTTGCCTTTTTCACCGGATCCAAAATCTCCAAAGTTAATATCAAAGCCACAAGATGAAAGTAATAGGGCTAAAACAAGTGCTACTGTTATTCTTACTAATGTTGTCATGATTGTTCGTTTTTTGATTGATTATTGTTTTATGATGATGTAAAAATGATTGTTTTTTAACTCCTTTTCTATTTATAAATACTGAACTGTTGTTTAAGATGTCTGAATTGTAATTAGTTGATACTATCGTTGGTATTCACTTTTACGCCATTTTCATCTAACTTCATTTTAAACGATTCTCCGTTATCATTTACGTCAATGTCAATTCCGTTCTCGTTGATAATGATTTTACCTTTATCGCCATTATCATTAATGTTGATATCTATGCCATTTTCATTGATGTTGATGCGATTAGAACCAGTATCATCTTCATCTTCCATCTCAATAAAATCAGGACAATCTTGGCATTCAAGCTCTCCGTTTTCAGTCATTTTCCAGATATAGCCCTCTAGACCTTCCACATCTCTGTCTGTATTAACAGTCGTAATCCAATCTCTAGAATTAGTCTGGTCATAAGTTAAAATGGTACCTACTGGCAAGAAAATATTTACACGTACCTCTTGATCTTTAAACTTAGGTCCCTGTGTGGTCAAATAATCATCAAAAGAGATAGTATTGCCGTTTACTTCGTATTCATAGATGATTTGACTAGCAATATCTTTTGCTTCTCTATTCGACGGTCCGTCAGCCTCTTTTCTAATTTGAACACGAACCAAGGTGTCTTTAGACTTACGAATACGGAATCTAACATCATCAGAAACCAAAACCTTATTACCGGCTTCGTCATAAGAAATAAAGGTATCTCCCATATGCATGTCCTTTTCATAATCATACTCATCTGTAGACACTAACCTAATATTTAAAGTATCTGAAGGCATAATAGAAGTTATTTCATTTTCTACAGAAGTACTACCTGTGTATGCATGTGCTGCCGCTTCTCTAATACCAAAGACGACCAAACATATAATTGAGATCAGCCATAATCCTAATAATGAGAATTTAGCAACGGTACCAATTGACTTTAAGTTGTTTACCAATATTTTTAATCCTAAGTACATTAAGAAGAAAAACGGAATGCCAATGGCAAAAAATGCTAATAACGATACCACCCAGATTGGTAAGTTGGTAGAGTTGACTACATTATAGAAATCAATACCAGGTACATGAATGATATCTAAAATACCAACGGTAAACATGCCTACAAAAAGACCTATCAATGTAGTGGCACCAATGATAACTAAAAGAATACCAATGAATTTGCCGAAAATTTTGAAAAGGAACATTACGATATCACCAAAGGTGTCAAAAATCGTTTTACCTCCTTTTTTGACGGTGTCACCTACTTTTTCATAGTCAACACTTTTTACACGATCCGCTACGTCATCAAAACCCTCTTTAACTTTACGCTCAATATTGCTGATGTTCACTGTCTCGCCGCTCATATCTAATTTTTGGGCAGTAGTTTTCGCTTCAGGAATAAGGATCCAAAGTAAACCATAGATAAAGATGAATCCACCCCAAGTGAAAATGGTTAAGAAAATCCAAAGTAAACGAATCCATAACGGATCAATACCAAAGTAATGCGCTAAACCAGAAGATACACCGGCAACATATTTCTTTTCGGTATCTCTATATAATTTCTTTACTCTTTCTTTGGTTGAAGCAGTCTTTGCTCTAGGTTCATCTTCAAAGATGTCTTCATCTACCATATAATCTTCAGGTTGCCCCATAATGGCGATAACTTCATCTACTTCTTTTTGAGTAATAACCTGTCTTTCATTCTCTAATTTGTCATGAAAAAGTTCAGCTATACGAGCTTCTATATCTGCAATGATTTCATCACTGCCCGGTGTGTTGGCAAAAGAACGTTTTACAGATTCTAAATACCTACGCATTATATTGTATGCCTCTTCGTCTATATGGAAGAGCATGTTTGCTAAATTTATATTTACTGTTTTGTTCATGATTAGCTGTTTTTTGAGTTGGTTACCAGGTTGGTGGCTTTTCTTAATTCGTCCCAAGTGGTATCTAATTCTTTAAGAAAAAGTTTACCGGTTTCGGTTAGGGTGTAATATTTTCGTGGCGGTCCAGAAGTAGATTCTTCCCAACGGTAGTTTAGAAGACCTGCATTCTTTAATCTGGTAAGTAGCGGGTAGATAGTACCTTCTACTACAAGCATTTTTGCATCTTTTAGCGTTCCTAAGATTTCAGAAGCATATTTATCATGCCCATTTAAAATGGACAGGATGCAATACTCCAAAACCCCTTTGCGCATTTGTGCTTTTGTATTTTCTACATTCATAATCTCTTTTTGCTTTTTATGCAGTCCCTCTTTCGGAGGGGATTGCTCCATTGTGTCTGTTGTCTGCATAGATTAACTGTTCGTTTTTTGTTTGATGAATAAACATCCTGATTGATTTTTGATTGATTAATAAACTCTTTAGGGTGTGATGAATACCCGATATATAATGTAAACTGATGATTCTATTTTATAAATTTTATAGTGAAGGGATATTCAAAAACTTCACCTTCATTTGTTTTTATAGTAGCTAATATGGTATATACTATATTGATAATAAATAAAGCAGATTGTGCTAGACCTAGTAATGCAACGGGTATCATCCACGGACCAAAAAAATCATCAGAATCAAAGTTAAAATTGATGTTATTGAAACTGTGAATATTTGAAAAGCTGAAATGATCAAAGTCAAAAATATTAGGAAGAAAGCCCCCTAAGAAAAAAGGGATACTAACCATACCTACAAGAATAGAGTAGAGGAGTATGCTAATTTGAAAATTCAGCGCTTGTTTACCGTTGTGATCTACAAATTCATATTCTTTTTTACTTGCCGTCCATAATACTAGAGGAATGATGAAGTTCCCGAACGGAAAAAAGAATTTAGAAAACGTACTTGCATGTATTAATGCAGAGAGGTTTCTTTCGTGTTTTGTTACTGATTCTGTCATGATTGATTCGTTGGTGATGATGATTGATTATAATACTATGTAAAAGCCAATTACTTTGATTACCTATTAACTTCCTATGCAAATATATGTCTAAAAAAAGGTACTATGTAACGCATAGTACTAATATTTAACAATATATTAACATTTTAGTATGCTATTAATAATGGCTATTTTTATAAAAATTATAAGATAATATGGCGGTAACAGCTAGTAAAATCAACATGTTCTCATTTTTTAAACTACCGTCAGCATGGTGGTGCGGGGTACGTTTAAGAGAGTTAGATAAAAACCGTTCAATAGTAACGGTAAAGCACAGATGGTTCAATCAGAATCCGTTTAATTCTATGTTTTGGGCAGTACAAGGTATGGCCGCAGAATTGACGACAGGGGCTTTAATGATAGATCAAATTGAAGCATCGGGTAAGAAAATTTCCATGCTGGTAGCGAATAACACAGCTAATTTTTCAAAGAAAGCCACAGGTAGAATTACATTTACTTGTGAAGACGGACACTTAATTAAAGAAGCTTTAGATAAAACGATTGCTACCGGAGAAGGACAAACCGTTTGGATGAAATCTGTGGGAGTAAATACAGATGGGGTAGTGGTAAGCACCTTTAAGTTTGAATGGACGGTGAGGTTGAAGCAGAAATAATAATTAGAATGAAAGCAGGGGTACAGTTTAAGGAAACTCAAAAATTTACGCAATGGTGGTTGTGGTTGATTATATTGGCGCCAATAATTTTAGCAGTTTTTAATATTATTGGTGTTATACTATATATGTTTGGCGGTTTTTCTCCCGTTGATTTAGAAAATGTAAGTGTATCTTGGATATCGGGTAAAGTATCCATTATTCAATTTATCTGCTTTTTAATTTATGTAGGGACCATATTATTTTTGGCATTATCTAAACTTAAGGTTGTCGTATCAAATAATGAAATAAAAATTGGTCATCTTTTATTTTTTAATAAAGTCATTGATTTAAGTGAAATAGTAGAACAAGAGATCGTTAATTATGATTTTGTAGGTTATGGTATCAGAAAAACTAAGAAGTACGGTACTGTCTATAATGTAAAGGGTAAAGAAGGAGTAGCTATGACACTGACTAATGGTGAAAAATACCTTATTGGCTCGCAAAAATCAGAACAGTTTTTGAAATCTCTTTCAAAAAATAATTGATTTGATGTAACAAATCGTCTACTTCTAGCAACTTATAGACATCAATCAAAAATAATATACAAATGAACGCACACGAAATAGATTACGAGATTTTTGGAGAAGAAATGCAATACGTTGAAATAGAGCTTGATCCTCAAGAGGCAGTTGTTGCCGAAGCTGGTAGCTTTATGATGATGGATACCGATATTAAAATGAATACTATTTTCGGTGATGGAAGTAATCAAGATAATAGCGTTTTAGGTAAAATTTTTTCTGCAGGTAAACGTATGCTTACTGGCGAGAGTTTGTTCATGACTGCATTTTTAAACATAGGTCAGGGTAAAAAGAAAGTGAGTTTTGCTTCTCCTTATCCAGGTAAAATTCTACCAATTGACCTTTCTGAAATGGGCGGTCGTTTTATCTGCCAGAAAGATGCCTTTTTATGTGCAGCACAAGGAGTATCCGTTGGTATTGAGTTTTCTAAAAAACTTGGTCGCGGACTATTTGGTGGCGAAGGTTTTATCATGCAAAAATTAGAAGGTGATGGCATGACTTTTATTCATGCAGGTGGTACACTGGCAAAAAAGACATTGGCACCCGGAGAAGTCTTAAAAGTAGATACGGGCTGTATAGTAGGTTTTACAAAAGAAGTAGATTACGATATTGAATTCGTTGGCGGAATTAGAAATACTGTCTTCGGCGGAGAAGGATTGTTCTTTGCAACCCTACGCGGACCAGGTACCGTATATATTCAATCACTACCATTCAGTCGTCTTGCAGGTAGAGTACTAGCTTCAATACCAAGAGGTGGAAAAGATAAAGGAGAAGGTAGTATTCTAGGTACACTTGGTGATATTGTTGGTGGGGATAATAGATTTTAATTATTACTATTGTTTGTTCTTATTAATACGTTTGGGAAATGGAAAAGAACAATAACAAATCTTGCCTATAACGTTGGTTTTAATAATTTGTATTGGTTTAAAAGGGTCTTTTTATAGGATGTATTATTCGGTTCATTGTAAGGAATAAACAACCAATACAAATTATTAAAACTATTGTTTAAAGAATGCTATTAATTATATTATCATACGCTATTGATTTACAGTCTACACATAATAATTAGCTAACAAAACTTGGATTATCACTTATGGTACAGTTACATTAAGTTTTGGGAAGGTACTTTACTAAATTCGTTATGAAAGCGAAAATTCAAATTTAGAACTGTTTTTTGCTAATTCTAATTTCATTTGGAGTGCAAATGGACCAATTTTTCTAAAAACCAAGTGAAAAATGGAGGAAACTCAAATCTTATATTCCATTTACTCAAAAAATCGCTTTAAGCTATTATTTCTACTGTCGCTTGTTTTAAACGTTACTTTTCACTGTGTTTATTCCCAACAGGTTTCTGAAATTGGATTGCCATATATTCAAAACTATTCTTCAGATCAATACAAAGGTGCATCGCAGAACTGGGACATTCTTCAAAGTAAAGAGGGAATAATCTATATCGGCAATAACGAAGGTATTCTAGAATATGACGGTACCTCTTGGAGAACTATTCAATTACCCAATTTTGGAGTCGCAAGAGCGATGGCTATAGATGAGAACAATAGAATATATGTGGGAGGGTACAATGAATTAGGATATTTAGAACCTGACAATTCAGGCTTGTTAAAATTCACTTCTTTAAAGGAAGATTTAGAGGATAAGAATTTTCAGCAAATAGAAGATATTAGCGCGCATAATAACATTGTCTACTTCAGATCCGAAAAAAAAATATTTGAATGGAAAAACAATGCCTTTTTAATTCACGACGCTCCTTCAGGATTTAATTTATGTAAAAAAATAGGCGAGAATGTTTTTGTTGTAAAAAACAAAGTAGAGCTTATAAAAATAAGTGCAAATGATTCTCAAGAGATATTCAATGCTTCAACCGCAGGGATTAAGGCAATTACGGATGTTGCCTTGTACAAAAATAATGAGCTGTTGCTCTTAACTTATGGGCAAGGACTTTTTGTGACAAATAAAGGAAAAATAGAACCCTTAAATCTTAATACCTCAATATTTTTAGAAAAATGGTTAGCCCGTAGAATACTTAAACTCAGGAATGGAAATTATGTTATTGGGACTATAAAAAATGGAATCATAACCATTGATCAAGACGGAAATATAGTACAGGCGGTGAATAAGGATCTTGGGTTACAAGACAATGCAATTTTTCGTTTATTTGAAGACCAACAAAAAGGTGTTTGGGCTGCGACTAATAAAGGTGTTTCCCGTATTGAACTTCAATCTCCGTATTCAATTTTTGATGACAGAAAAGGTATCGAAGGATATGTAAATGGCATTATTTTATACAACGGTAAAATATATGCCGCTAACTACAATGGAGTTTTAAGACTAGAGGAGGACAGTATTGAAGGTCATAAATTGTTTAAAAACGTAGGACCATCGGTTTCCTCCACCAAAATTTCCTCAAAGCAGGCTATTGAATTCCTCATATCAAAGGACACCTTGTTCGCTGGTACCAGAGCTGGATTATTCGTTTTTGTAAACCATAAACTTGTTCAACAAATTGATTTACAAAGCGGTGCGCTATTTCGGTCAAAGAAAAATCCAAAACGTATTTATGTAGGCTTAATTGACGGTTTAGCGTCAATTATTTACAAGAATGGGAAATGGCAAAACGATGGAAAAATCAATGGAATTGTAGATGATATAAGAGAAATTGTTGAAGATAGCGATGGAAATCTATGGTTAGAATCTCAAAATGACGGTGTCTGGAAGGTGACTACTAATTTAGGCAAGCAGCAACCTGTTGTAAAACATTTTAAAGCAAACGAGGAACTACCCGAAGGTATCTTGTTTCTTAGATTCATAAAGGATAAGGTACTCTTCAATATAGACCATGATGTGTATAGTTATAATAAACAAAACGATAGCATTATCCGAGATTCCAGTATTAACGAACTTTTAAAACTACCAGGAGAAATCTCATTAAAAAGAGAAGACAAAAAGGGAAATTTATGGATGTTCGCCCAAATAAAGAAAGATGATAAAAGAAGATCAAGAATAAAGGCGATAAAAACAAAGGATGGTAATTATATGATACAAAAAAATTTTGATGAAAGAATTACTCAAGATGTTGGAGTCGCTCATTTTCCCGAAGATAATAATGTCGTCTGGTATGGAGGAAGCGGAGGTATTATCAGACATGATTTAGATGTTGGTACAGAAAGTTCTAAAAACTTCAAAACCCTTATTAGAAAAGTAACATTTTTAAAAGATTCTTTATTATATGGAGGAGCTAGAACAGAAGTAAAACCTCCTTCCCTTAAATTCAAAGAAAACGCACTTAGATTTGAGTATTCCAGTACTAGTTTTGATGACGAGTCTAAAAACCAATTCCAATATATACTAGAAGGTTTTGATGAAGATTGGTCAGAATGGACGTCGGAAACCAAAAAAGATTATACTAATATTTCTGAAGGAGACTATAGCTTTAAGGTTCGTTCGAAGAATGTCTTTAATCATATAAGTACTGAAGATAATTATTCTTTTGCTGTTTTACCCCCCTGGTATAGAACATGGTGGGCTTATGTAGTTTATGTTTTAGGAACAATTGGCATTGTTGGGCTATACTCTAAATGGAGATCTAATGAATTACAGAAAAAAAATATAAGATTAGAAAACACCATTAATAAACGCACTCAAGAAATACGACAAAAAAATGAACTTTTAAGCCATCAAACAGAACAACTCGAATTATTGAACGAGGCAAAAACAAAGCTATATTCAAATATCACCCATGAATTTCGAACACCGCTGACAGTTATTCTCGGTATGGCTGACACTTTAAAATCCAAAGTTAAAGAAGAGAGTTTTGAAGGGGCTGAAAATTCTTTGGAAATGATTCGCAGAAATGGTAAAAACTTGTTACAATTGGTCAATGAAATGCTTGATTTGGCAAAAGTAGAAAGTGGTTCTATGGAGTTGAATCTGGTACAGACCGATGCCATTCCGTTTGTGAAATATTTGAGTGAAAGTTTTCATTCCTTGGCGCAGTCTAAAAATATCAACCTCACCATTTACTCAGAAATTGATTCTTTGGAGATGGATATTGATGTAAACAAAGTAGCCTCCATTATTTCTAATTTACTTTCAAATGCAATAAAATTTACCCCAGCACATGGTAAAATTATTGTTCACCTTAACAAAATCAAAAGTAAAGAGATTGAGTTTTTTCAATTAAAAGTACAGGACAACGGTTTAGGGTTGGCAGAAGATGACATCGCGCATTTATTTGACCGTTTCTATCAGGTTGAAAATGAATCTTCACGCAAGCAACAGGGTACAGGTATAGGTCTTTCTTTAGCTAATGAATTTGTGGAATTAATGAAAGGAACCATAGCGGTAGAGAGCACCATTGGTAAGGGGAGTACCTTTATCGTACAATTACCTGTAACGAATAAAGCGATTAAAACAGCTGACGCTAAAATAACTGTTGAACCGTCACTTAACAAAACTACTTTAATTGCCAAAACGATTCCGTCTTTTTTAGATGAGACCTCTACATTACCCTTGGCATTAATCATTGAAGATAATGACGATGTGGCCCACTATTTAAAAACATGTTTAAAAGGAAAATACCAAACCTTGCATGCCAATAATGGTAATATTGGTATAGAAATGGCCTACGAAAAAATACCTGATATCATTATAAGTGATGTAATGATGCCTGGCAAGGATGGTTATGAAGTTTGTGCAACCTTAAAGACAGATGAACGTACAGATCATATTCCTATAATACTTTTAACCGCAAAGGTTACTACAGCAGATCGACTTACTGGGCTAACCCATGGTGCCGATGCCTATTTGGGAAAGCCTTTTATAAAAGAGGAACTATTTACACGTTTGGATCAATTAATTTTGGTACGCAAAAAATTGATTGGTAAATTAGAAAAACATGGATTTGCAGCTCTAGTCAAGAATAAAATAGAAAATCCTCAAACCAAATTTTTACAACACGTAATAAAAGTCATTCATGATAATTTGGATGATGCTGATTTTGGAACATCTCAATTAGCTAAAGAAATTCATTTAAGTGAGTCTCAAATCTACAGAAAATTAAAAGCAATTACCGATAAATCTACAGCAGTTTTTATTCGATCTATTCGACTACAAAAAGCTAAAGAATTAATTGAAACCACTAATAAAACAATCTCCGAAATTGCCTATGAGGTTGGTTTTAACGACCCTTCTTGGTTCAGTAGAGCTTTTAAAGACGAATTTGGAATTTCTCCAAGTAGTATTCATAAATAATTGATATTCAGTTATTTGATATTTTATTATTGCATAAAATGCAATAATAGTGCTTGCTTTTTTTTGTCAATGAACCAATACTACTACTATTTGAATTAATTGTACAAGTCCTTTTTATTAATGCACAATATCATTGTATCATAATAATTAAAACAAACATTATGAAAACTACAATGAAACTTTTTACCTACGTATTAATCATTTTATCATTAACAATTACCTCTTGTGCTAAAGACGGTGAAGATGGAGCTGTTGGTCCCGCTGGTACTCAAGGTGAAACTGGTTCAGATGGTCTCGACGGAGTTGATGGTGCTGATGGTGCTGACGGAGTTGATGGATCAGATGGAGTCGATGGTATAGATGGCGAAGATGGTAATGCAGATGTTCAACTATTAGAATATGGGTCAGAAACCATTACTACGGGTAGTGTTACCTACCCAATGGACGGTGTATCACTAAATGAATTAAACGAGAGTTTAGTTTTAGGGTTTTATGCTGAGATTTTTCAAACACCCAACGCTGGAAATTCTTTTGTAACTAAAAAAAGGTGGGTACCCGTTCCTGGAATAGGTGAACCTACTTTATTTGAAACAAGGGTAATTATAGAGGGAAGCACTGCTGTTCTGTCTGGTGGTCCAAGTTCTGATTATATTGTAAATCTATATGATTTAGGAACTCTAGATCCATATTTGACAGAAGTAACTTTTGAAGAATTCAAAATATTTGTAATTCCGGCTTCCTCTATTTCTTCTCCATCTTCTCCTGTAAATTCTGCTAAAAACAGCAATGACTTTAGTGAAATGTCACATGATGAATTGATTACTCATTTTGATTTAGAAAAATAAAAAAGGAATTGTTAGCATAAAATACTACTCAGGTAGTGCTGTAAAATCTTTCAGGGTAGTATTATAAATGTCTAATGAAAATAATTTCCCAAACTCTTACCGATTTATTATAAAATCAAAAACAAATACGATGAAAACAAATAAAATGTATTTGGTGCTTTTTTCATTTATCACATTATCCTCAACATTCATTAATTGTAGAAATGATGATGATAAAGTAATCTTAGAAGAAGGCGAAACACCTAATCAACAAGATAAAACAGTCAATCAAGCTCCAGATGACTTTGAGCTTATAGCTGTTATAGATGGCGCAACAGACGTAGATGTAATGCCGAATTTTTTATGGAATGCAGCTGTGGATCCTGATGGAGATTCTATATCCTATGAATTGTTTGTGGATGAAAATAGCAACCCCACTACTAGCTTGGCAAATACTATAAACGAAACCAATTTTACCCTAGAAGAAAGATTACCATTAAACCAAGACTTGTTCTGGAAAGTTGTAGCGATTGATTCAGAAGGAAATACAACATCTAGTGAGACTTTCAGTTTTACGACAAGAAATCTGCACATCCCTGAAACTCCAGTAACAGCAAGTGCAGCTTTCTCAGAGAGAAGAGATCATACCTCGGTCGTTTTTGATAATAAAATGTGGGTTATTGGTGGCTATGATGGTTTCTCACATTTAAATGATATCTGGCAAAGTACAGATGGTGAAACGTGGACTCAAGTTACTGCAGAGGCACCTTTTCATAAAAGAAGATTTCATTCTACCGTTGTCTTTGATAATAAAATATGGGTAATGGGCGGTCATAATGGCTCAGATATATTAACTGATATTTGGCAGAGTAGTGATGGCGAAAATTGGACATTGGTTACCGGAGCACTTCCATTTAATATAAGTTATGACCAATCAGTAATAGCTTTTCAAAATAAAT
Organism: Maribacter aquivivus; assembly: GCF_900142175.1. NCBI lineage: Bacteria > Pseudomonadati > Bacteroidota > Flavobacteriia > Flavobacteriales > Flavobacteriaceae > Maribacter > Maribacter aquivivus. The sequence goes on along the minus strand of NZ_FQZX01000002.1, from coordinate 762,483 downwards.
TATGGGTCATAGGAAGTGGATCTGGTCCAGCCAAATCAATGAATACTATTTGGCAAAGTTCTGATGGTGAAACATGGACTAGTGTCGATTCTCAAATAACTTTTACTGATAGGTTTGGCTTTGCGACCCTAGTCTTCGATAATAAAATATGGATTTTAGGAGGAAATGGAGCGGGAGCAGAGAATTTCAATACACCCTTAAACGATACCTGGCAAAGTAGTGATGGTAAAATATGGAACCAGGTTAATGCAAACACACTTTTCTCAGGAAGAAAAGGTCATACTTCTGTAGTTTTTGACGATAAAATGTGGATCATAGGTGGGTTTGATGGCTCATCTCGAGTTAATGATATATGGCAAAGTGCTGATGGTGAAACTTGGACACAAGTAATTAAAGAAGGTCCGTATACCGGGAGATTAGAGTATACCCCTATCTCATTTAATAATAAAATATGGATAATTGGTGGGTCAACTGGATCTGCTCTTTTAAATGATGTCTGGTCTATGGATTAGAATAGCCCATTAATTAGAATCTTATGAAAAATAATAGAATAGAATCAATTGACTTATTAAGAGGCATTGTTATGGTGTTAATGGCATTGGATCATACAAGAGCATTTCTACATTACGATTCTTATTTTTTCAGTCCTACAGATATATCGCAGACTACCGTTCCATTATTCATTACCCGTTTTATCACTCATTTTTGTGCACCAGTATTTGTTTTTTTAGCGGGTACTTCTGCATATTTGAGTGGAAGAAGAAAAAATAAGAAAGAACTGAGTACTTGGCTGATTAAACGTGGCGTTTGGCTTGTTATTTTAGAATTAACAATTGTACAATTCGTCTGGCAGTTTCAATTAGATTATGCTATGAATGTACTTCAAGTAATTTGGGTGCTTGGGGTATCTATGATATTTTTAGCAGCATTTATTTATGTCCCAAAAAGGCTGATGATTATAGTTAGTTTAATAGTGATATTCGGACATAATGCATTGGATGGATTTGAACCTGAAACTTGGAATGGACTATGGACTATTCTTCACTTACAAGCCCCGATAGTTACCAAATACTTCGCGATAATGGTTTTCTACCCTCTTGTACCTTGGGTTTTTGTAATGCCCCTTGGTTATCATTTTGGAGTATTATATACCCAAGATTTTGACCCGAGAGTTAGAAAGAAATATTTGATTTACTTGGGTTTAACAGCAATAGGTTTATTCTTTATTATTAGAGCATTAAACTTTTATGGTGACCCGAATAGTTGGTCAAATTTTGAATTGTTGACTTCTACGATTTTGTCATTCATGAATGTTTCTAAATATCCGCCATCGTTGTTATATTTACTGATAACATTAGGTCCTTCTATACTTTTACTAGCCTTTGTCGAGAATTGGAAAGGTCGTATTCACCATGCTATTGTTATCATTGGTCGTGTGCCATTGTTTTTTTACGTCGTTCACCTGTTTGTCATTCACTTAGTTGCTTTAATCATAGCAACAATAATGGGGTTTTCACCAAGATTGATGGTTATTGAATTATTTATAAGCTTAACAAAAAGCCTTCAAGGTTTTGGGTTTAATCTGGTAGTGGTATACATTTTAGCGATAGCTATAACACTAACACTTTACCCTTTATGTATATGGTTTTGGAAATATAAGAATAACAACCGCGATAAATGGTGGCTAAGCTATTTGTAATGATAGGTTATTTCCCTGAAACCTTTATTTACATGAATTTTTACGGAAATATACTCTGTAACACTAGAATGTTGTTGAATTATAGTAATTCATTAATACTGCTAGAAAATGAATAAATAGTGAAAGAAATCTGGTTGACAATATTTTAAAATTGTACAGAGCTATGCTAACATTATACAACTTCCGTCAACTTGTTTAGCAAACAGTTTTCTCTATTCGAATTGCAATAGGCAACCAATGTTGTCAATATAAATAAACCATTTAAAATACTATCTTATGGAAATAAATGAAGAAAAATTACATGCTTTACTAGGTAAAGTAGTAACTGAAATGGGTGCTGCAGCTAACGGTCCATTAATTACAATTGGAGACAAGCTAGGTCTTTTTACTACGCTATCAGAATCAGACCCTTTATCATCTAATGAATTAGCTGCCAAAACCAATACCGCTGAAAGGTATGTGAGAGAATGGTTATCGGCACAAGCGGCATCTGGCTATGTACAATATCATGCCAATACACAAACATTTTCTATGACGCCAGAGCAAACTATGGTTTTTGGAAACAGAAAAAGTCCTGTTTTTATGACAGGAGCTTTTTATGCCATTGCTTCAGTATACCACGATGAGCCAAAAATAGAAGAAGCTTTTAAAACAGGGGAGGGAGTTTCTTGGGGAGACCATAACAATTGCCTATTCTGCGGAACAGAAAAATTTTTCAGTCCTTCCTACGAAGGAAACCTAATTTCTAGTTGGCTCCCAGCTATGGAAGGACTTGTCAAAAAATTAGACAAAGGGGCCAAAGTAGCTGATATTGGATGCGGACATGCAGCTTCTACCATAATAATGGCAAAAGCATTTCCTAATTCTTCTTTTATTGGATTTGATTTTCATGCAGCATCCATCGAACAAGCAAAAGAAAGAGCTAAGGAGGCTGGTTTATCTAATATATCTTTTGAAGTGGCAACAGCTAAAGATTTTCCAGGTAACGATTATGATTTTATCGCGTATTTTGATTGCTTACATGATATGGGAGATCCTGTTGGTGCATGTGCACACACCAAGGCAGCCTTAAAACCTGATGGTACTTGTATGATTGTAGAGCCTTTTGCAAAAGATTCCTTAGAAGAAAACTTGAATCCTGTAGGTAGAGCCTTTTACGCTTTCTCAACAATGCTTTGCACACCGTGTTCACTAAATCAAGAAGTAGGATTGGCATTAGGCGCACAAGCCGGAGAAAAGAGACTGAAAGAAGTCATCACCAAAGGTGGTTTTTCTAGATTCAAGAGCGCTGTGGAAACGCCTTTTAATTTGATTTTAGAAGCTAGACCTTAAATAATGACGGTAAAAAAGTTCGGGTTTTAGTGTCTTTTTCTATTTGTAGACTTCAACGATAAAAAGTAAAGTATTGAACAAGAAACAAATACAGAATCATAGAACATTTTTTTGAATTTAAAGGAGAACATGGGTTTTTACTGAACCTTTGAAGGAACAAAGAAGTTTTAAAGCTATTTTGATTTCTATTTGCTAATTTGGCGTAAAACAGGGATGATTTTAAATCTCTCTTGTGTTAATCCTGTCAATATAGTTAATAATCAAATTGATAATGAACTTCAAAAACCAAATAGAATTCCTCAAAGAATTGCAGAAAAACAATTCAAAGGAATGGATGGATGCCAATAGAAAATGGTATAAACAAGTACGCGATGAATATATCTTTTGGCTTAATAGTATGAATATTAGATTGTCTGCTATTGATGACGAATACTATGATACTCCCGGTAAAAAAGGAATTAACCGTATTAATAATAATCTGATGTTTCACCCGAATAAACCGGTGTACAAAGACCATTTCGGTGCAGGATTTGACAAGAAGCCAAAGACTGCAGATTTTTATTTTGAACTAGGAATAGAACGTTGCATTTTCGCAGGCGGATTATGGCGACCTGAGTCAAAAGTATTACGAAGTGTTCGTGATGCTATTGATTACGACGGTGAGGACTTTGTCAAAATATTGAACAAAAAATCTTTTAAAACACGATTTGGCGGACTTTTCGAAGATGCGAAACTTACAAACGCACCTAAAGGCTTTGCAAAAGACCATAAGTATATAGAATTACTCAAAAACAAAACCTTTGCAGTTTTTCATGAGTTTGATACTAAGGAAACTATCAAGAGCAATTTTGACGACGAGTTAGTTAGTGCCTACAAAGAAATGCTTCCTTTTAGGCGTTATTTGAATAAGGCGATTACGGTTTAATTATTTCGCATCTGCAGCAGGTATCCACCTAGTTTTTAAATCTGGCTGAGTCATCAAACTATCCAAAGGAAACATTGGTCTTTTAATTCTTTTGTACCCTAATCTATTTAAATCTTGGTCAACTCCTCCAGGGGTAAGCGCCATAGTCCAATCGCCACGCATTTCGTATAATTCAGGGACTAAATATCCTATTTTAACGACGACAACATCAGAATTTTTAGGGTTTAATCCTAAGTTTGTAAAATCACTTAAATGATGGTATGGCTTACGTTTTTTGGTGACAATCACATCAATATTTCCAACCTTAACGACTACTTCAACTTCGGCATTGGTATCACCTTCTTTAATGGCAGTAATAGTTCCGTCTAACAAAAGAGGACCGGCAAATCTATAATCTACTGCAGCACCAGCTTCCGCCTTAATTTTTCCACCAACACCTATTTCCATTGCTTTTTCAACAAATTCCGGTCCAGGTATAGATGCATAGATTAGAGATTTGCCTTTTGTTGATTTAAATTCAGGTCTTGCCAATAGCTCTTTCAATGTCCAAGTAACATCACCAGCACCACCAGCCGTTGGGTTGTCGCCCATATCACTAATCATATATGGTTTTTTGTCACTTGCCAATGCGAGTTTTAAGCTTTCATCTAAGGTAGTTGTAGGTGCTACAAATTCAAATTCATTACGAACATCCCAAAAGCTTTGAGCTAACTTTTCGGCACCTTTTTCAACTTTTTCTTTATCATCACCGGTTACCATTACAACTGCATGATTACGTGGTTCGTCTGCCCAAGCATACCCAATCCAAATGGCGGCATCAATAACTCCGTCTTGCTTCGTAATCTCTGGTATTTTGGCATATAAACTTTTGCCTGGCTCAATACGTGTGCTTGTCTTTTCTCCTGGTAATAGAATTGGAACAGGAACCCACGCTTTGTAGGCTGGTTTTCCTTTACCACTTTCTAATCGGTCAATTAAATTGGTTACCGCTCTCTTTTTAGATTCAATAGCATCTTCATGAGGAGCCATACGATAGCAAGTAATTAAATCTGTATGCTTCGCTAATCTTTCAGATACATTTCCATGTAAGTCCATAGAGGTGGATATGAGTACATCATCACCTATAACAGCACGTATACGTTGTATTAAATCGCCTTCTGGGTCATCTAACCCCACAACACTCATTGCGCCGTGAATATCAAAGAAGAGTCCATCATATGGCATGTTTTCCTTTAGCATATCCAAACTTTTAGTAACTAAAGATTCGTAAGCTTCGCGGGTTACAGTTCCGCCAGGTAAAGACTTGCCAACTAGCGTAGGCACCCATTCGGCTCTATTTCTGTTTAGGGAATCTATTTGTAAAAATGGATATCTAGAGAAAACCGAATCTCCCACTTTTGCGTGAAAAGCTTCTTCAGTAGTAAGGGCAGGTGAGAAGGTGCTACTTTCAATACCTAAACCTGCAATAGCAATTCTTGGTAGTTTTTTATTTTCTTCTGATGTCTTATCATCTTTACAAGAGGTTGTACATATTAAAAGTAAGAAGGCGAAGAGGTAGAGTGGTTTCAAGGTTGTCGAAGTTTAGAGTTTGTATTGAAAAGATAACTAAAAAGAGTTTTATAGAACAAGAGTTTTTGCTGGATAACAGATTTAAAGCTATTACCGTAGAAGAATAGCGGACATAAGCAATTAGGTTATGAATTAGGCGGTACTAGTTATATCTTTATAATCGAATTATAAATTCAAATCAATTGAAAAACGGAAGCATAAAAGACGTAGAAAAAAAACTACTTTCTGATAATTGGTATACGCTAAATAAATATACGTTCAGCTATCAAAAACCTGATGGTACTTGGGAAAAACAAGAGCGTGAAGCTTATGATAGAGGTAATGGTGCAGCTATTTTATTGTATAACTCTAAAAAGAAGACTGTTGTACTTACCAGACAATTTAGAATGCCGACGTATGTGAATGGTAATGAAGACGGAATGATGATTGAGGTATGTGCCGGACTTTTAGATGGTGATAACCCGGCTGATTGTGTACGTAAAGAAACTGAAGAAGAAACAGGCTATAAAATAAGTAACGTACAAAAGGTATTTCAAACCTACATGTCGCCCGGTTCGGTGACCGAGATAGTGTATCTTTTTGTGGGGGAGTATGATGAAAGTATGAAAGTCAGTGATGGTGGTGGTGCAGACGATGAAACCGAGAATATTGAGGTTTTGGAGCTAGATTTTAATGAAGCTATGAAGATGGTGGCTAGTGGAGAAATTAAAGATGCAAAAACCATTATGCTGCTACAGCATGCAAAGTTGAATTCGTTAGTTTAAAGCTTGATAACCGACTCTTCTAATATGGATAAAGTCTTTAAAGTCGGATTTGGCGGTGGATGTCATTGGTGTACTGAAGCTGTGTTTATGGCGCTTAACGGTGTTGAGAAAGTAGAACAAGGCTTTATTGCTCCAAATGAAAATATAGCAGATTTTTCTGAGGCTGTAATTGTTCATTATAATGCTGCAGTTATAGCGTTGAAAGATTTAGTAGCTATCCACTTAGACACTCATAGAAGTACCAAAAATCATTCTATGCGGAATAAATACCGTTCAGGTATTTATTTTTTTAAACAGGCTGATGAGCTTGTATTAAAGGCTATTATGACAGAATTACAACAAGATTTTGAGACTCCGCTAATAACAGCCATTTTTCCATTTGGGGCATTTAAATCATCTGAAGAACGTTTCCATAATTACTATTTTAACGATACGGAGAAACCTTTTTGTAGAACACATATTTCCCCTAAAATTAAAATGTTAAAAGAGAAATATGCCAAACATGTGTCAGCGATAGTTCAATAACTAATAGGTATCTCTAAGCGTTTGAAGCATTTGTTCAAGTCTATTTCGTTCTTCTGATGTAGATTGTTTAAAGTGATTGTTCATAAAGCTGAAAATCAATACTTTTCCTGAGTTTGCGACCAAGTATCCGCTAAGGCAATAGTTATTACTTAGGCTTCCAGATTTAGCAAATACATAAGGTTCCTCATCTCCTGCATACCTATTTTTTAAGGTACCCGATAATCCCCCGGCAGGGAAAATAGAAAATAAACGTTCTTGAGGTACTAGTGTAAATAATTGGTCTAAAACCGAGACCATGTTTTGCGGAGTAAATAAATTGTATCGTGAGAGCCCTGATCCATCTACCCATCTAGGTTCTTGTTTTAAATTTTTCAATTCGTTTTCTAAAATATAATCCCTAGTTAGTTTCCCATTTAAGGTATCTGTTAGAACTCCGGCTGAGACCAGTAAAAGCTGTTCGGCAATAAAATTATCACTCTCGTGCATCATGCGAATGTAAAGTGAATCGGCATACGGGCCATATAGCGTTTGTTTTTCTCCCGTTGGCATAGTGGAAACATTACCAATTTTTTTAGAAAGCAAATTCTCTAAAATTGATTGTGTAATCTGATTGCTCGTGATAAACGGAGTTTCTAACGTATCCTTTTTTGTTGGTGGATAATAAAACGTATTAGAAGTTTCATTTCTATGGTTCAAATGCGTCAATTCTAAAACGCTATCCTTGAAATAAGAAGGAGAAACCATAAGTTCCGGACTCTTATACGTCATCACTACATTACCGTTTATAGGTAGGGCACTTTTCTCGGCAGAATAATACCACTGGTAATCGTCCCAAGCCCAACCTGGTCCGTATTTTTTATCTTGAAAGTTGTTCGATACAAAAACTAGATTGCTATGATTTTGAAGAAATTTTAAAGCCGTTGAGTCTTTTATATATCCATGCAAAAACGAAGGATCACCGGTACCTTCAAAATATAGAGTATCATTTACTTCTACATATTTTAAAGCAGGTATCTGAGCAGGTAAGGTTTTAAGCGCTGCAAAAAGTGTGAAAATTTTGGTGTTACTAGCAGGTGTAAAATACTTATGGCTGTTATTGGTATATATGGTGTCTTTCGTTTCAGCATCAATAACCAAAACACCCGTAAACTGATTTTGATAAAATGCAGATGATAACTGTCTTTCAAAAGATTTTGAAATCAATGACTTCTTTGAACTACAGGCAGATAGCAACAAAATGGTGACTGTTAAAAAAAGAAAATTCTTCATGAATTCGAAATTACAAAATTGGATACTTATCAATGCGATAAAACTTTAACATGTAAGTAATTACTTTAACTTTTTGTATACAATATTACCACTGCATTTCTGTTTACCTTTATACAACAACAAACCTATTAATCTAACACTAAATGTCTAAGTCAATGCTAGAGTATAGTAAAACAGTACTTAAAAAGGTTAGTTTTGATACCTTGCTATTCTGCAAAGAATTAAAGAAAGCCTTAACGACGTTACTGCCTGAAGAGGTAGAAGAATTAAAAATCTGGATAGAAAGTTTTATAACAGATAAGCCAGAATTACAACAAAGTTTAATTTATTTAAAAGCATAATAGAGAGCCACGTAAAGTGGCTCTTTTTTTTTACGCAACCTATAGCTTTATTTACATCTTACATTAAAAGACACTATGGCTATTAAATTTACAGTTGCGATATTTTTGTTATTCTTAATGCAATGTCAAAATGATGACATGCCATTTGATGACACACCTGTTGACGATACTAGCCTGGTAGGTGAGTGGTTGTTGGTAGAATCATATGTTAGTCCCGGTGGTGCCACAGATTGGAAAGACGTTGAAGAAGGCTATCGCTATTTTTTCGATGAATTGGGTAATTATGAAAGAACCGATTTCAATAGAAGTCTACTGGATAACGGATTGTACGAAATTAAAGAAGATGAGCTTTATTTATACTTTATAACAGAAAGCAAGAAAGATACTTTAGGGTATAGCGCTGATTTTAATGAAAATAAAACAAGATTAACGTTATCACCATCGTACCCTGCTATATGTATAGAGGGGTGTATGTATCGTTTTAAAAAACAATAGGCATTACTTATGTAGCGGACTTATAATCTTTACATCTTGAAAAGCGATTGCACCACGAACAATACCTGTAATAACATCTCTTAAAGCTTCTGTAATCTGTACTTTTAGTTCTTTTTTGTGGTAGATAAGACTTACTTCACGTGCAGGCGAAGGTTCTTTAAAGTACTTCAAGTTTTTCTTTTTTACATCGTCAAGTTCCAACGTATTTAAATAGGGTAGAAGCGTCATGCCTAAGCCTTCGTTAGAAAGATTGATAAGGGTTTCAAAACTTCCACTTTGTAAGCTAAAATGGTCACCCCCAATTTTAGGTGTTTTACAAAGATTTAGAACACCTTCTCTAAAACAGTGTCCGTCTTGAAGTAGTAATATATCCTCAATATCTAAATCATCGGGCGTAATCTGGGTACTATTTCCTAAACGATGATCTTGAGGTACATACCCAACAAATGGTTCGTAATACAAAGGTCTTTCGGTTATAAAATCAACCTCTAACGGTGTTGCGGCAATAGCAGCGTCGATGTGACCGTCTTCAATATTCTTAATTAAACTCTCAGTATTTTGTTCTTTAATAATCAGATTTACCTTCGGATATTTCTGTATAAAATTCTTCAAAAACATCGGTAACAAAGTAGGCATTATGGTAGGGATAATACCCAATACATAATCCCCACCTATATATCCTTTTTCTTGCTCTACGATATCTTTAATACGTGCCGCCTCATTTACAATATTTTTTGCTTGAGCCACAATTTTTTTACCGACTTCGGTAATAGTAATTGGTTTTTTGCTACGATCAAAAAGAAGTATATCTAATTCATCTTCAAGCTTTTGAACTTGCATGCTTAACGTTGGCTGCGTTACGAAACTCTTCTCGGCAGCGAGTGTAAAATTTTTGTATTCAGCAACAGCAAGTACGTATTGTAATTGGGTAATGGTCATGTATATAGTATAAGGCTATAAAATTACTAAAAACCATTATTATAACCTATTGACAATACTGATAGAGAAGTTAATTAACCTCTAAAATCGAAGGGTCAATTGCATATCTTCTTTTTCGATAGTGAATTTTGCATCACTAAAGGTTGGCGGACCCATTGGTAAAGATTCACCGCTCATGGCATAATCTTCGGTAGGCATGCCATTGGTGGCAAAATCCATACGGTTATTATCGTTTGCATCATGTAGAACAGAAAACGCATAATCACCAGGTTCTATGTTCTCAAAGGTTAAAATTAATTCGCCAGCTTCTGCTTTATCATGGCTAGTTTCAAGTCCTTCAGCTTTCATAAAAGTGTCTTCGTTATGTAATGCACTTAATACGTGCCCTTCATTGTTCAGAACGTTTTCTATTACAACAGTTAGTGTAATGCCTTCTTTTTCTTGAGCGTTCATAGTAAATGACATTGCAAATACAGTAATAGTAAATAGTAACTTTTTCATTTTATAAGGTTTTAAAGATTAATTGATACTTCAAAGATGTCTTATGAATATGCTTTTGGAAAAAGGAACTAACTCAATTGTAGAAATGTATTACTGAATTGTAAAAGATCAATGATAGTGTAGTAAAGTTTATAGTTTTAGAGGTATACAGGGATGTTATCTTCTTTTGGTAATGAAATAATCGAGACCGAATTTACCTGATCCGAATCCCATGAAGAAGAGACCTAAACAGAAAAAGGTAAATGTGGGCATAATACTCCAAGAATTATCCCAAGGTCTAAATAGTATGGTAGTAAACATAGTTACGGTAACAAAGAAGGCCGTTATTCTAGTATTTAATCCTAAGATCAGTAAAATACCACCTAGTGCTTCAGTAAACCCTACTGACCAAGCGAAGAGTTCGGGCATGTAAGAAAATGGTAGGCCGAATTGTTTCACTAAATCAACAAACCAATCCGATACCTCTAAAAATCCGAGTCCTGCTGATTTAGGAGTCCAAGGTGTTCCAAATTTATTAACGGCAAAAACAAAAGCAAGTAAGTATCCGGTAATTAATCTAGGTATTAGTACTAGGATATTCGGCATTAATGCATCTATCCTAAAAGGGATAATCAACTTTTTAAAAGGAAGAAGTTGGTGGTACATTGTTTTGATTTTTGGTTATTTAAACTTAAATAAAATGGTGGTTTCCAAAAATGACAAATATCAATGTTTAGAATTTTAAAATTTATTAATTTAAATAGAATTTGAAGTTATTTTAAATAGATACGTTCAATTTCAAGTGTAAAGTCTTCTTCAATACCATTCTTAATAATGATGGCAATTTGCGCAAGATAATCGCCATGGTAATTCGGCAGTTTTAATTCTTCACCTCTAAATACAGGTTCCATTTGTTTAAAGGGTATTTCAATGGTTTGACATTCTTTACTAGATTTAAAGTCATAGCTATAAGTATGACGTTGATGCTCGCCAGATTTACATCTAAAAGCATATTTTTTGCCATCTCCTTTTAATCGTATTACAAAAGCTGAAAAAGTATCTACTGCAATTCGTTCTAAATCATGTCTTACAAGACAAAAACCTCCGTTATTTTCTAATGAAACGTGACCGCTAAATACACCGTTTCCTTGTGGGTTAATTTGTATAAGCCCCATTGATAAACCGCCCATAACATCATCATTGACAATTTGCCATTCTTTAATGTTGGACTTTTTATTGAATTCAAAAACAGATTTTAATTCGCTCATAATATAAAGTATCTATAGGGTATGCTAATGCGATTAAAATTAGGGGTAAAGAAGGTAAAGCAAACACTCTAACCAAATTTATTTTAACTGATATGAGAAACAATTAAGTCATCCGTTTTTTCATCTCATCTGCTACCGCTTTTTCAGGAGCGCCTTGTTTTTCAAGTTCAGAAATAATTTTAGGGTGATCATGACTTCTGCCTTGCGAAAGTTTGTTTACAGCTTGTATATCATTCACTAAAATTTCAAACCCTATAATACCATTAACTTGACCCATGGTTTTTTTAGACATATTATCTAATGAGATAGGCTGTTCAGATTTTTGCTCGTATTTATTAACTAGTGCATGTAAAGAGGTAAGTAACTCCTCTGCTGTTTGAATTTTTACGGTACCATATACATGAACGGCAATGTAGTTCCAAGTAGGCACCTCTTCTTGCTGATACCATGATGATGAAATATAGCTATGCGGACCATTAAAAATACAGAGTACTTCATCGCCATCTACCAGGTTTTTACTTTGCAAGTTTGCTTTGGCAATATGACCTACTAAAATATCTTTATCGTCAGAATTCTTTGATAGTTCTAGTGGAATGTGGGTACCCCAAGGTTTTCCTTCAATAGTATTTATCAGTATACCAAAACTATTGTTTTTTAAAAAGTCGTGAATTTCTTTAATGTCATTATTTTTATAGTGCTCAGGTATAAACATGTGGTCTGGTTTTCTATGTAAATATAGCCGTTTTCAACAAATGGTTTTAGAACCAATAATTTAATGTTTCGTGTTACATAATTAAAGAGATACTATTTATCTTGTAGGTGAATTTTAAAACGAGAATATGCCCTTTATAACAAATACAAAAGCAAAAGAACAAGTAGATATATTTTACGAAGATTACGGAAGCGGACAACCGGTGATTTTAATTCATGGGTGGCCATTAAGTCGTAAATCTTGGGAGCAACAAGTATGGAAAATTGTGGAAGAAGGTTATCGCTGTATATCTTACGACCGTAGAGGATTTGGGACATCATCTTCACCATGGAATTCTTATGATTATTCTGCATTAGCGAGTGATTTAAATGCGATTATAGAAGAATTAGATTTGAAGGAGGCTATCATAGTTGGTTTTTCAATGGGAGGAGGAGAAGTAGTACGTTATTTAACTGACTATGGTTCTAGTAGAATTGCTAAAGCAGCATTGATTAGTTCAATAATTCCACTAGTAAAGCAAAAATCAGATAACCCTGCGGGAGTACCTGAAGATGCTTTAGATGGTATTATAGATATGCTACAAAAAGATAGGGTTGGTTTCTTGAAAGAGTTCAGTAAAGGATTCTATAATTTTGATGAAAATAAGGGAAAACGAATAAGTCAGGCACAACTAGACTATGATTTTAATATTGCCTCATTTGCATCGCCTAGAGCAACCATACAAGCAGCGTTAGCTTGGATGCATACCGATTTTAGACCTGAGCTAAAAAACGTAACCGTATCAACGTTAATAGTGCATGGCGATGCCGATGCCACGGTGCCTTTTGAAACATCAGCAAAACAAGCTCATGAGGGTATTAAATACAGTACGTTAGAGGTAATCAAAGGAGCTCCTCATGGACTCAATGTTACGCACGCAGAGGAATTGAATGAAATATTGATTTCCTTTTTGAAGAAATAAGTAGAAGCTTTATCAAATGAAAAATCCCGATTGTATTATACAATCGGGATTTTTTTAATATGCTAGTCGAGTAGCACTATTGACTATTATTTACTCGGCATCCTTATATTTCTCAAACCAAGCTAGTACACTGGCAATTTTTGCAATTAAATTACTTGGTCTATTGGCAATACCGTGGCCTGCGCCAGGTATACGTACCATAGCGGTTTCTACACCCTCTAATTTTAGTGCGGTATAGAATTGTTCAGATTCTGCGATAGGTGTTCTGTAATCTTCCTCACCAGTAAGCAACATTGTTGGGGTAGTTACATTGGCAACATACATTAAAGGTGAACGTCTAAAATAATTTTCTGGATCTTCCCATGGTTTTTTACCGAACCAGTATTTAGAGAAAAAAGCAGCACCATCGGCATACAATACAAAGCTTGTCCAGTTAATTACTGGCTTGGCAACTACAGCAGCTTTAAAGCGGTCTGTTTTTCCTACTATCCAAGCAGTCAGTACTCCGCCGCCACTTCCACCGGTAACAAAAAGATTGTCGGTATCAACATATCCTTTTTTAATAACGGCATCTACACCACTCATTAAATCTTCATAATCATGATTAGGGTAGTCGTGGTGAATTAAATTTCCAAATTCGGCTCCGTAACTTGTACTACCTCTAGGGTTGCTATATAGAACCACATAACCTGCAGCAGCGTAAGCTTGTATTTCGGCACTATAAACAGAACCGTAGCTAGTAAACGGTCCGCCATGAATTTCAAGGATAAATGGGTACTTTTTATTAGGGTCAAAGTTTGGCGGAGTAACCACCCAACCTTGAATTTTTTGTTGGTCATAAGAAGACTCCCACCAAATTTCTTCAGTTTTACCTATATCTCTAAAAGAATAAAGATCATCGTTTACAAAAGTTACTCGTTTAGAACCTTTTTTGTCGGCAACGCCTAAATCAGAAGGATGTTCCGTATTACCCAGGGTATATGCAAATCGTGAGTTTTTAGAAACTGTAAAATCACCTGCATTATAAGGTCTTCCTAATGACAAACCACCAAGACCTTCAACTAAAGTTGTAATTTTTCCTTCAAGGGTAATGTGTCCAATTTTGGTAGCACCTTCCGTATCATATTGAAAATAAAGACCTTTACCTTCGTTAGCCCATTGCGCATTGGCTATATCTCTATCAAAATCTCCAGAAAGCAATTTTGAGTTTGTACCATCGGTGTTCATCACATATAAATTCGTGATTTGGTACCCCATTAATTTATCATCGTTACCTGTGTAAGCAATCATTTTACCATCAGGAGAAACTGTTGGAGAGCTGTCAGGACCATATCTTGTAGTCAACGGAGAAACTTCGCCGTTAGAAATGTTCAGCGCATATACCTCACTATTGGCAGGTTCAAAAGCCTCATCAGGATTAAAATTCGCTGAGAAGTAAAGTGTTTTGTCATTTTTAGACCATACAGGTGCACCGTGATCAAATGTTGTTGCCGTCAATTGTTTAGGTGTACCACCATCAATAGAAAGGGTGAAAATTTGGTCGTGCCCACCTTTAATATAACCTTGTCCGTCACCTCTGTAATTTAATTTGTCAATGTAAGTAGGAGGTGTGTTCCATTTTGCACCTTCCGGCTTTGCAGGTAATTTTACAATAGATTGTTCAGCTTCTGGTACAAACATGGTAAATGCCAAATAGCGATCATCATTAGACCAGCTAACCGCACCTGGTGCTTTTGGCGTATTTGTTAGCGGAGCAATTTCTTTGGTATCCATCCACATGATATACAATTTCATCTTATCATCGGATTTGTTCGATTTAAAGATGATTTTTTTACCATCATGAGACCAACGTGGGTAGTAATCATTTTGGTTACCAGTGGTAATTGGTCTGTTTTGTGAACCATCATAATTTACCATCCAAAAGTTAGATAAGTTCTTATCTGTCATGATGTCCTTAAAATTTCGGACATAGATAATTTTGCTTCCATCAGGTGATATCTGAGGGTCAGATACATACTCCATGTTAAAAATATCGGTAAGCTCAAGATTTGAAGAAACTTGGGCGGTTACAGATACTGTAAACAGCAAGAGAAATAGTGTTTTGATAATAATTTTCATAGTGTTGAATTTGGTTTGAAATGATAGTATGAAGATAACAATTATGCATAAAAAAAGAACGGCTTAAATAGCGAAATGAACAAGTATTAACATTCGATTTTTTATTGCTTTTTGTATTTTCACACTATAGAAGATTAAGACTTCATGCATTAAACTAATTCTGTTTTTTCAGAATGGAACGTAATTGACATGTTTGATTTTTATAAGTTGTTTAAAAATGTATTATAATTTAATACATATATGTAAAGTAAATAGTTTTAATCAATTGATATTCAGTAAATAAAATATAAAAATGAAAGTATTATTTATAGGAGGCACAGGAAATATAAGTACGCCAAGTAGTAAGCTTGCAGTTGCTAAGGGAATGGATTTATATGTGTTGAATAGGGGGAAGGCCAAAGTTGAGATAAAGGGCGCACATTCCATTATTGGAGACATCAATAAACCCCAAGAACTTTCAGAACTTAAAAAGCATGACTGGGATGTTGTCGTAAATTGGATTGCTTTTACTCCAGAAGACATTGAGCGTGATATTGAATTGTTTAGAGGGAAAACCAAACAATATATTTTTATAAGTTCAGCTTCTTGTTATCAAACACCTTTAAGTTATCCTGTAATTACCGAATCTACTCCGTTACATAACAAGCTGTGGGACTATTCTGAGAATAAAATTCTATGTGAAGACCGCTTGCAAAAAGCATATAGAGAAGAAGGATTTCCTATCACTATTGTTCGTCCGTCACTAACATACGATACCGTAATACCTATTGCCGTAGGTGGATTTGATAAATTCAATACTGCACAGCGAATTTTAGATGGTAAGGAAATAATTATTCATGGTGATGGAACCTCACTTTGGACAGTGACACATTCAGATGATTTTGCAAAAGGCTTTGTAGGTTTATTAGGATTACAAACAGCGATCGGACATGCTTTTCATATTACTTCAGATGAGGTTTTAACGTGGAATATGATTTATAAAATTCTGGCGGATGCCTTAGGGAAAGAAGCAAAAATAGTACATATAGCATCAGATTTTATATGTAAAGTAGAACCATCATTTACTGGTACTTTGTTAGCAGATAAGGCAGAAAGTGTATTATTCGATAATTGCAAAATTAAGACCTTTGTACCAGGATTTAAAGCAACAATTCCGTTTTCTGAAGGGATAAAAAGGACCGTAAAGTGGTTATTAGAGAACCCAGAACATCAAAATATTGATGAATACACTGAGGCTAAGATTGAGAATGTATTGAAGGTTTATAAGGGGTTGTAGAGTTTGGGTCTTTTTTTTTTAGATTAATTGACCATCCGTATTACCCACGCCTTAATCCCCTCCCAAGAGGGGAGGATTACGTTTTTGATTTCGAACTAGAAGTGCCTTTAAATCTAGGGTTACGATGTCAATTTTGTAAATATTTTAAAATGTCAGCAGGAGCTATTCCCCTCTAGGGAGGGGCTAGGGCTGGGTGTCGTAGGCAGTATTTTAAAACAATTCGTGGTATTAAAAGGTAGGTATCTAGTTGAACCTAATTGGTTAAATGTTATTTTTAGAATAATTGACCATTCGTATTACCCACCCCTTGATCCCCTCCAAGGAGGGGAAGTTTACATTTTTGATTTCGAACTAGAAGTGCCTTTAAATCTAGGGTTACGATGTCAATTCTACAAATATTTTAAAATGTCAGCAAGAGCTATTCCCCTCTAGGGAGGGGCTAGGGGTGGGTGTCGTAGGCAGTATTTTAAAACAATTCGTGGTATAAAAAGGTAGGTATCTCGTTGAACTTAATTGGTTAAATGTTATTTTTAGAATAATTGACCATTCGTATTACCCACCCCTTAATCCCCTCCCAAGAGGGGAGGATTACGTTTTTGATTGCGAGTGTAATTTAATCCGAAAGGATTTTAACATGCACAATCTATTCCCCTCTAGGGAGGGGCTAGGGGTGGGTTGGCTATATTGTTTAATTAAATTGTATTTGTGAATTTATGGTATGAAATTCAACATAGTTAAACGATTCTTAGTGCCCCATAATAAACAGCGGTTATTAGTAACAGAATTAGACTAATGGCTAAAAAACGAATGGAACGTTGTACGTTTCTAAATTTCCAAGCGGCTATTTTTGAGTTGATATAGATTTGTTCTCCTAATTGCTCAAAAACCTCTTCTTCGTTCATACTTACCTTATAGAATTTTTTTGAGAATTCTTTGATGCTCCCAAATTTGGTTATGACATCTCCAAAATAAAATACATTGTCACTATAGTTTCCTTCTAATTTTGGAATAAAGCAGCGTACGCTATAAAAAACGGAAACAGTAGTGGCAACAAACCAAAGTCCGATAAAGACATAAAATAAAATAGCATTAGAAACCGAGTGCATTACAGGAGCTGCACTTTGATAAATGAAATTCAATATAATACCGTAAAAGGATAGAATTAGACCCGCTTTTAATTCAGAAGCCTTTATTAAGCTTGATACGTAATTGATGGTACCCCAATAGTGATCCACCAATTCTTCTGCATGCCCCTTAGATTTAAGTTCATCTAAGAGTCCTTTTTCAAAAGCAGATAACGAATTTTCTTTTTCCTTAATTTTAGTGTTTTTTTTATTTTCAGGTGGTAACGGTTTGGTCATAGTTAGAAATTTAAATACTGCAAATAATTATTCAAGTACATTATAGACAGTAATTGGTTGTGCTTTGTTCTTCATGTTAATACTACCTAGGTTCTCACATTTAAAAGCTTCTTTTACTTGTTCGTAGCAACCCTCGCAGATAATTATTTGATTTTCTTTAGCGGCATCTTGTAATCTGGCAGCAGTATTTACGGTATCGCCAATTACGGTATAATCAAGTCGTTTTAAAGTAGCGGAACCTATGTTTCCAGATATCATTTCACCACTTTTAATGCCTATTGAAACTTTTGGCTGGTATGTTTCTTTGCCTTCCTCCTTGGGTAAGCTGTTCACTTGATTTCTAATGGCTAATGCGGCGTCAATGGCACGGTCTAAATGGTATTCTCCTCTAAAAACGGCCATAACAGCATCACCAATAAATTTATCTATGATTCCGTCTTGCTCCATAATCTCTTTTACCATGGCATCGAAATAGGTGTTGAGCATGGTAACGACTACATCTGGGCTCGTAGTTTCACTAATCTTAGTAAATCCACAAACGTCTACGAACATGACCGTACCCTCAATACTTTCATTGTCCATAATTTTAGATTCATATTCTTGTCCGCTCATAAAATTTAGAACGTTCTCATCTACATACATTCTAAGAATATTGTTCTCTTTAATAGCCTGTAGGGTCTTTCGAATTTCTCTGGCATGCTTTAAAGTTTTCTCCATGGTCAAAGTAAGGTCCTCAAAATTGATAGGTTTGGTGATAAAGTCAAAAGCACCACGGTTCATGGCCACACGAATATTTTCCATATCCCCATAGGCAGAAACAATGACCGCTTTAATTAGTGGACTAGATTCATGTAACTCAGAGAGTAGGGTAAGACCGTCCATCTCTGGCATGTTAATATCGCTCAAAACAATATCTATACCGGGATTTTCCCCAAGTTTTTCTAGCGCATCTCTACCGTTTATAGCAAATACAAACTCGTATTCGTTCTGCCGTATCTGTTTTCTAAATTTCTGTTTGATGAGTATCTCTAAGTCTGTCTCATCATCTACTACCATTATCTTTGCCATTGTCTTAGGTTAAGGTTATCAGCTTATCTTTTAATAATGAAAAATCTAAAGGCTTAGTTAGAAAATCATCGGCACCTAGATTTTTTGCCATTGTTCTATTCTCATCATCTCCATAGGCGGTAATCATCATAACCATTGGTGGCGGTTTTACATAATTTTTTTTGATGTTATCTAATAGTTCCAGTCCGCTCATGCCTGGCATATTAATATCAGATAAAATCAACACCGCTTCATGCTCCATAGTTTTCATGATTTTGAGTGCATCTTCTCCAGAGAAAGCAAACACAAATTCTAATTCTTCTTTGCGAATCTCTTTTCTAAATCGTTGTTGAAAAAGCACTTTTACATCTTGTTCGTCATCTACAACTAATATTTTCATAATCTGTTTTTTTTGTGTTTGTAAATATTATAATGAGGGAACATTTTGCTATTTAATTCATTGGTAATGAGATGGTGAAGGTGGTGCCTTCTCCTTGTTTTGTTTCTACCGTTAATTCGCCACCATGTACCTTTACAATATCATAGCTTAGTGATAGTCCTAGTCCGGTACCTTCGCCAGAAGGTTTGGTGGTGAAGAAAGGTTGAAATATTTTATCTAATACTTCTTTAGGTACTCCGTTACCATTATCAGATACTTTAATAAGAATCATATTACCTTGCTTTTCGGTGCTCACAGATACAGTAGGGTTGTAACCTTTAGGATTTTCTTCTTTTTTCTTCTTAACTACATAAAAGGCATTAGTAATAAGATTTAGAATAACTCTACCCATATCTTGAGCTACGATATTTAATTTACCGATAGAGTCATCAAAGTCGGTATTCAACGTGGCATTAAAGGTTTTATCTTTTGCTCGCAAACCATGGTAGCCCAGGCGTAGGTATTCATCTGATAAAGTATTGATATCAGTTAATTCTTTTTGACCAGTACTACTACGGCTATGTTGTAGCATTCCTTTTACAATACCATCGGCACGTTTGCCATGAAAGATAATTTTATCCTCATTGGCAGATACGTCTTTAGCCAAAGCCTTTACTTCATCATAATTACCGTTATCTATTTCTTCTTCCAGTTCATCAAGAAGTTCTTTGTTTACTTCAGAGAAGTTGTTTACGAAGTTTAAAGGGTTTTGAATTTCATGGGCAATGCCGGCCGTGAGTTCTCCAAGGCTCGCCATTTTTTCAGATTGGATGAGTTGAGATTGGGTGGCTTTTAATTCTTCTAAAGATTGATTTAATTCTGATGTTCTTTCTTTTACTTTTAATTCTAACTTTTCATTTTGTGAAGTAATTAGCGCACTCTTTTCGGCTTCGACTCTTATCAGTTCCACTGCATTTTGTCGCATATCTTCATTCTTCTCTCTCATGCGATAGGCTACATATGCTAACATTCCTAAAAAGAGAATGGCTTTACCGATCGTATCACTATGAACCATTATTAACCTTAGACTAAAATCATCTTTTATAGAGGATTGTCTTACTAAAAGACCAACAAGAGTAAAGACATAAGATAATGTTAAACAATAAAGAAGTATTCTAGCAGATAATACTTTATTCTTAGACTTTATAGATAGGTAGATTAAGAAAATGCCAATACTGATTTTAAATATAAAATATAGGAAATCCCCTATATCGTTAGTTGCAAAGAAGAAAAATAATGGTATAATCAAACTTCCCAAAATAAGCCATTTAGGAACTTTTCCATAATATATTTTATAGGCGAACAAAACGCAGAATAAGTAAAAACATAATTCCAAATAAAATCCGCAATAGGCAAGTATTATCATGTAATGAGAAGGAATTGTAAAGTACAAACTATCACCACCATAGAAAGCTGTGCTAAAATTCTCTAATAACATTATAGTAGAAAAAAGAGCGATAAAGAGTAGTTCACTTTCCTCTTTAATAAGGAAATAAAGAAGCCAGAAAAGAATGAAGAAAATCAAAGAACTCAATAAGTCAAATAAATGTCTATACCCTATAAAACTCATGTAGTCAAAATAGTCATTGGTAACAAATCTGGTAGAGCCCAAAGGAAGCCATTTAGCAATGCCCCAATAGGTACTATAGTCAACATAATGTATGGCTAATGTATATGTAGTGTCAGGCTCTAAAAAAATAGGAGATCGTATCTCAAAATCTTGAATATGCTCTTTAAACGAGGCTCTGTCATTCCCTTTTTCTCCAAATTGACGGAACAACTTTCCATTTATATAAATATCCTCTGCTGCATGGTCTTCTTTGTCCAAGTAGAGTGGAAGCTTTGCGAAAGCACTATCAATGGTAAATTGCAACCTAAACCAGCCTTCAAATTTGCCAGAACTATCTGCCATATCATTGGTTATCTGAGAGGGGTTTAATCGTTCCCAACCAGCTAAATCAATGTCTATGGATGATGCATCTTGCTTATTTCCTGATTTAAAAATCCAACCTGCTTTATTTGTCAACCTTAAACCAAAAATTGAATCTAAATCTGCTTTCGTAAAATGAACAATTGTATCTAGTGCCAATCCATTTTTATCTATAGGGTTTTCTTGCCCACTTGCCGTAAATAGCATACAGAAAAATAGCGTGATGAATATTAGGGATTGTCTAATCATTGATTTTTAAGTTAATTATGAACGTTGTGCCTTTACCTTCTTTAGTTTTTACTTGTAATTCTCCACCATGTCCTTTTGTCACAATATCATAACTCATACTTAAGCCCAGGCCGGTACCTTGCCCTGTGGGTTTGGTGGTGAAAAAAGGTTGAAATATTTTATCTAAAATCTTCTTTGGAATGCCGTTACCGTTATCGGAAATAGATATTTGTACACCCTTAAACCCACCCACAGCCTCTCCAAGGAGGGGAGTTCGCTTTGATGTAATTTTCACGGTAGGTTTATAGCCTTCGATGTCAGATTTTGATTTCTCTTTTACCGCATAAAAAGCATTGGTAATTAAGTTCAATATTACTCTACCTATATCTTGTGGTACAATGTTTACTTTTCCAATATTCGCATCAAAATCGGTAATGAGTTCGGCATTAAAACTTTTGTCTTTTGCCCGTAATCCGTGGTATGCAAGTCTTAAATATTCATCTGCAAGGGCATTAATATCCGTTGGTTCTTTGGTATCACTGCTACTGCGACTGTGTTGTAACATACCTTTTACAATATTGTCTGCGCGTTTACCGTGATGGTTAATTTTTTCTAGGTTTTGTTTGATATCCAATGAAATAGCCTTCACTTCTTCAAGATCTCCTTTATCCAATTCCTCGTTCATTTCATCAACAAGTTCGTTGCTTACCTCAGAGAAATTATTGACGAAATTTAATGGATTTTGAATTTCATGGGCAATACCAGCAGTTAACTCTCCGAGTGAAGCCATTTTCTCAGATTGTATTAATTGCGATTGGGTGGCTTTTAAATCCTCTAAAGATTTGTTAAGTGCTGCTGTACGCTCCTTTACTTTTTGCTCTAAAGTATTTTTTTGTTGGGATAAAATGGATTCTTTTTCTTTAGATAATTTTTGAACACGTTCTAAATTTAATCTTAGATCTTGACTGCGCCTTCCAAATGCGTAACCTAGATATATCGCTAAAACAACATTGGCGAGCATAAAAGCAAAAGGAATAAATTTCTCTATGCGCTGCTCTACTAAACCCATATAAAGACATAACATTAAAATCCAAAAGACAAGGTTAATACAACTAGAACTTAAAAATAAAAAGCTGGCAACTTTATTTTTATTCCAAGATTTTAAACTTAAACGTATAATAGCAGCATAAAAGAAAATTGACCAGATTGGCCCCAACTCGTCAGGGTTATATAAAAAGTAACAACCTATAGTTAAAAAACATAAAAAACTAATAGCTTTAAAAACAAGGTCTATAGGCTGTTCTAAAATTTTATAAAAACAGAATAAAAGGATAAGGCTTGAAATAAGAATGCAAGTGTCAAAATAAAACGTTAGCCAAAAATAAGTACCAGTGTTAGGATAGAATGACAATACTCCTAGGTTAAATAGAATTAAGAATAATAAAGAGGCAGCAAAATAACCGTTAATTCTCTCCTTAGGGAAGAAAATAAAAAACGATAGGAAAATAATAAACATTAGAATAGCAAGACCAAGTGAGATATTATAATTATTGACATATTGTTTAAAAAAAGCTACACGTCTATTTTTTACCACATCAGTTGAATTGGCATTACGCAAAGACGATATAAAAATTCTAATTAGTCCGTTATGATGGTAGTAGATAGGGTATTTGAATTGGGCATTGACAAAACGTACAGCTAAAATTTGTTCCTTGCCTATCTCTAAAGGTAAATGAAGCACTTGACTAAATGGATTATGGTAGATAACTTCATCCTTATTAGAGCTTACATTGCCCAATTGGTGAATTAGTTTGCCATCTAAATAAATTTCTGAAGCTCCTTCTTGATAAATATTTAAAACTAGAGCATCATTTAACGACTGGTCTGCCATAATACGTTTACGCAACCATACAATCTCACCTCTATCTGCAATTACGTTTTTTCCATCAAGCAGATTTAAGTTACTACTAGAGAATTCATTCCAGGTAGAATCATCAAATTCTGGATTTGCCCATAATTTATTATCTCCTTTTTGATAACGCCAATCGTCACCAAGAATCATCCATTTATCAGCCACAGTAGTATCTGTAATGACTAACACTTTGTCTTCTTGACTTAATAGTGTCAACGGAAGTAGAAATCCAAAAATATATAATATGTGTTTCATAAGTTGTTAGTTGGTAATGTTACTGTAAACACACTTCCTTCATTTTCAGCGCTATTTAGATGTAATTCTCCACCATGTCCTTTGGTTACAATGCCATAGCTCATTCTCAAGTCAAAATTGGTTCTTAGAATTATAGATTCTGAGGTTGAATTTGGTTCAAAAATGGTGGTAAAGAAATTAGAGGTAGAAGAACAAATTAAAAACGCCTCATTCACGGAAGTACCGTTAAAACAAGAGTCATAATTAAAAAAAGGAGTATTGGTTTTTACGTAGACATTTAAATAACCATGTGACCAATTGGTATAAATTTCAACGATTTTTTTGTCCCTTTTTACAGCTAGTTTCATTTACTAATTGGTGGTTAGTTTGAAAAAAAATGTCCTGATTACAATTTCATATTTGTATTTAATTTTTGAATTAAACACAAAATAAATAAGGCTGCAAATCTGGGGGAGATTAGCAACATATGGGTGAATCAGAAAAATAAAGGGGAATTTTACACCCTTAAAGTACATAAATAACTTATACTTTTAAAGTGTTTTACTTATAATTTGGATAAGGATGATGAACTAGATTTCTCAATAAAGAAACTAGTATATAAAAATTAATTAGGAATACTTTAGATAGAACCTACGAAATAATAGTACTCTGTATCAATTCCTCAACAATTTCACCATCTTTTAAATACACGTAATAAGAGTGGTTTTCTTCATTCAAAGAAACAGAAGTATGTACTTCATCATCAATAAAATGAATAGCAGAACGGTCATCACAAGCGTAACCATTAGAAAGTTTGCCTGTTTTAATATTTTCAAAAAAAAGAGGTCTACGTGAAGTTTCAGAATTGTAATGCGGACAGTGACTTTTGTCAATAAAAGCCATACCGCCAACAATACTTAATTCCTTAGGTCTAGAATCTGTAGTTCCGCCATTAAACCAACATAAAGAACCTGCGCTACCGCCACCCATAACTACGCCGTTATCATAAGCGTTTTTAAGAGCAATATCAATGCCTTGCGCTTTCCAAATGGCAAGCATGTTTAAGGTGTTTCCGCCGCCAACTATAATAGCATCCATACGAGAGATAATCTCCTCGAACGATTCTTTTTGGTCATAAGAGTTGATCCAGACAGATAATACATGCGGAGTAACATCTATTTGAGAGCACACATCATAGAAAGACGCAATATACTGTTCATCTTCACCGCTGGCGGTGGGTATAAAACACATATTTGGTTTTTCTTTACCTGTAGCTTTAGCGATATAATTTAAGAATGGTACGGTATGACGACCGCTACCATAAATAACCATTTGCTTTTTCATAAGGTGATGTGTTGGTATAAATAAAGTTCTAACAGAAGCTATTCGCTTCTGTTAGAGTCATTTCTTTTTTTAGGTTTACTGGTATTTCTATTGTTCTTTCCTCGAAAGTTGTTACCACCAGGTCTATTTTTATTTCCTGATTTTCCTGGACCTCTAGGAGTTCTTGCAGGCCTGTCGTCTTTCTCTTCTTCACCATCTTCATCTGTAAACTGATGTTGTGGCATACGTGGTACAGGTTGCTTTATGAGCTTTTCTATATCGCGCAAGTATGCTCTTTCTTCTTTATCACAGAAAGAAATTGCGATTCCGCTTGCGTTTGCGCGTCCTGTTCTACCAATACGGTGAACATAGGTTTCAGAGACATTAGGTAAATCGTAATTTACCACTAACGATAAATCTTCAACATCAATACCTCTTGCAGCAATATCGGTAGCAACCAATACTTTCAATGAGCCATCTTTAAAACTACCCAAAGCTTTTTGCCTTGCCGTTTGTGATTTGTTACCATGTATTGCAGCAGAACGGATACCGGCCTGGTCTAATTTTTTTACAATCTTGTTAGCGCCATGCTTGGTTCTTGAGAATACGATTAGTGTATTTTCAGGATTTTCATTAATAAGGTGAATAAGAAGTTTAGGTTTATTTGCTTTACTCACAAAATAAACACCTTGCTCAACCTTCTCTGCAGTAGCTTGTTCAGGTTTAATAGTAACACGTTCAAAATCACCTAACATTTTTCTAGATAGCACAACAATATCTTTTGGCATAGTAGCCGAAAAGAATAGCGATTGTCTTTTAGGAGGTAATTTTGCTATGATTTTTTTAATATCGTGAATGAAACCCATATCAAGCATTTGGTCGGCTTCATCTAAAACAACATGTTCTAAATCTCTAAAAGAAATAAAACCTTGGTTCATTAAATCTAATAAACGCCCGGGAGTAGCAATTAAAATATCAACGCCGGCTTTAAGTGCATTTACTTGTTTACCTTGTTTTACACCGCCAAAAATAACAGTGTTACGTAGGCCCGTATATTTACCGTAAGCGGTAAAGCTTTCACCAATTTGTATAGCAAGCTCACGTGTAGGCGTAACTACTAAAGCTTTTACCTTACGTTTAGATTGGCTTAAGCTAATACCTTCATACAATTGATGAAGTATAGGAATACCAAAAGCTGCTGTCTTACCAGTACCTGTTTGTGCAACACCTAAAAGATCTTTGCCTTTAAGTAATATTGGAATAGATTGTTCTTGAATTGGAGTAGGGTGAGTATAACCTTCGGCTTCTAAGGCCTTTAGGATTGGTTCGGCTAGGCCGAGTTCTTTAAATGTCATAAAAATTTTAATAAGTTGCAAAGGTACGCTTTAATGTGGAAGAAATAATATAGTGGTAAGGGGTGGTTAAGTATAAAGTAATAAGTCTTAAGTACAGAGTAATATGTTGGAGGTATCAGGTAGATAGTATTAAGTACAAAGTGGGAGGTACGAAGTTGAAAGTAGAACAAGAGGAAAGAGGAAAGACTTTTGGTAATTAAAATTTAGCAAAGCTAAATTTTCTAACAACGAACAACTCATTTTGAACTTGAATTTGATTTTTGAGTTTGAACTTGTATTTAATTCTTGTATTTAAAACTTCGTTTGTCGGTTAACGACATTAATTATCGGTAAGGTGATTTTGGGAGGTGTGTCGTTTATCGATATGATTTTACACTTTACCCGAACTTGTGTCAAGTAACGAGTATAAGGGGTTTTTCAGCGATTCACCACCTAGTAAAAGAAGGTCTGCGGCGTTCTATTATTGTAACAAACGCAAGTCATGAAAACAATAATAGCAACTATCTTCATTATCTTTTTAAGCTTCACTGCTCAAGCACAAAACACTACTGAAGAAGTAAAGGTTGAAACTATTGAGATGACCATCGTTACTGAAACTACTTACGAGTTAAACGTAGAAGCAAAAACGGAAGTAGCTAGATTATACAAATTTAAAAATTCTAGAATCAAAAGAGATTTGAATTTCTTAACTAAAGCTAACAAGCCTAAGATGGCTTAAGTTTCAGTGTTCAGTGTTCAGTGTTCGGTTTCCAGTTTTCAATGTTCAGTGTTCGGTTACCAGTTACAATTTACAGTATTAAGTACTAAGTATTAGGTACAAAGTACAAAGTGGAAAAGAGAAAATAGAATAGAGAGGAAAGACTACTGGCAATAACAATTTAGCTAAGCAAAATTTTTATTTTCCAACAACCAATTAAAGTCCCGCCATCGCAGCTTCTGCACAGCGTTCACCGTCCATAGCAGCAGAAACGATACCACCAGCATAACCGCCACCTTCACCACATGGAAAAAGACCTTTTATAACAGGGTGTTCTAATTTTTCATTTCTAGGTATGCTCACCGGTGATGAAGTTCTAGATTCTACACCCACAATATTTGCCTCAGCTGTGTAATACCCATGCATCTTATCACCGAATGCTTTAAAGCCTTGACGTAATCTACCACCAATTAGCTTGGGTAATAAGGAGTGAAGGGGAGCGGAGTTGAGTCCCGGTTGGTATGAAGTGGGGTTGAGGTCTACAGAAAGGTTTCCATCTACAAAATCAGTTAATCGTTGGGCGGGAGCGGTTTGTGTTCTTCCACCAGAGGTAAAAGCCAGTCGCTCTAAAGCCTTCTGATATTCTAATCCTTTTAATGCTCCAAATTTCTCGTATTTAGGAATATCCTTATCCACATTTATTTCAACCACGATTCCGGAATTTGCATACAGGTTATTTCGTTTAGACGGAGACATTCCGTTCACTACAACCTCACCAGGTGCAGTTGCAGCAGGAACTATGAATCCGCCAGGACACATGCAGAATGAATACACGCCACGGTCTTTCACTTGTTCTACCAAACTATAAGAAGCCGCAGGTAACAATTCGCTACGGTCACCAGAACAATGGTATTGAATACTATCTATAATATGTTGCGGATGTTCTACACGTACACCCATTGCAAATGACTTTGCTTCAAGTGCAATGTCCTTTTTGTGAAGTAAATCGAAAATATCGCGAGCTGAATGTCCCGTTGCTAGGATTACACGTTCAACAGCCATTTCATCTTTCTCATTTAAAACAATTGCTTTTAGCGTGTTATCTTTTATAACGAAATCTGTCACTTTGGTATTGAAATGAATTTCACCACCGTGATGCTGAATTACTTCACGAATATTCTGAACAATTTTCGGAAGTTTATTTGTCCCAATATGCGGATGGGCATCTACCAAAATTTGGTCTGTAGCACCATGGAAAACTAGACTTTCAAATATGCGACGCACATCGCCACGTTTAAGGCTACGAGTATATAATTTTCCATCAGAATACGTACCGGCACCACCTTCACCAAAGCAATAATTACTTTCAGGGTTTACCTGATGATCTTGGTTGATGGCTTTTAAATCTCGTCTACGATCCTTTACATTATTACCTCGTTCAAGAACAATAGGTTTGTAACCCATTTCTAAACAACGTAATGCAGCCCACATACCGGCAGGTCCGAAACCTACAATATGTATTGCTTTTGCGTTCGAGACATCTTTGTATTTAAAGTTAAGGGCATCGCTAGGGGCAGGTTCATTAATATAAATTGCCAGTTTGTAATTAAAGAAAATTTTAGGCTTACGAGCATCAATAGACTTTCGAAGTACTCTAATTTTAAAGGTTCCATCTTCGAGTCCTAAGTATTTTGCTGCACGAATTTCTAATCCGTTAGGTGTGCCTTCTTCCTTTAATGTTAACCGCAATTGTACATTTCTGACCATGCTGCAAAATTAAAGTAAAAATTATGATGAGCACGCTAGCCAATCAAAAATGCTGAGGAGAATTGTAGTGCTATTTTTCAATAATAGTTCTAAAAGTCAAATTAACCCTTGGATTCTTGCTTTTAGTTGTTGGCGGCAGTCGATGTAGCCAATTCGTTTGGGTTTCATCTTTCATAATCAATAAGCTACCATGTTCTAAAACCAGTTCTACTTTTTCTTTAGTTTCTTTATGTTTAAAAGCGAATTTGCGTTCATCGCCAAAACTAAGAGAGGCAA
Source organism: Maribacter aquivivus (assembly GCF_900142175.1). Taxonomy (NCBI): domain Bacteria; kingdom Pseudomonadati; phylum Bacteroidota; class Flavobacteriia; order Flavobacteriales; family Flavobacteriaceae; genus Maribacter; species Maribacter aquivivus. Next base: position 733,241 of record NZ_FQZX01000002.1, on the reverse strand, counting down.
TGGCTCCGTTCTTTTTTAAGTCCTTTTCACCGTCACTATGCCAAGCCATACCCTCACTACCATTATGGTATAAGTTTAGCAGGCACGAGTTGAACGTTTCTCCAGTTTCTTGTTCTATCTTATATTTTAATTCCATTAACTCCGTCGTCCACGGTAAAGCCTGTTTTGTAGTATTAGAGTAAGTGTATTCAAATGGTTTTTCACCGTACCAAGCTACTTTACGTTTGGTAATAATCTTCTTTCCAAAGATGATAGCTTCATCATTCTTCCAAACAATGTTATTGAGTAGTTTGTCTAGGTAATCCACAGATTCCTGCTGGGTAAGTATTTTTCCGTAGTAATTAACTGTTCCGCCCTGTGGAAGTAAATTTTTACTATGATCAACCTTTATATCAAATAATTTCATTTTCTAATTCATGCTGATGTGCTTTTACAAGCTAATAAAATTTTAACGCTTAAAAAAGCAAAAGCGAATAGCTAATCTTTTTTTATAAGATTATCTACTCGCTTTTATAATTAAAAAGAACTCTGTTGCTATAGACTAATTACTTTTAAGCAAGTTCTTAATCACCTTGTTCCATTTTTCTATAGACTGAAACTCTCCGCTCAATTGATAGTTTATTTCAGCATTATAGAATTCAAAAACGGTATTGGGTTCATTTGCTTTTTTCGGAAAAAGATTCAAAAACAAACGCTCGGTTATTTTCTCTTTTCTAATATACGATTTGCCGATATTGGCAATTTCAGACGCCTTAATAGTAGATAAATCTGCGTATTGCTGATTTAAAACTTCTCCGCTTTTTAAAATAAAGAATACGAACTTTTTCTGTGCATCAACACCTATGGCATAGTGACCAAAAAATTCATGTTCTGTTATTTTACAATTATGTTTACTGGCAACATCGTTTAGAGATGTCATCATTTGTTTTTCTTTCATTTTTCTACTTTTGCTAGTTACAACAAAAGGCATTGCACAAAGTGCAACAGATGCTAAACCAATAGCGGCTATTCCTAATTCCATTTAATAATTTTTTAAATATGATATATTGTTTTCTGTATAATGTTTTAAATAACACCATATCAAATAGTTACATATGGTTACCAAAACGATAACCTTTAAAAAAATGGATTACCAGAAACTATGAAAAGGGAAGATAAGGTCAGACTTTCTATGTCTAATTAATAACGTATTCGCGAACAGTTGGTACTGCTTAAACCTTGCTAAGGTGCCTAATTCACTATTGTTTATATGTGAATTGAAACTTGTAAATGGTAGCTTATAATTTGATGATGATACTTCGGCAACATCAGAAACTGAAATTTCAGATTGCTGTGCATGCGGAGATAGCGTCTTTGTAGATTCTTTAAATAAGGATTGCTTATTATTACTTTGGCTTAGTACAACCTCATTAGAAAAGGGTAACGTATTGGCAGAACTATATATACCGAAACAATAAATTGTAACGAGTAATAGCACTCTGAATATGTTATTCGTACTTTTCATATTATGCAATAACCGCTTGGTTGAGAATTACATTAACTTCTTTCAAAATTTCTTCGTTATCTAGCAGTAATACTAGAATGTCATCAGCTTCAATAATTGTTGATCCGCCTGGTCTAACAAAGGTTCCGTCTCTTTTGATCATAACAATGAATGCAGCCCTTGGAAAGTGCAAATCTATAATACGTTTATTTACGGCGAAACTATTTGGCAAAATAATAACTTCTTCCATAGCAGATTTCGGTAGATTAAGAATATATCTATCATTTTCTGCTATAGGTTTCACTTCGTCAGGTAAAGCAACATTCAGCCATTTTGCAAAAATAGACAATGTAGTACCCTGAATTAGTACTGATGATACCGATATAAAGAATACGATACTAAAAATGATATTCGCCTTGTCAATACCTGCAAGTAGGGGATAGGTAGCAAATACAATAGGTACGGCACCACGCAAACCCACCCAAGAAATATAGAATCTTCTGCCCATTTTCATTTTAAAGAACATTAAGCTGAGAAAAACGCTTACTGGTCTTGCAACAAGAATTAAGAATACTGAAATAAGTAATCCGATACCTAAATATGGCACAATTTGAGATGGAAAAACTAGTAATCCCAACGTAAGGAATAATACAATTTGCATTAGCCATGCCATACCGTCGAACATCTTTAAAATGGTCGATTTATGAATTAAATCTTGATTGCCTAAATACACGGCACATATATAAATGGCTAAGAAACCATTACCACCAACAGCATCTGTTGCTGAAAATGTAATGAACATAAGGGCGATTACTAATACCGGATACAAACCTTCAAAACCTAGTTTGATTTTGTTGATAATTATCTCGCTCAATTTACCAAAAGCGAATCCGCCGATACCACCTAAAATCATTTGCTTTAAAAACAGAGGGATGATAGATAGTACGCTTAGATCTTGATTTATAACCAGTGTTAAAAATGCTAGCGTCAGTACATATGCCATTGGGTCGTTACTACCGCTTTCAAGCTCTAATGTTGGTCTAAGGTTACTTTTTAACGCTAAATTTTTAGAGCGTAAAATAGAGAATACAGCAGCAGCGTCTGTTGAAGAAACAATGGAACCCAACAGCATACTTTCATAAATGGTAAAATCGGTTACATAGTATACAAATGTACCCAGGGTTAGCGCTGTAAGGAGTACACCTAAGGTAGAAAGCATAATGCCTTCTTTTAAAATGGGTTTTACGGCTTTCCAGTTGGTATCTAATCCACCAGAAAAGAGAATAAAGTTTAAAGAAACGATGCCGATAAATTGAGCAAGCTTAGGATCATCAAACCTAATGCCTCCAATACCGTCAGAACCTGCCAGCATACCAATAGCCAAAAAAAGTATTAATGTAGGAACACCAAATTTATAAGATGTCTTACCAACTATAATACTGATAAACAGTAGAATAGAACCTACAAGAAGTATGTTTTCGATGGTAAGATTCATTGGTAGTTATTAACTTAAATTTTGTGGCTGTAAAGTTAATTTAATTATCAAAAATTCAATGTAAATGTTAGGGTTTGGCACAATGTTAACATGTTGCATTAATACCGGAAGTTGCAAGAAAAATTATTGTCTTTATTCTTAAGGTCAAGTTAATGATTATTAAGATCTTCCCAATTAATGTTTAATCCAGCTTATAATAAATACATTTGCATGTATCAATATATTAAATTCATCATGGAGCTAAAACAAATAGAAAAAATATCTAAAGCATTAAGTGATGTCAATCGTCTAAAAATATTACAATACATGCAAAAAAACCAAGGTAAGGTAGAATGTACTAAAGCCTGTAATTTGTTAGATTTAGCACAGCCTTCTATTAGTCATCATATTAAAAAATTAGTAGAAGCAGGATTGATAAATCAACATAAAATTGGTCGTAATTATAACTATTCACTGAATCATGAAGTGTGGGATAATTATATGTTGAGGTTGCAAAATTTGTAATTTTTTTAAATAGATATATAGATACTTTTAAATATATAAATGAATTTAATAGTATGAAAAAAATAAAATATTCCATATTAGATTTAGCCATAGTATCGCAGGGGACTACATTGAAAGATACCTTTGATCATTCGGTAGCTTTGGCACAAGCTGCGGAAGAAGCTGGCTACACTCGTTTTTGGTTGGCAGAGCATCATAATTCAGTAGCGATAGGCAGTAGTGCAACATCTATTTTAATTGGTAAAATTGCTGAAGAAACAAAAACAATACGAGTTGGATCTGGTGGTATAATGTTGCCTAACCATTCCCCGTTAATTATAGCGGAGCAATTTGGTACTTTAGGTATATTATATCCTAACCGAATAGATTTAGGCTTAGGTCGTGCGCCTGGTACAGATCAGTTGACGGCACAAGCCATACGTTCAGATTTTTATCAAGCAGCTCAATCATTTCCTTTAGAGGTAGAAAAAATACAACGCTACTTTTCTCATGAAAATGCCCATGCAAAAGTACGTGCTACTTTAGCCGAAGGGGTAGAGGTGCCTTTATACATTTTAGGTTCAAGTACGGATAGTGCACATTTGGCGGCTAAAAAAGGGTTGCCTTATGCTTTTGCGAGTCACTTCGCTACAACCCACTTAATGGATGCGTTGAAAATTTATCATAATGAATTTCAACCGTCAAAGGAGTTAGAAAAACCTTATACGGCTGCGGGAGTGAACATCATTATTGCAGATACAGATGAAGAAGCAGAACGCATTTCTACATCGTTATATAAAATGATTATTGCGTTGTTGACGGGTAATAGAACTTTTATGCAACCACCAGTTGACATGACAGATGATTTGCGTGAGTTAAGTCAGAATCCGTCTGTGCAACAAATGCTTAAATACTCCTTTATTGGAAGCAAGGAAACAGTAAAAAAACAGATAAAGCAATTTATTGCCGATACTCAAGTAGATGAACTGATAGCGGTTACTAACATTTATGACGGACAAGACCGTATAAAATCTTATCAAATTTTTGCGGAGATTATGAAAGAGTTGAATGGAGAGAACAGTTAAGTTCTCTCCATTTTAATCATTTATGTCAACAATTGATTGCCGTTCTCTATTAACGGTTAATTTCGTTACATCTGGTCTAGAATAGTGCCCAACGGAGTCAAAATTTTGTCGTTCTTCAAGCACCCTGTTAAAATCAATTGTAGCAGTAATTAAACCTTCTTTATCAATAACTGGGGGCAAAATCCATTCTCCATCCGGTCCAGCAATACATGAACCTCCGTTTGCTAGGGTATCTGGGCAGTTTTCAAGAATAGTATTTAAGTGTGGTGTGTCTTTAGGGAAGTCGGTTTTGCTCATTAAACTAGAAACGGAAACTACAAAAGATCTTGATTCTCTCGCAATAAATCGTGTAATATCAGCGGTATTATAATCGGATCCGGGCCATACGGCTATATGCAAATCTTCTCCTAAACCATATAAAGCTGTGCGTGGAAGAGGCATCCAGTTTTCCCAACAATTGAGCCCGCCAACAGTAAAGTTTTTCAGGTCGTGAACCCGTAATCCATTACCATCACCAGGTGCCCATGTTAATCGTTCTTCATAGGTAGGCTGCAATTTTCTATGAACAGACTTGATTTCTCCATTACTATTTATGTAAACAAGTGAACAGTAAATACTGTGACCACCTCTATTTTTTGCACGTTCCATTAATCCTAGGTAGATAGCAATTTTATGCTGCTTTGCAAGAGCACAAATGTCATCTAATTCTCCCGCTTCAATTTGAATGGAATTTTTGATGTAATGGGCATGAATTTCTTTCTGTACTTTAGAATCGAATTTAGCACCGTCTGTCATGGAAACCCAAAAAGGATAACCAGGTAATAGAGCTTCACCAAAAACTACAAGCTCACAATCATCTTCACCGGCTTTAATGATAAATTCCTTGATTTTATCAATAGTCTTCTCTTTATTTAGCCAAACCGGTGAGATTTGAGCCATACCTATTTTAAGGTTATTTTGTTCTGGAGTATCTATAATTTTAGTCATTCGTGTTAATGGTATTTAATTTTGTGAGAAGCTGAGTTTTAAATCGCTGTGCGAAAATATGATTAGGGTCTAATTGAAGGGCTTTATCAAGGTTTGAAGTCGCTAAAGACAAACTGTCCATTTTTAAATAAATACTTCCGTACAGCACGTAAGGTTGCGGTATGTTCGGGTCATTAATTTGATTATTAAAATCATCGGCAATGGAGAGTGCTTTTTCAAAATTGCCTAAATCAGATTCTAAAGTAGCTGCATAGCTAATAAAAAATGGAACTTTTTTCTGTTTAGGGGTGGTAAGTATATGTAATGAATCTAAGGCTATTTTTGCACCATATATTGCATTCAAAACCTCTATATACTCAGCTTTAATATATGATTCGTTTGGGTATTTATGGATAAAGGTTCTATAGTTCTTCTCGGCAGTGGTCAAAAAATTAGATATAAAGTCTTGATCTAATTTCATATTCTGTCCACGGGCATTAAACAATTCTAAAGTAATACGGGTTACTTCTAAAATTAATTGGTCGTCTTCACTAACCTTAATTTGTGAGCTGTTTATGTCATTTAAAATTTGAATTCTTTCATTGAGGTTTGTAGTGTTTTTTCCAACCAAAGCTTTACCTACAATAAAAGTAGAATCAAAATCTACAGCTTTTCTAAATGCTTTTTCAGATAGCGTCCATTGACCATAATCTAGAATATGTTCCCAACCTTTATTAAAATAAAAAACGGCAGAATCGTTTTTAGCACCGTAAGTGTATACGGCTAGATTTGTAGATGATTTATTTTGTTTTTGCTGACATGAAGTGAACAGTATAAAGACTAGTGCATAAATTGGGTACTTCAATGACATTGAAAATATGTTTATTCGAAAATATTGTTTTTAATTTCATTAGAGCCATTCCAAGGTCTAAAATATAGTACGGAATCTGACTGCGCTACAATAGTAAGTAAATCATCAATAGCATCTGGTGTGTATTGAGATTTATGACAATTTGATGCTTTATGTCCTAAATCTAAATCATCCTTATCACAGGGAATTCTATACGTAAGAAATCTTTTTTGAGTTCTTTTAAGATTGTCGTTTAACCATTGCACTAAATCTGTTTTGAAGCTAATGTCCTTATTACTTGTTTCCTTCGGATATGCATAATAGAGTAGGTTCTGTAACGATTCTGACGTTTCTCGCTGAAAGACCTCTGTAACCACATTACTAACAATTCTATGGTCTGGGTGTCCGTATTGGCCGCCAGGGCCAAAACTAATGACTACGTTTGGTTTATAGCTTGTAAATAAGCTATCAATCTTATCATCTAAAGAGTTGATATTTTCTTTTAGGGCTAAATCCCCATCAGTATACTTCAAAAATATTGGTGGATTAATTCCTAATGTTTTGGTGACGCACAATGCCTCTTCTGCACGTGTTTTAGCAAGTAACTCGCCAGTAGGAATATTTGCATGCGGTGTAACCCCGTTAGAACCATCGGTAACAATTACCAAATGAATATTTACCCCTTCTTTTTGATATTTGGATAGAATAGGGGAAATAACGATTTCATCATCTGGGTGAGCAAAAATTGCCATTAATGTTTTGCCTTTGTTAGTTTCTTTCAGAGGTGCATTACTCTGGATTAAATTTTCTTTATAATCAATCGGTTTTTGACTGTTTTCTTTACAGCCTATAATTGATAGAAAAACAGAGCAGGTTAGAAGTAGTATTGTTTTTTGAATCATTATATGCTTAAAAAATGTCATCTATTACGTTATTGATGTTCTAATGATGGTAGCGAAGATAATAATCTAGGTTGGAGCTTATTTTTTTAACTACTGATAATTTAAGTACTAATTTTTTATATCAATTTTTACTACTTTAACTGACTACTAAATAATAGCTGTATGAAGTGTTTAAAGTATTTGATGGTTTTCGTACTATTTACAGCGTGTAAGTCTTACGAAATAGGAAAAATTGACACTCAAAAGGGAGAAATTTTAGTTTGGTTGCATGATGAAACTCCGAATCATAAAGCAAGTTTTATAGAACTAGCGAATGCAGGTTATTGGGATTCGTTGACTTTCAATAGGGTGATTCCAGATTTTGTAGCACAAGGTGGTTGCCCAGATACACCAGAAGGGTTTAATGATCCCGAATATTTGTTAGCGCCAGAGTTTGAATCAAAACTAACACATACTTATGGAGCAGTAGGAGCAGGACGAGATGGAAATGCGGAGAAGTTATCGGCTCGTTGTCAGTTTTATATTGTACAAAATAAAGATGGCCTACATCGGTTAGATGGTGATTATACTGTTTTTGGGAATGTTTTAAAAGGGATGGATGTTGTAGACGAATTAGTAGGTGTTTCAAAAGATTCTACTGATACACCATTGACTCCTTTACCATTAGACATTTCAATAGTAAAGATTTCTGCAAAAAGGCTAAAAGAGCTAAGGTCAAATAATAAATAATACACCAATAGTTCTTATTTTGAATTAGTCTACAAAGCAAAAATCAATGGCTTTATTCATCTTTTTTAAATTCAATTTTACTTGTAGTAGTAACCAAGGTTTTAATTTGGTCATTAATACTTTTTTCAATTACAAATACTAGTGTATCTCCAATAGCTAAGTTTTTTTTCTCTTCTTTGAAAGTGGTCATATAATCTTCAGATAACCGATAAGATTTTCTATCATCTAGTTCTGTTTTGTTGATGTCAATACGGTATGGAACTCCTGCGTAAATTAATTGTTTAGCACCATTACTATTTTCGAACCGATCAGCTTCTTCATTAAAGCACTCTAAATCTACAGAAGTAACTTCATCAGAAAAACCAATTAACTGTACATAATACTGGTATTTTTTTGAAAAATTTTTCCATTTTTCCATTTCTGGCGGAATGTTATTTTTTATGATACTATCTGTTTCTTTACTATTAGAATCAAAGTCTTCAGGTAAAGAATTTAAGAGTTCATCTCCAACGGCATTCCAATTATAACTATCAAATTCTTTTGCTTGAAACGTTGCAATTTCTTTTTGAAAATAATGTTTACCCGAAGCCCAAAGTGTTACCATACCACCAGGGGCAATACCAACTCCAAATTCATATCCATAAACATCAGATCCACCATATGGACTAAATGAGTGCATTTTAGTTTTTTCTAACTTAAATAAACTATCTATTGTTTTATGCGGAAGCTCAAAAGTGCCTTTATATATTTTACGTTCACGAAGAGAAACCCAGTGACAGGATAAGGTATATGGTGGAGGAAAATTTTCAAATTCATAATTACCTGCAAACCCCCAGTATGCATTATCTTCTTTATAGTCTTCAGAAATAGTTATGGATTGATTTTTATTTTCAGTCATAAGTTCAAACCTGCCCATAATAGGGTGGTGCTCTGCCACACCTATACTAAAAGAGTAATTTTCTCGAGAGTAGGTTTGGTATGATATCATTCTCCATACATGTAATGCAATAAGAATTAAGGTAATGACCAAGAACGATAAAGTAAGTTTGTGTATTCTCATAATTAATGCTGAAAAGCTGCTGCTAGCCCTGTTAAAAATGCTATACCTAATGCCACTAGTAATGAAATCACTACGGCTATTGTACCAAGAATTTTAAATGTTTTTTTATTTTTAGAAGTATCGAAATATGCTATCAAAAACAGCTGAATTGCAACTACTACCCAAAATAAATTGAAAATATAGAAGAGCTGGTCTTCATGACTACTCATTTCTAATAAAAGAGTAAAAAGCAATATGGTGTTTATAATAGCTATTAGAAATGTCAAAGAGCTATTAAACTTTGGTATTGTTTTGATCATATTTTAAATTATAGTGTCAAAATTATTTTAGTTCACATTTTACGTCTGCCATATACCCTGCTTTCTGCTCAATCCATTCGTTCAAGTCTAAAGTATCATTTTCAGACTTTATAAAAACCCTATTCCAAGATTTTTTTAGAATTCGCCCTTGGGCAATAAGTTCTTCGGTAGTTCTATCTAAAATAATAACCGTATCATTTTGTTTTCCATTAAAAAAGACATGATTATTTCTTCCATAATAATCTTCAATATCAAGCATATATAGAAAACTGCCTATAATCCCAAAAAATAGAATTAGAAAAATGATCATTAATTTTAAAGAGCGTTTATATATCAAAAATATTATTAATAAAAGAAAGAGAACTAATGCAACTATTGACATTAATGATATGTATTAGGGTTGTGCTTAAAATTATTTTTTATTTAAAAGTAATTATAGAATACTAATCTCCAATCAATAGATATATTTCAGGACGGGTCAAGATTGATTACAACGGTTTGGATATGCTTAGTTGAGACAATTTAGCACTCAACTTTATAAGTACAAAGCCAAGTTTGGGAAATCGGAGATTTTCCAAAGTAGCACAGAACTAAGCAATTAAGTGTAGCCGTTGATATAGGCAGAGTTTATTTCAGTTCAGCATTTTGTTCAAAATAGCGTTTACGTGAATTTTAGTCGTATTAAACACTTTTAATTTGTCAAAATCCCCTTGTTCAAGTATTAGTGGTAATTCAGTTCCGCCTAATACAATTCCTTCGATATTTTCATTGACTTGTAATTCATTTATTATTCGAATGAGTTGCTTTTTTGTTTCGGGAACAATTTTGTTAAAAACTAATTCTCCCATATATTTTTCATGAATATAGTTTTGGTTTTCCTCATTTGGAATTACTATTTTAATACCATTTTTCTCTCCTTATTTTTGGTAAAATCCTTTGCTCATTGTTGATTTTGTTCCTAGCAAACCAACTTTTTCAATTCCTGTGTTTTTTATAGCTTTAGTCGTTTCCTCAACAATACTTATCATTTTCGTGTTTACAGATTCCGCTAGTTTGTCAAAAACTAAATGAGGTGTATTAGATGCTAATGCAATATAATCTACATTCGATTTTTCTAATATTTTGATTTTTCTTTTTAGAAACTCTACCAATTCATCTAATTGATTAGTAAAAACATAATTAAGCATTTCTGTCATATCCACGCTATGAATAAGAACTTCTGGATATTGATTTGTATTATGTCTCTCTCTAAATGTCTTTATCAACAATCTGTAGTATTCGATAGTTGATTCAGGTCCAATTCCACCAATTATTCCTATTTTATTCATACACTTTTGTTCTTTGCCTATAACGGTTTAATTATGAACAGTACGGTAGCAAACTAGCGTTTGCTTTCCGCCACGCACATAGCGAAATTTTATTGTTTTGATTTATTTTTTCTTGTCCGAGTAAAATCCATAAGATTTTGCGGTCCTCATAAAAATACACAAACCTTTCGATTAAGCCCGAAGTCCGTATTGTTTATAGGTTGTGTTGGTGGTAGTTTTTATTTCCCATATTCTCAAAGTCTGTTTAATAATGCTTGGTCCTCAAAGAATGCTTTAATGTATGAGTTAGTTTCATTAGGATATTGAAAATGCGGAGCATGACCGGCTTCTGGCATGACAATGAGCCTTAATGTTGGCGCTTTGCCAAGCATTGGATACCAGTTTTCTAACGAAAATGAGATATCATTATTACCAGATAAAACCAAAATAGGAATGTTTGTGTTTTGATATGCGGTTCTAAAATTATCCGAGTCTTCGGCAATCGCATTTTTTGAGGCAAAATATCTATTGAATACTTCTTGGCTTGAAGGTACTTTACTAAGGTCAAATCTTTTTGCTATTCGCTGCATAGATTTTTCTGCCGCTGTGCTACTTTTCTTTGAGCTTGGCTCAAAAAACAACACTAGAAAATCGTCATCAGTATTTACTGGTTTTAATGCTCTTTCAAAAAACTCTTTCTTAAACGGCAACTCATTTTTTCCAATGGGATTATTACCAATTATAACTGCTTTTAATATTCTTGAAGGATTTAGAAACATAGTATACTGTGCTACCCAGCCGCCGTAAGACCATCCTAAAACATGAAATTGTTCTATATCTAGATAGTCTGCAAGTTTTATAACATCATTTGCAACATCTTTAATAGCTAAGGGTAATTCTCCTTCAGAATAGCCAATACCACAATAGTCAAAGGTAATAACGGTATTATGTTTTGCTAATAAATTAAGAAATAAAGGGTCCCAAGTGTCTAATGTTCCTCTAAATCTATTTAGTAAAATTAATGGTTGTCCAATACCAAATTTTCTATACGCAATTTGATTATTATCAATGTTTGCAAATTGGGTATGAACTGTAAGTGCGTTCTCTTTCATAATTATTCTTTTATATTTGTATTGTACTTGCAAAATGCAAGTGTAAATATAAATCAATCTACTTGCATTTTGCAAGTGAATTTACGTTAAATTTTATGAAAGCACCAAAAAGAAGGTCTCAATGTCCCATAAGTTCTTCACTTGAAGTTTGGGGAGACAAATGGTCATTATTGATAATTAGAGACCTAATGTTTAATAAAAGATTTACTTATGGAGATTTTTTAAAATCAGAAGAGAAAATTTCAACTAATATTTTAGCAGCTAGATTACTAATGCTCGAAAAAAATGATTTGATTGAAAAATTGGAACATCCTGATAGTAAGGCCAAAGTACTATACCAATTGACCCAAAAAGGCATAGATTTAATTCCGGTAATTGTAGAAATTAATTTATGGGCAGAAAAGTATTTTCAATTAACGGAGGAAAAGAAGTTTCTAATAAAAGAGATAAAATTAAATAAAGAGAAATTTATTTCAACCTCAATTAATAGCTTGCTTAAAAATTAGGTTTAAATTACTACCAACGGCTTCGGCTATGATTAGTACGGGAATAAATAGGCGATTAATTTCCGATTAAACACTTAGCCAAAACTTTTTATTTTATTTTAATTTTTTCTGTTCAAAAGCCAAATCAAAAGATTTGGCGGACATTATAAAAATACACAAAACTTTGAATTAAATACTAAACCCGTATTAATTATAGCCATTGTTGGCATTAGTATTTAACATCCCATTGGTATTTCAAACGAGATTATTTTTTCCTTTTTTTCTCCAGTTTTAGAGTTTTTTAATTTAATTTTTAAGAATATTCTACTTGTTAATACGGTACTTGGGTATTGATTATATTTCGTTATGTTTTTAATGTTATTCGAAAATTTTTCAGCACAATTTTCATCAACATAGTTTTTCAGTTCATCAACAGCTATTTCATTAAACTTCTGAGTGTCTTTTTCAGTATATTTTTTGGTAGTAAAGTATGTGTTATTTACCTCAATATTCTCCCAATTTGAGTAATAGTGTTTCCAATTTATTAAATCACAATGAGCACCTTCATCTGTTATTGATATTGAGTTTTCAAACCTTTGTTTAATTTCAACCTTATCATACTTAGATTCAGATATTATAATTTTCTTTCCCTCAGGACTATCTCCAAGGTCAACAAATATTTTCACATTGTCTTTCTGTATTTTATTTAAGTTGTTTTCATTATCCCAGACATTTAATCTCATTGATAATGTAAATTCTTCAAATCTTATTTTCAGATTGTCACTTAAACTTTCAGGTGTTAGATAACCATTAAAAACAAATCCAGATATATTTCCATTAACTTCTTTTATTTGAACCCAATTCCCCTTAATTATTTTCCCTTCGTCAATTACTTCAAGTTTGTTTTCTGTTTGTTCAAAAATATAGACTTTAGAGCCGTATTCTAGTTTGCCAATTCGTTTAGAGTTTTTGTTTGGTTTTTCTCTAACTATTAAACCATTATCCGCTTTAACATATTGATTACTCTGTCCAATAACTGATATTGAAGAAAGGATTATTAAATAAATGAGTAATTTTTTCATATTAATGCCAACGTAGGTATAATGAACATATGTTCATTATATAACATATGTTTTTTACAAATCTAAAGGATTTTTAATAAGATTGATAATAAACAACTTTCACTATTTTTTTAATTATTATTTCAGAAAATGAGATTTACAACAATAAAATTCTACTAAGTAAATTCAATAATTGAAAAGAGGTTCTAGGTGGCTTACTACCGTAATTGGTTTTAGAAGTAACTTAAATTTATAAAATAGTCGTTCTATAGTACAATTCGGTAATCAAAAACAACAATTGAGTTCCTATTTTTTTTAATTCGGTAGAAAAGGATTCATGTTTGCTTTTTAATAGGGCAACTATAGAAAGAATTAAAGTTCTAAAAGTAAATCCCTAATTTTAAAAAATATAAGCAGCAATTCTAAGTATATTAAAAATGGGTAGTTTTTTAAAGGTGGTAAGAACAGCGGTTATTATAACCTTGGTTATGGAATTAGTGCGACTGTTATTGTCCGATTGGGAAAACATAACTTTATATCGTGAGCTGCAATTTGCCGGTATAGCCTTTCTCTACTCTTTTGCTCTTTCTTTAGTTAACATGTATTTTAGTGATTATATTTCTCAAAAATATAGTTGGGAGAATGAAGCCCAAAAAAGGTTATGGTTCGGTGCCGCCGGCTCAATAGTACTTACTGTATTGGCATTTGGTGCAGTACGTGCGTTTACTGAAATATATATATTAGGTAAAAACTTTGAGCAATACTTAGCTGGTGAAAGAGTAGAATACTACTTCTATGCGTTGTTGGTTACCTTGGTGGTATCTCTATTTTTACATGCTTTCTATTTCTACAAAGCATTACAAGACACCAAGGTAAAAGAACAGAAAATAATAGCAGGTTCAGCATCTGCAAAATTCGATGCACTAAAGAATCAACTAGACCCTCACTTTCTATTCAATAGCCTTAATGTACTAACAAGCCTTATTGAAGAGGATCCTTTGCAGGCACAAAAGTTTACTACTTCGTTATCTAAAGTATATAGATATGTGTTAGAGCAGAAGAGTAAAAATCTTATTTCTGTAGATGAAGAACTAAAGTTTGCAAGAACCTATGTACGACTTCTAAAAATGCGTTTTGAAGACAGTATCATATTTGAAATACCTGATGAGGCACTAAACCCCGAAGCTAAAATAGTACCATTATCACTTCAGTTATTATTAGAGAATGCGGTGAAGCACAATGTGGTAACTTCTTCTAAACCATTACATATTAGAATTTATGAAGAAAACGACTATTTGTATGTCGTTAATAATCTTCAAGAAAAACAGGTGGTTAAAAAGAGTAGTGGGGTAGGGCTGCAGAATATACGCCAACGCTATGCCATTCTCACAAAAAAGGAAATGCAAATCTTTAAAACGGACAAAGAGTTTAAAGTACGCTTACCTATGTTAATGAACGAAATTTCGTTTAGAGAAACACAAGATTCTCACATTAGTGCCAAGCGCTATGAGAAAGCTAAAGAGCGTGTAGAGCTTATTAAAGGCTTCTACGGTAACTTAACCTCATACTGTATTGTAATACCTGTGCTTGCCTTTATAAATTATAGAACTACCAGTTTTGTGTGGGTTATTTTCCCTGCCATTGGTTGGGGTATAGGTTTACTTGCCCATGGCTTAAAGGCTTATGGCTTAAATCCGTTATTTGGTAATGACTGGGAAGAAAGAAAAATTAAGGAATTCATGGAGAAAGATAATTTTTGAATGAATTTTAAAGAATTACACTATGATGCTAACAAAAGAAATAGAAGCGGCTATAGACGATAGTGTATTGTGTTGGCTGGCAACATCTTCTGCCGATAACATGCCTAATGTATCACCCAAAGAGATATTCTGTTATTTTGAAGACGATACAATTATAGTAGCAAATATAGCTTCGCCACAAACCGTTAAAAATATAAGGGCGAATAAAAACGTGTGTATCAGTTTTATAGACATTTTAAAGCAAAAAGGATTCCAGCTTAAAGGCGCGGCTGAAATAATAGAGAAATCAGCTACAGACTTCTCTAAGATGGAGAAAATGCTGCTACACCTTACTGAAGGCAAGTTTCCATTTGCTACAATTACCAAGATTACCATTACTAGTTCAAAACCTATTATAGCACCTAAATACCTGCTGTATCCTAATACTACAGAAGAACTACAGATAGAAAGTGCAAAGAAATCGTATGGGTTTTAAAGGTTTTTTACGCCTATAATTACCACATTTTACAATTCAGTCGTAAAAAATTACAACTGGGTATTTCATTTTTTCAAAACCTGGGTTATCTGCCGAAATTTGAAGTATAGTAATCAAATAACAATAACCTAAAACACATAAAGATGGAATCAAATTTCACAAACGACAACAATTACAAGTATCAAAAAGCAAAAGAAAAAGTAGAAGCTATAAAAGGTTTTTATGGCAACTTATTAGCATACTGCATCGTAATTCCCATTTTAGCATATATCAATTATAATACAACAAGTTTTCTATGGTTCATTTTTCCGGCTTTGGGTTGGGGATTTGGTTTGTTAATGAATGGTCTTTATGCCTTTGGATATAACCCATTATTCGGTAAAAATTGGGAAGAGAGAAAGATCAAAGAATTCATGCAAGAATCATAACCTAATAAACTGAAGATCATGGAAAACACAAAATATACAAGAGCAAAAGAAAGAGTAGAAGAAATTAAAGCATTCTATGGCAAAGTAGCATCAGCCATTGTAACCATTTTAATTGTAGCGGCAATCAATTATTACTTGAATGAATGGAGGCATGCCTGGTTTCTTTGGGTAGTATTCGGATTAAGCATTAGCTTATTTTTTAAAGCAAATAAAATCTTTAACTTGAATCCGTTTATGAATCGTGACTGGGAAGAAAGAAAATTACAAGAGTTTTTACAACAAGAAGAAAGTAGAAAAAGATGGAACTAAACGAATTTGAACAATCAGATAAATTAGCAAGAGCCCAAAAGAAGGTAAAAGAATTGAAAGGGTTTTATATTCACTTACTAGTGTATGTATTGGTTAATCTATTCCTTATGACTATTACCATAATGGGAATAATGTCTGGCGGAGCTTCATTTTCAGAGGCACTATTTAATTTTGGTACATTTTCTACTCCGTTTTTCTGGGGAATAGGTTTGGCATTTCACGCCGCTAAAGTATTTGGTTACAGTCCTTTCTTTAGTAAAGATTGGGAACAGCGCCAGATCAGTAAGTATGTAGAACAGGAGAAAAGAGATGCCGAAAAATTTAGATAATATGAATACTAAACGCACAAACGATAATTTCGACAATGAAGAATACAATAAGTTTTCTAAGTATGAAAGAGCAAAAACAAAAGTGGCCAGCATAAAGCGTTTCTATAACCACGTATTAGTTTTTCTGATAATTAATATCATTTTGTACTTCTTAAGGCATAAGTTCGTTTTCATTTTGGTGAGTGAAAATGCATTAGGAAATCCTGAGTTTTTAGATTGGATAAACTGGAATGTCTACGGCACCACCATTGTATGGGGATTCATTCTTGCGATTCATGCACTTATTGTTTTTAGTAATATCTCAGGGTACATGAAGAGATGGGAAGAACGTGAAATTCAAAAACACATAAACTCATATAACGACTAGGAATACTATTTTATAAAAATCATAAAACCAAACCATGAAGACCATTATAATTGAAGATGAAAAACCAGCAGCACGTAGGTTGGGTAGAATGTTAGAGAGTTTAGATCTTTCGGTTTCTACTATGCTACATTCTGTAGAAGAGGCTATTGATTGGTTTCAAAACAATGAACACCCAGATTTAATCTTCTTGGACATTCAACTTTCTGACGGACTCTCATTCGAAATTTTCGATGTTATAGAAGTACACAGCGCCATCATATTTACTACCGCCTTTGATGAGTACGCGCTTAAAGCCTTTAAATTGAACAGTATAGATTATATTTTAAAACCTATAGACGATGAAGATTTAGAGCAAGCAGTTGCTAAATATAGAAAGCTGTTTAGATCTGATAATGAGCCAAGTAAGATTGCTTTAGACTTTGAAGACATAAAGAAGTTATTGGTGAATCCGCTTGAGCGGGAATATAAAAAGCGATTTACCGCTAAAGTTGGTCAGCACTTAAAAATTATAAATGCTGAAGATGTAGAATGTTTTTATAGCGAAAACAAAGGTACCTATGCCGCTACTAAAGATGGTCGTAATTATTTGTTAGATACTACTTTAGAACAGCTAGAAGAGGAACTAAAACCGCAAGTATTTTTTAGGGTCAGCAGAAAGTTCTATGTGAATATAGACCATATAAAAGATATTGTTTCATACACCAATTCAAGATTACAGATTAAGCTCAAAAACAATCCGGATCACGAAATAATTGTGAGCAGAGAGAAGGTAAAAGACTTTAAGCTTTGGTTAGAGTAGAAAAGGTAAGTTGTTGATAATTAGTAAGTAGTCTAAATATCCTCTTCTTCGTCAATTCTATTTTCATCGAATGCAGAGGGCAATAATTTAGGGATCAGCTTAATAAAAATAGGAAGCAGAATTGCACCACCTGGTAAAATAAATATCGCTAGTGAAGGTATACTTTTAAAAATATCTAATAGTTGATTTTGAACCTTTTTCTTTTCTTCATCACTTAAATCTCTCATAGTTGATTTTGACAAAAGCGCAACCAACTCTGCACTTTGAGAAAGTTCTTTAAGTAAACGTTTACTATTTCGTAGAATCAGTTTTTTTACAATTTTACCCATACTTTCGTAAAACTGCTGTGCCAAATTCTTTTCCTTTAAATAAGGTATAACATCAACATTCATTTTAAAGAAGTCGGTAACATCAGTAATAGATGATGAAATTATAGATTTTTCAAAACCGAGATCTTCTCCTATTCCAAATATAAATTCAGACTCGGTATAATCTAAAGAATGGTCTTCCCAAACGGTAAGGCAAGCCATATCTAACAAATATCGATTCTCCCAATTTTCCTTATTATTTAAAAGCCGTTCGCGGTAAGAACCATCAAAGCTGTTTTCGGCACAACTAATATAGGTTAATGAAGAAGCCAATAACTGTGAAAGTCTATTGTCTTGTCTATCAATTTCTTGAGAACTAAGGGCAGCGTAGGTAATATTAATAGCTAAGTATTCTATTTCTTCTGCCTTTTTCTTTAATGCTGTGTGCTTATTTAAAAAATGTTTAAAAAGTAGTACATCAATAAAAAGTAGCGAATTGGTAATAAGGCTGTTAAAAGTCTTACTTATAATATTGTCTTCAATATATATTCTTGAAGTCATTAGTTTTTCAAGCTTCGCAGATGTTTTGCTACCGGTAAACCATTTATCAAAAAAACCTGCGCGACTAATATTTAGTATTCCGTAGAACTCAAACACTTGTTCAATAAAGGTATTATAGTCATCACCACCTTTTATACGGTAGGTAAAGTAAAGTGCGTGCAGTAAATTAATTTTTGCTTTCTCGTCTTCAGATAGGGAGTGTTCTAATTCTATAAACTCTGGTATGCTAGAATTTAGACCATATACGAATCCGCTTTTTTTAAGCGTACTGTATAAAGCTTCAAAATGGGGGAAAGCATTTTGGTGTTTTTGAACAACCGAACCATATTTCTCAATCCAACCAGAGGAAGACGGGTTCATATCTTAATTATTTAAGATTGTAAAGTTAGCTAATTATTAGTTTACACTTATTTATAAATAGTTACTTCTAAGCTATAGAAACATTTTTATTGATGGATCTCATCTTGTAGTTGAAAATAAATTTTAATTTTTTTTAAGAAAAAATGAACCTTTCATTTTTAGTCTCGTAAGTAGGGGTGATTCTAATCTAAAAAAAAAAAGGATAATGAAAAAATCAAAATTATTTATGGGACTTGGCGCTTTGGCCTTAGTAGGTGGTCTTTTAGTGGCAGCAGATCATATTGATGCGCCAAACGCTATGGGAACCTCGGCAGATATTGCCGATTTTTATGCTTTTGAACCAACAGAAGGTTCAGACAATACCGTTTTTGCGGTAGACCTTCAATCTAATGTACTGCCAGATTTGGCTTATGGTACGTTTGATGAAAATGTATTACTAGAAATTAATATTGATACCGATAATGATTTGGTAGAAGATTTAGTAATACAAGCAATACCAAGAGATGGTAAAATGTATTTCTTTGGTCCGGTTGCACCAAGTGAAACAGGTTTAAATGGTGCTATAATGGTAGATGCTCCATTAGGATCGGTAGACATTTCTGCTGAAACTGCTATTGTAGAGACTACGGCAAACGGAGTTTCGTTATTCGCAGGTCCTAGACAAGATGCTTTTTTCTTTGATTTCTTTCAATTCAATGAAGTTATTGGTGGTACGGCTCCTTTAGGTTTTAAACCAGCAGGTGATCCTAATACAACTGATGACGATGATGATACCGCTGTTGATACTTTTGATGGTGCAAATACAATGTCTATAGTAGTAGAGTTGCCTAACAGCCTTTTGGGTACTACAACAGGTCAGAATGCACTTGGTTTAGAAGTGTACAAAACTTGGGTAACAACAAACGCTAAACAATAATTATAACCTTATAAAAATATAACGATGAAATATAAAAATATAAAATATACGTTTTTGTCTCTTTTGGCAGTAGCAGCATTGGCTTCTTGTAGCGATGATGATGACAACACACCCATAGTTATTACACCAACATGTGATGATGGTATTATGAATGGCGATGAAACAGGAGTTGATTGTGGCGGTACTTGTACACCATGTGAAGAGGCAATGGCTCCAGATTTTACAGGAACGTACGCACAAGTTGATTTTATGGGAAGACCGGGAATTAATACGGTATTAAGTGCAGATGGTACTATTAAAGATGCTCATAACGTATCTATTCCTTCAGAAATGGCAGCAACTTTTCAAGCAGATTTTGAAGCAAGATTAGAAGCATATCATGATGTGTATGCAAACATTTTAGGTGCTGATCCAGCTGCAGTAAACTATGAAAGCAACATCTTAGGTTTAGATGCCCCTACATTAACAGGTTATTTAGCTGCCGATGTTTTAGAAGTAGCACCAAACTTACCTACCACATACTTTAACCCAGGTACAGATTTGGATGATGATGGTAGAATTTTGGTTCCTGATGGTGATGAAGTTGCATTAACAGGTAGAACTCCTCAAGATGATGTTATTGATGTGTCATTAATATTATTGTTTGGTGGTATGGAAGGTGATCGTTTTAGCGGTCAAGATACAGATGGTGATGGTATGGCAGATTTACCAAGATTAACCTCAGATGGCGTTGGGCAAACCGCTACTATAGGTACTACGTTCCCATACTTGGGAGCACCTGAATAAAAAGTTGCCATCACCTTGTCTATTGATAGGTTAGATAAGACTGGCGCAACCCTAAATTGTTTATGAAAGAGAAGGGGAAGGGGAGTTGAAAAACTCCCCTTATTTTAATCGATCCACAAAAAAACAACCTTATGAAATTAATACAGCTTTTAATAGTAATGATACTGGTGTCATCATGTGGTACCAAAAATCAGGACGCAATTGCACATAAAAAAGATTACGATAAGTTTTTAGTCTCTAACGAGATTAAAACAACATCAAAGTATTTTGACCTTTGGAATTCTAAAATAAGACCAGACAGCATGCAACTTACCAGTTTTGGTGTGGTAGGTGGGGAGTACAACAGATACTTTCAGCAAACGGGAGATATTGAATTTTTAAAGAAGGCAGAAAAGAGTTTAAAAAAGGCAGTTGATATTGCAAACATTGGGAAGCCCGGTTTTTACAGATCACTAGCTAGAAATTATATTTCTCAACATCGCTTTAAAGAAGCATTACAATTAGCAGATGCTGTGGCGGCAATTGGCGGAGATAAGAATGAGACCCAAAGCTTGTACTTTGATGTTCATATGGAATTGGGTAATTACCCATTGGCAGAGAAGTATTTAGATAGCTTAAAAAACATGTCAGATTTCGGTTATATGATTCGTTTGGCAAAATGGAACGATTATAAAGGCGATTTAGATACGACCATAAGTTTTATGGAAAAGGCTAGAACCAAAGCTGAGTTGGCAAAGAATAAAGACTTAATGCTGTGGAGCTATACGAATTTAGGAGACTATTATGGTCATGCAGGTAGAATTGAAGATTCGTACCAGCAATATTTAAAAGCGTTAGAAATTGACAATAATAATGCATATGCTAAAAAGGGAATCGCATGGGTCGTTTTTTCGAACGATAAAAATTCTGAAGAGGCAATCCGAATTTTAGACTCGGTTACCAAAACCTATAATGCTCCAGATTATTTTCTATTGAAAGCAGAAATAGCTGATTATATAGATGATGACTTAGTGCGTACCAAGAATTTAGATGAGTACTTTACAAGGGTAAAAAACACCGCTTACGGCGATATGTACAATGCATATAACCTTGGGTTGTATATAGGTGAAACCAAACAATATGATAGTGCTTTATTACTAGCACAGCGAGAAGTAGCTAATAGACCTACGCCAGAATCGTATAGCTGGTTAGGATACAGTCTACTTAAAAACGGAAATAAAGAGAAGGCTATGGAAATTATGAACACCTACGTATATGGTAAAACATTTGAACCGGCTTTACTATACCAAGCAGCTGAAGTTTATAAAGCTAACGGAGAAGAAGAGAGAGTTAAAGAACTAAAAGGAGAATTAATAGGGGCTATTTATGAATTAGGTCCCGGTATGGAAAAGCAAGTGCATGATTTGTAATTGATTGCCCAATTATTTTCATTTCATGTTTGTTTTAGGTTGGATTGTTTTTTTTTCAGTGTCACGATGTAAAGTCGTGACACTGTTATTATTACGCATTTCATCGAAAATTTGGTTTTTTTTAACAGGCGTATAGATGAAATGTATATATTTATCGACCAAATACATTTAAAATGCCCCAGCGTCTTAAATAACTGAACTAAAAGTAACCCCGTAAATCAATTAGTGTTATGGAATACCTGCTCTTTACATTATGGATAAGCTTAATGATTTTAATGGTTGGCAAAACAATCTTTGCCTATAGGTCTTTACAAAAAACATTAGACCGTACCAATAAGCCTGTCTAAATCAATTTTCTTAGTAATACCGGTAATAACAGCAAGTCTAATATCAATGCTGTTACCAGGGTTACACTTATGATCAACCCAATAGTTACACTAGGTTGATGAATAGAAAATAACATCACCATAAAGCCAAAGAAAAGAATGATGGTTGTAATGACCAATGCTCTACCGGTTTGTGCAAATGTCTTTTCAAGTGCAGCCTCTTTATCCAAGCCTTGGCTAATACTTAATTTATATTTTCCTAAGAAGTGAATGGTGTCATCAACGGCAATACCGAAGACGATAGCAAAAACTACAGATAGCGAAGCTTCAAGTGGTATCCCTAAAAAGCCTAACATACCACCGGCAAATAATATAGGTAACACATTCGGTACTAATGAAATCAGAAATATTTTAATATCCCGAAACACAAAAGCCATAATTACTCCGATCAGCAGTAATCCGTACAGCAATCCTTCTAATAAACTACTTCTAATATATTCAGAGTTTTTATCGAGCAAAATGCTCTTACCTGTTACTTTTATGGAAACTAGAGACGTGTCTAATTGTGTTTTTGCAAAATGATCAATATCGCTATATATAATTTTTAGCTTATCGGTACCAATATCTTGTAGCCTGCCATTAATACGGGCAATACTTTCATCTGCATTTATAAATTTAGCCAGTTGTTTACGCGCTAGTTTACGGGTATCTTTTTGATATTTTAAAAAGGTTTTCTCATCGCTAGGTAGGGTAAAATATGCAGCGCTATTTAGGTTGTTCGCTTTATTGAAGATTTTATACGGTAGGTTAGCAGATTGTACATTGCCTATACTTTCAAATGTTTTTAGATAGGTAAGTAATTTTTCAATTTCTTGGGCAACTTTAAAATCGGTAACCTTATTGCCTTCAGTACTCATAACGGCAATTTCTAAAGGTCTGAATCCTGAAAAATTACTTTGAAAGTAATCGAAATCTTTGGCTATTTTACTTTCTGCAGGTAAGGTGTTCTTTAATTCTTGATTGGTCTGTACCATGTAGATACCTAAAACACATAGAGCAGTGAAAACAACAGTTCCCAGTATAATAGACTTAGGGTAGTTTTTGGTGAATGTATTTAACTTTAAAAGGTATTTAACCCAATTCTCAGAGATACTTTTACGACCGATCAATGATTTTTCGGGTATAGTTACCAGTAATGAACCGGTTAAGAAAATAACCGTTATGTAAGCCACAAGTACGCCAATAGCGGCGTTTATTCCGAATTCTTGAATACTAACCAATCGTGATGAAAGCAAGGTTACAAAACCAACGGCAGTAGTTATTGAGGTAAGTAAGGTAGTCATACCCACTTCTCTAAGTGAAGATTTAATCGCCTTATATCGTGGTATACCGGTTTGCAATTTTCTTATATAACTATCGGTAAGGTGTATAACATCAGAAGTACCCACAATAAGCATGAGTACAGGGTAGAATGCAGCCATGGCATTTAGTTCTTTACCTAACCAGCCTAGTAATCCCATGAATAGTAAAAGAGACATGGCGATTGAGAAAACCGATATAAGAACTACGGGCATACTTCTGTATACGAGCAAAAGAATTATAAAAACTAAAATAGAAGCTACAATAGTGGTTGTAAGCACTTCACTCTTCTGCATTTCAACAATGGCTTCATAAAAGAAAGCCCTTCCTAAAATATGAAAATCGGGTAAGTTGTGCTCTTTTAAAGAAGCTCTAATACTATTTAAAAGAAGTTCAGATTGCTTGTAATCTAAATTGTCTTCGGTCTCTAGTGCTAGAACTAAAGACTTTCGCTTTTCATCTACAAGTACGTTTAGAAAAAGGGAATCTTCTTTAATTTTATTCCAATCTTTTTGGTATTGCGAAGGGTCGTCAATATGAATGATTGGTAAGGTGGTATAGCCAAAAGAGGTTTTAAGCGGGTAGGAGAGTGATGTTAAAGAGCTACTTTCTAAAACATATTTAAAAGTTTTACTCTCTTCAGAAAATGCTTGAAAACTGTTAAGGAAATCTTGCTGAAAAACATCGGGATCGTTCTTTACTGCTATTAGTAAAAAATTATCATCGGTACCAAATTCTTCTACATAACTATCGTAAAAGGCTAAATCTGGATCTTCTTCGGGGAAAAATTGACTAAAATCAAATGAAAACCGAAGCTCATCCAATTTAGAGGCAGCCATTACGCCCAATAGGATAAATAGTACAACGAATAACTTTTTAAGGAAGCCAAGGTCAGCCTTCATAGAAAAATATAAAATCTATTTCGGATGCGAATTTACCATTCTTCATGGTAACCTTGGTATAAAGAAACAATTAAGAACGAAGTAAATTTTTAAAAAAAATATCTTTCGCTCTCAAATGTGATGTTCCAACTATAGTTCTATAAAATTATCAAGATATAAAGTCCAATCGTAATTAATGTATTCAATATCCACACCTTTTGTAGAAGGTATAATTTCGTTCTCTTTTAGAATTTTTTTAATTCCGCTTTTGCCACCAAAATCACCTCTAAACCAACTAAATAGCGAAGTAACTTTAACTACATTGGTTTCGCTATTGTATTCGCTCGTTTTCTCTAGAAGTCTTTTTGTACCTATTTTAAATTGTTCAGGTAAACGTTCCCACTCATAAATTGCAACTGGCGGGCAATCTTTAGCACCGCAGTTTAAGGCAAAATGTACATTATAAACCGGTTTATTTACTCTTAGTTTACGTTCAAATTTACCTGGAAACCACTTGCGTATATAACCTAAACCATATTCCCATTGCGATTTTCTGATAATACCATGTTCTATTTTAGCAAACGATACCATTTCACCTGCAATCTTTATCTGCTCCAATTTAAAAAAACTACCTCTGTCATCATATAACTCCGGGTTCTTTTGAAGAATCACTTGTATGTAGGCATTGTAAATATTGAGCCAAAAAGCTAGTCTTTTATCATTGGTGTCCAGAGCATTGTCTAATTCTGAAATAGAAGTATTCGCTAAGATGTCTTGTAGGTCTTGTGTATCTTTCTTATCAATAATACGTTTTAAGAAAGTCTCAGACAATTCATTAAAATCTGTTTTGTTTGTAGTTTCTACTTGTGCTTGAAGTCCGGTTTTTGCAGTGCAGGACAATGCAAATAAAGTAGCAAGAAGATATAATTTAAGTTTCATAGCATTATTTTAGATTACCTACTAACTACGTAATTATAATTAAAAGGTTTATGAAACATTTGTCGCACCTTTATTTAATTGATTACAGTATTAATTTTAAAAAATTACGATAGTTTTAAAACTATTTCTCTCAAATTGCGTAAGTAATACGTAAAACTAGATACTACTTAAATGCTGTTTTACTTTTTAATAAATATGCATTAACTATTGCCATGATAAGTATAATAATACCAGCACATAACGAATTTGATAACCTGCAACGACTCTTTAAAGTTGCTTGTTTCATTGAACATGAAAGGCTCGTAGAAATTATAGTTGCAGTTTCTTCTGGTAATACTGATACTATAGACATATTAGAATGCAGTCAAAAAGTAAAAGTATTACACTGTAAAAATAAAGGTAGGGCGGCTCAAATGAATGAAGCCTCTCAAATTGCCTCAGGAAATACCTTTGTTTTTTTACATGCAGATGTAGTACCACCAATGGGGTTCATTGATGATATTTTAAATAGCTTACAGCATGGATATGATGCAGGGTTCTTTTCATACAAATTTGATAAGGATGTGTGGTACTTACGCGTAAATGCTTCGTTTACAGCTAAAGACGGATTATTTACCGGTGGCGGAGATCAGTGTCTGTTTATAAAAAAGGATGCTTTTAACCAATTAGGAAAGTTTGATGAAGAACAAGTTTTGATGGAAGATTTTGAGTTTTTCCGTAGGATGAAAAAAGAGAACGTACCCTATACCATCGTTAAAAATGACTTAATAGTATCTGCACGTAAATATGAGTCGAATTCGTATCTACGGGTAAACCTTTCTAACTTTCTTTTAGTCGTTCTTTTTAAATTCGGTTACCCGGGCAACAAACTAAAATCACTACATAATAAGCTGATACGCACCCCATACAATGGTTGAGATTATAAACGGAATTCAGCAAATTGGGATAGGCGTTCTCGATGTTAAAAAAGTATTTAATTGGTATAGAAAACATTTAAATTTTGATGTTTTATTGTTTGAAGATGAGGCGGTTGCATCATTAATGACAAAGTATACCAATGGTAAGGCAGAAAAACGAGAAGCGTACTTATCGTTAAATATGATTGGTGGCGGCGGATTAGAAATTTGGCAGTTCAAAAATCGAACTCCGACTGCTGCTATAAATCCAGTTAAATTCGGAGATTTAGGTATTTATGCAATGAAAATTAGATGTAATAATCTGATAGCAATGCATTCGTATTTGAGGGGATTAAAAGTGTCTGATTTATCGGATATCAATCAATCATTCTGTCCTAACTTTTACTTTACCGATCCTTTTGGTAACAGGGTTCAAATGGTTGAAGATCATTATGTTTTTTCTACACAAACCACTAAAAATGGTGGAGTACTTGGCGCTGTAATTGGCGTAAGTGACATGGAAACTGCTATGAAGTTTTATAGTACCATGTTAGGGTATACAACTGTAGCATATGATACCGTTGAAACTTCAGTTGAAAACTCTAAAAGTACATTTCGCAGCGTAATTATTTCACAAGAACGAAAGTCTGTTGGCGGATTCGGAGATCTTCTTGGTCCTACACAACTAGAGCTTATTCAGGTTTTAGATAGAACACCCGTTAAAATATTTAAAAATAGACTTTGGGGAGACTTGGGTTATATACACCTGTGTTTTGACATATCTGGTATGAGTTCCATTAGAGAAAAAGCAAAACTAAATGGTCATGCTTTTACGGTAGATAGCGCCAATAGTTTTGATATGGGAGATGCTGCCGGTCATTTTAGTTATATGGAAGATCCAGACGGTACATTAATAGAATTGGTAGAAACCCATAAAGTTCCTATTCTAAAATCATTAGGATTGTACTTAAATCTCAAAAATAGAAACCCACATAAAACCTTGCCAAAATGGTTGGTTAAAAGTTTAAGCTTGCATCGTGTAAAAAAGGACCGGTAATTACAGAGGTTATCGAATACTAACTCTTACTCGTATTTCTAATAAGTCCAATTCCAGAAAAGAAAAAGATAGCGCCTAATACACCATAAACAATAAGTTGTTTTGTGGTACCAGTGCTATTTCCAAATAAAATTGCAGTGTAAACAAGTCCGCCAATACCTAGTAAGGTTAAAACAGTTCCAAAAAGTTTCTTTAAATCCATGGTGGAAAAATAGTAAAAAAAATGGGCAGTTAATAAAAACTACCCATTATACTTTAAATTTTAATTTGTTATGAAGTCGCTACTACACCAAGTGTATATAGTTGCTCTAAGTTTGGCGATTCACTACCACCTGCCGGTTCTAATGTAATACCAAATGCTTCAGAATCATTAGGGTTGCTCAGTGCAAACACTTTGTTTTCATCCGTAGCAAAATCTTGTAGCAGACCCATACTGGTAGGGGTAAGCGGTGAAAGTTTTAAAGACCATACTTGGTACACAAAACCATCTGGTGGTTCAGGTAATCCTTTGGCGTCTATAAAAACTTTCTGATTCTCTTTATTCCAATACGCTTTAGCATAGGATGTTGGCGATACAGCTTGACCACCTAAAGAAGTTACACTAATATTTTTATCGCGTAATGTATTCAATAAATCTTGTGTCTGTTCTAATGAAGAGTCCGTGTCAGCTATTTGCTGCTCCAAATCAACATTTTGTTTTTCAACTACCTGAATATTAGACTTTAAATCTTCATTCTGTTGATACATCCAAAAAAGACCAACTGCAAGTAAAAGTGATGCCGCCCAACCAACGTAAGATAGAAGCGGTGTGCTACGTTTTTCGTTAATTGATACCACTTTAACCTCACCGTTTATTTTATCCATTAAAGATTTAAATGAATAGTTGTATCCTGGTGATGCTTTTTTAGATAACGCTAATATTGAAGCCTCAATCGCTTCTATTTCTTTCCGTATTTCTGGGTACTCTTTAGCGTAGTTGGCAATTTCCAGATTTTCTTTATCTGAAAGTATACCAGCTATATAAAGCTCTAAAATTCCTGATGCTATATACTTTTCTACATCCATACTACTTAACCTCCATATTCTCCCTTAATTGGGAAATGCAACTCCTATTCCTTGTTTTGACAGTACCTATCGGAATTTCCAATTCTTCTGCAGCATCTTTTTGAGTATATCCTCTAAAGTATAACAGTTCTATGATTTGAACACATTTTTCCTTTAAATTCTTAACTAGATCCCTCAACCCTTTGGTATCTATAGAAGAACTTTCTTCTTCCTGTCTGTTCTGTAAAATACCTACGAAGTAATCTGCGGAAAGGTTCTTTTTATCATTTTTATACGACCTACTGCGTATTTCGTCGATAGCCGCATTTCTGGCTATGTTCAAAATCCACGTAAAGAATCTCCCTTTAGAAGAGTTATAACTTTCGCAGTTGTTCCAAATTTTTATAAAAACGTCTTGACAAATTTCTTGAGATAAAGCGTCGTTTTTGACTATGGTATTAATTACGCCACAAATATTATCGGCATACATACCATATAACTTCTCGAAAGCTGAGGGGTCTTTCTTTTTAAATTGATCAACCAAAAGGTCTAATTGCATGAGTGCTTTTTTAAATCGGTTAAAAATAAAAAAAGCTGTTCTTAGAACAGCTTTTAAAAAAAATATTATTAACCCTATTCAATAATTCCGGCACAGCTAACACGTGCACCAGCAGCACCACTAGGTTGTGAAGTGTAATCATCTACACCTTGGTGTACAATTACTCCTTTTCCTAAAATGTTTTTGTTATCATCATCACATCCAATACACCATTCTTCCGTAGAGAATTCAACTTTTGCATTACCATCGGCATCTGCGGTAAAGTTTCCAATATCTCCTTTGTGGTATCCTTCAGAAGCGCCCCATTTACCATGTGGTTCGTTTGTTGGGTTCCAGTGACCTCCTGCAGAAGAACCATCAGCTGCAGTACAATCTGCAGTTTGGTGAATATGTATAGCATGTTCACCTTCAGTAAGTCCAGATAATACAGCAACCATATTTACTTCTTCATCTTCCTCGGTAAAAGTTACTTCACCTTTTACGTTACTATCACTTTTAGGCTCTAACATAAATTTCACGACAGTTTCCTCTTCGTTCATTTCAGTTTTAGCCTCATCCATAAGTTCTTCAACTTCTTCCTTTGCGTCAGAAGCTTCTTTTTTTACTTCTTTGCAGCTAAAAGCAACTAATATTGCCAGTAGTGCTAATTGCATTTTAAATATTTTCATGATGTTCTTATTTTATTATGAAATGTTAAATTAGACATTAAATAATGTAATATCAAACAGTTCCTTGAAATGAGCAATACTTTTAATTTTTAAGGATAAAAAAAATGAGGTACTGTTGGGCACCTCATTTTTTAATAGGAATAAAATCAATTTTATTATTTTGTAAATAGCACTTCTGCTTTTACAGCAACTTCGCTCCATGTTTTACTAACACCATCTTTACCGGTATGTAAAACTTCACAAGCTTTGTTAATAGAAGCAACGGCATCCATAGCATTCCAGTTTGCTAAATCCATAGTACCTGTGAAGGTAATTCTATCATCACCGTTCATTTCGTATGCAAGCGGAATGTTCTGTATTTCTCCGTTTAGACTAACATCAATAGAACTTTTATCACCTTCAACTTTAAAAACACCAGAAATTAGTTCAGTATCCTTCATAACACCAAAGAAAAACTCTAAAAGTTTAGGGTCTCTAGTTCCCGTTGGGTCATTGGTGAATAAACTACTAACGGGAATACTGAATTCAGTACCATTTAAAGCTTCCATGGCAGTTGCACCACTATTCGTCTTCCTAAAGTTTATTTTTTTGAACATTCCGCCAACAGGTAACTTTTCAGTTGTCTTGTAGGCTGTAAAGCTCACTTTTGTTGAATCTTGTACTAAACTGAAGGTTTCAACTGCTTCAGTTGAAGCATCTACGCTTGTAGATTCTTCACCTTTCTTAGTTTCTTTACAGCTTGCAAAAACAATCAATAATGCACTAACGAAAGTTATAGTTATTTTTTTCATGATAATGTAATTTGTTTATGGTATAAAGTTATTCTTTCTTTTTAAAAATACCTCGCAAATCAGTGTTATAAAATACCCCAACTTGTAATCGATCAAAATTAGTTTCGCTAAAATGATTTTTTAAGTAACCTACCTGCATGCTCAAATCTTCAGTAACATTAACACCTAGGGCTGCATAAGCACGGTTTTGACCAAAGGCATCATTTTGTAGGTTAATGAAAATTTCATCGTAGAAGTTTAGGAAGAAAATATCAGTTAGGGGCAAGGTCATTTGAATTCTATATCGAGCCCTATGTAATGTATTACTGATACCGGTAGCATTATTTTGAACAAAGCGTTGCTCTAAACGATAGCGATGCTCAAACTTAAATTCCCACACCTTATTTTTTAATATGAATTGCTCAAAAATACGATGCTCTGAAATGGAGTTATTGTCAAAAAAAACATCGCCACCAAGAATATCAAATTCTCTAAAAGTAGGATCAGTGTCTATAAAGCCGTATCCAAGAGTTGCAATAGCATCAGAATTAATATGATAATTAACTCCCGTACGCAGTAACAACTGATTGAAATTAGAAGCCATTTCATAATACCTAAATTGCGCTTCGGTATGTATACTCCATTTATCGGCAATCTTGTTGGTGCCAAAATACATGAACCAACTACCAAAATCGTCTTCTCCGGTTATTTCACTTTGAGCATTTGTACTAAAAATCGTTGTTGTTAATAATAGTAACGTAATAGCTTTCCTCATTCTTCGTCTTCTTAATTTACAATTTAATAATTATGGTTTACCCTTTATAGGTGTGTCATCTTCAATAGCTGTTCCTTTATCTTTCTTTAGATATTCATCTAAAAATTGTAGAACTCTACTATAGGCTTCAATTTGATTTTCTTTTTTAACGAAACCATGTCCCTCATCCTCAAACAGCACATACTCTACAGGTACACCGTTCTTTTTTACTCCGGCAACAATCTCATCAGATTCTACTTGTAGTACTCTAGGGTCTTGAGAACCTTGTAAAACAATTAAAGGCTTGGTTACTTTATCGGTATGGAAAAGAGGTGAAATTTCTTTTAAACGTACAGAATCTGCACTATAAGGATCACCTAATTCTAAGTAAAGCGCATCTTTAAAAGACTCCCACCATGGTGGTATACTTTTTAATGTTCTGATCCAATTGGTAACGCCAAAAAGATTTACACCAACGGCAAACTCTTCTGGGGTGTAGGTCAATGCTGCCATGGTCATATAACCACCATAAGAACCACCTATAATTCCTATTTTTTCTGCATCTATTTCTGGTTGTGCCGCAAGCCAATTTTTGCCTTCTACGCAATCTTTTAAATCTTTGTCGCCATGGTTTAGGTCATCCATTTGAAAGAATGTTTTACCATAGCCACTACTACCTCTGTTATTTACTGCTAAAACAGCATAACCATGGTTGGTTAAATATTGAATAAATGAACTAAAATTTTGACGACTCTGACCACCTGGTCCGCCATGAACCCAAACCAACGCTGGTACTTTAGCATCTGCACTTGCTTGATGAGGCTTGTAGTAAATAGCGGGAATTTCTACTCCGTCAAAAGACTTGTAGCGCACAACTTCAGCGGTAACAAGATCTTCTGTTTTAATTTCAGGATTTAAAACATCTGTCAATTGCTTCTGTTCTTTCGTTTCTAGGTTGTAGACATATAAGTTACTTGGCGTATGTGAACCTCCTGCGTAAAAACGCATCCATTTTTCGTCTTTTGAGAAATCTACATTAGTTATTGCCATAGATTTAAATGACGGTAAATCAATATTTTCCATAGTAGCTACATTCATAACTTCTATGGTGTTTTTTGCATCTTCATTGATATAAGTAACTAGGTAGGTGCCATTTTCGGTAAAGTAGCTACCCAAAATATCCCAATCACGGGTTAACACTGTATCGCTCGCGCCAGATGCAATGTTGTATTTCATAAGGTATGAAAACTCACTGCCTTCATCAGTGGTGTAATATAGTTCATCACCAGAGGGAGAAAAATCTTGACTGCTATTCGCCCTTTGCGTTTTATTAATCTTGATTTTCTTCTCTGTAGCAAGGTCTAAAAGGTATAAATCAGAATCGTTGGTGTTCAAAGACTTACTGAGCGTTAGATATTTTTCGTCTTTACTAAGGTTACCGATATCGTAACCTTCTTCATTCTTAAAAATTAATTTAGGAGAATAATCGAGAAAATCCATTTGATACAAATCCATGTATTTTGAATCTCGTTTATTAGAGGTAAAAAAGAAACTCTGGTTATCTTCTGCCCAACCATGAAAACTAGCCCTAGCACCTTTAGCGGGTGTAAGGTCTGTATGGCTACCATTTAAATTACGGATGTAGATATGGTATATTTCATCACCATTACCATCCATACTAAAAAGCATTCGCTCATCTCTTGGAAAATATGAAATAGCAAAAACAGAAGCACTATCAGATTGAGTTATTGGTGTTAACTCACCACCTTTGGCAGGAACAGTATACATGTTGTAAATACCCGATCTATTGCTTGAAACCAATAGTTTAGAATTATCATGATAAAAACTGCCGCCAGAAATAGCTTCATTATCCATCATTTGTTTAATGGTATACTTATCCGGTATTTTGGTGATTTCTATTTCCTTTTCTACTTCTTTTTGAACTTCTTTTTTTTCTGTACAACTCCAAATAAGGGATATTGCAAAACAAGCGAATAGTTTTTTCATAATTGATGTTTTAAATAAGCATACCTATAAAAATGAGAATTATTTCAAACTAAATGTATCTACTTCTTTAAATGGAGAAAGTTCAAGACTCTCCATAGTTGCCTTATATGATTTCCAATCTGTAGAAAAGAAAGTGTTAGTTTTATCTAAAGCACTTTCTATTTCATCTTTTGCAAATTCCATTAGTTGCTTCTCTGTAGCAGTCATACCAGCTTTACGTGAGCCTACATAGCCACGTGCTATTTGTAAACGTTGCATTACGGTCATTTCTTTATTACGTGTAATACCTTGTCGCTTGTCAACTTTACCTAAATATAATGCAGTAACAGAATCTATTTGCTTCACTATTTTTTTAGAAGCATCAATTTGCTCCTTGAACATTTTCTTGTCTTTCTTATTCAAGTCTTTTTGCAATTTTTCAGCAGCTTCTTTACTCTCTGCTAATTGCTGAACAGCATCGGCAGCTTTTTGCATGTAAGATTCTAAAACTTTACCATTAGCATACGCTTCATCGATACCAGCAGTAGAAACTTCTAAACGAGGATCAGATTTTACGGTAATCTTAGTTTCTTCCTCTAAATCACCATAAAGCATTTTCACGGTATAAGTACCTGGTTTTACATCTAATCCACCAGATTCTTTCTTTTTAGTTTGTACTTTTCTAGAAGGTCTGTCGGCTCCTTTTTCATCCATTCCCCAGTAAATTCTATGGAATCCGGCTTTTTCTGGAGTCTTGTATTTTAAAGTACGAATTAATCTGTCACCATCATAAAAATCGAACTGAACAGAATCTTTCTTTTGTACACCAGTTAATTCAACTGCTTCTGATTTTTCCTCAGAATCATCTTCTTTTTCTTTTGAAGAAGGCTTCTCTTTTTTGGCATCCTTTTTACCTTCTTTTAAATAATAGGTAATCATTGCGCCAGACTTTCTGTTTTCACCTTGGTAAAGTCCATCACCACCAAAACGACTTCCCGTTGGTTGTTGATATGAAGCTTGATATGCCGTTGGCGGAGTAAATAATTCTATTTCTTTATTAAGAATTGATGCATCTGAAGCTAAAGCACGCAACGGACGAATATCATCTAATACCCATGCAGCTCTACCGAATGTACCAATTACCAAATCATGTTCTCTTGGGTGAATGGCTAAATCTTTGGTAGAAACCGTAGGGAAACCTTCGGTCCATTTTTGCCATTTTTCACCTGCATTGAAAGAAATATATAATCCGTCATCGGTACCTAAAAACACCAAGTTAGGATTCTCTGGATCTTCGATAATAGATAGCGCATAACTTTCTACATCTGTAGCGTCTACAATTCTTGTCCAAGATTTACCGTAATCTTTTGTACGGTATGCATATGGTGTGTAGTTGAATCTTCTGTAATCATTGGCAATTAATAGCGCTTCACCTTTATTACGTGTAGATGCTTTTATTTGCGGAATCCAGCTTCCTTTTGGTAAACCTTTAATATTACCGGTTACTTCTGTCCAAGTTCCACCTCCGTTTTGGGTGTAATGCACACGACCATCATCAGAACCAGACCAAAGCATATCTTTCTCCACTGCAGAAGGTTCAATAACCAATATGGTAGTATGGTTTTCAGCACCTGTAGCATCCATAGACAATCCGCCGCTTTCGCTTTGTTTTTGTTTTTCTGGATCGTTGGTAGTTAAATCCGGAGAAATTACCTTCCATGTTAATCCTTTATCCGTGCTTTTATGAACAAACTGACTACCAAAATAGATGGTGCTATTATCAAAAGGATCTTGGTTAATAGCCGAGTTCCAGTTAAAACGTAGTTCTGTAGTTGCGTCTGGTGGAGTAGGGCGCACAATGTAATTATCGCCTGTTTCATGATCAAAACGTTGTACGTAACCTTGTTGACTCATAGTATATCCATATCTAGAATCTACAGGGTCGGGAACAACATCAAAACCATCACCAAAACTAATTTCTTGCCAATAACTATTACGAATTCCTTGAGCTTTCCAAACATAGGCAGGACCTCTCCAAGAACCGTTGTCCTGCATACCACCGTATACATTATAAGGGTACTCGTTATCCGTTGCAATATGATAAAATTGCGCTACAGGTAGATTACCTACAAAGCGCCAAGTTTTTCCTCCGTCTTTAGAAATATTTAATCCACCGTCATTACCGTCCATCATAAACTGTCCGTTATCTGGGTGAATCCAAAATGCGTGGTGATCAGGGTGTACTCCATTATCTGCGCGGTATGCCGGCATTAATTGTTCAAAGTTTTTTCCACCGTCTTGCGAAACGTTCACGTAAGTAAATACAGAAAACACTCTATTTTCATTTTCAGGATCTACATAAATTTCAGAATAGTAAAAAGGTCTATTTCCAATATCATCTTTTTCATTGATTTTTTTCCACTTAAATCCGCCATCTTCAGATTTGTATAGCGCATTCTTTTTAGCTTCTACCAATGCATAAATAACATCTGGTTTGCCAGGAGCAATAGCCACACCAATTCTACCTAAGTCACCAGCAGGCAATCCATCTTCTTCAGATAATTTCTTCCAATTCTTACCGCCATCATGTGTTATGTACAAGCCACTACCAGAACCACCAGAGTTAAAAAACCAAGGATCACGCTTGTGTTCCCACATTGCTGCAATTAATTTGTTAGGGTTGGTCGGATCCATAATAAGGTCTGCAACACCTGTTTTATTATTTACAAAAAGAACTTTCTCCCAAGTTTCGCCACCATCTGTAGTTTTAAAAACACCACGTTCTGGGTGTTCGCCCCAAGGAGAACCAATAGCACCTACATATACGGTATTAGGGTTCATTGGGTCAATCTTAATTCTATGAATGTGTCTTGTTTTTTCAAGACCCATAGATTTCCAAGTTTTTCCGCCGTCTAGAGATTTGTATACTCCGTACCCACCATTTAAACTATTTCTAGGATTACCTTCACCTGTACCTGCCCAAATAACAGACGGATTACTTTGTTGAATAGCAACTGCACCAATAGAGGCAGTAACCTCTTTATCAAAAATAGGATCCCATTTTATGCCGCCAGATGTAGATTTCCATAAGCCACCAGAAGCGGTACCTACATACATTATATCAGGATTTGAGTTGACAACATCAATGCTAGTAACACGACCGCTCATACCACCGGGACCTATGTTACGGGGTTTCATGTCCTGTACCAGGTCCATTTTAAATTCTTGAGCTGTAACGAAAAAAGATGCAAAAAGCATCAACAGGGAGAGTAATCTTCTTGTCATTGTAGTGGTTTGTTAGTTATGTGCCTAAAAATAAATGAAAAGAAAGGTAAGTATTCTTAAAAGGATGTTAACAGTGGTTGGTTTTGTATAATCGGTAATTAATTAACATTTGATGGATTCAGTTTTCAGTTGGTAGTAATAGTTTTCAGTATGCAGTTTTTTATTCCTCATTGCGAGGAGCTTTTCGCGACGTGGCAATCTGTTGAATTTATGTTCCTAAGTTCTCGATTGCGCTCGAAAAGACAAATTGATTCATGATCACTGAGCGAAGCCGAAGTGATAATTTAGATTGTGTTGAGCGTTAGTATTCAGTTTAAAGTATCAGTTGGCAGTGCCAGTTTTCAGTGTGCAGTTTTTTATTCGTTGGAGTTTTATGTTCCTAAGTTCTCGATTGCGCTCGAAAAGACAAATTGATTCATGATCACTGAGCGAAGCCGAAGTGAAAACCAACAACCATCAACGAACTTGAAAAATTCCAAACAATTCATTACCCTGTCTTGGTGGAATAGAATTATAGCACTGATCGAAATTGATCGTTTTGAAATATGGTGATAAGTATTTGGTATACAGTTCTTTGTTTCCTCCAAAAGGGCGTTTAATCATATCGCCAGTTAATGGAATATCAAACCAAAGTCCCACTAATTTTCCATTCTGTTTTAATAGGCCTGCCATGTGCTTAGCGTACGCATTTCTATTAGCATCTGTAGGTACAAAAGAGCAGAAAAAAGTTTGTTCTATTACTAAATCGTACTGACCTTTAAACTCGAAGAAATCCGCTTGGTGCATATTCGAATCGGGGAAATCGGGATTCCTTTTTTTGAATGCCTTTAATGGAACTTCAGAAATATCTAAAATATGTACATTTTTAAATCCCGCTTTCCAAAGGTATTCGGCTTCATAGGCATTTCCGGCACCAGGTATCAAGATTTGTAACGCCTTATCTTGTAGTTGGTCAACATAAGTTTTTATTGGGGTAGAAGGGTAGCCAATATCCCAACCCGTCTTTTTTTCTACGTAGCGTTCTGTCCAATAATTTTCTTCTTCTTTCAAGATAATTGCGTGTTTTGTACTCTAGTAAATACCCCGGGGCAAGTCCGCGAGACATTGAATTGAAAATATAATTTATATTTCGACGCAAGCGTCGGAGTATTTAAATCTCGATTATCGA
The DNA here is from genome assembly GCF_900142175.1 of Maribacter aquivivus. Lineage (NCBI taxonomy): Bacteria > Pseudomonadati > Bacteroidota > Flavobacteriia > Flavobacteriales > Flavobacteriaceae > Maribacter > Maribacter aquivivus. The sequence continues at coordinate 695,425 of NZ_FQZX01000002.1, read as the reverse complement.
GTAAAATTAAACAGATTTGGTGAGTTTTTGCAAAGTATGTAAAATTCAATACCATTGATCACTCATGGATTGTGGTAAACAAATCAAATCCCTATCTTTCTAACCGACTAAATACCAACTAGAAAACGTATGAAATATTCTTTTTTAACTGCAGTGGCGGTATGCCTAACTTATGTGTGTTCAGCACAAACAAATCCGAAATGGGCACGTTACCCCGCTATCTCACCAGATGGAAATACCATTGCATTTACCTATAAAGGAAACTTATTTACCGTACCTGCAGATGGTGGTGTAGCAAAGCAATTAACCTATCATTCGGCACATGACTATGCACCTGTTTGGAGTAAAAACGGTGAGAAAATCGCGTTTTCATCTAACCGATATGGCAATTTTGATGTGTATATAATGGATGCCAAAGGCGGAGAGTCAACACGGCTAACTTATCACAGTAATGATGAAAAACCATTTAGTTTTTCTGCCGATGATTCAGATGTACTATTTGGTGCAGATCGATTAGATATAGCCCAGCATCGACAGTATCCAACAGATGATCAACCAGAGCTATATAGCGTACCTGTAATTGGTGGTCGTGTAGGTCAATTGTTGACAGTGCCTGCGGAAGACGTACAAGTAAATGCCGATGGTACAAAAATGGTGTATCACGATAAAAAGGGATATGAAGACGAGTTTAGAAAGCATCATACATCTGCCATAACTAGGGATATTTGGTCGTATGACCCATCCACCGGAAAACATAAACAACTTACCACTTTTAAAGGGGAAGATCGTAATCCGGTATTTTCTAAAGATGGCAGTGCCATTTATTACCTAAGCGAGCAAGAAGGTTCTTTTAATGTTTTTACAATGACCGCCGAAGGTGATGCTGAGAATAAGAAGCTTACCGATTTTAAAACGCATCCGGTACGGTCATTAAGTATTGGTAATAACAAATTGGCATTTGGTTACGATGGTGAGATTTATACACTTTCAGAAGAGGAAACAGCCAAGAAAGTTGATATTATCGTTAGAACACAAGAAGACAGTAATCCTATAAAATATGTATCTGTAAACGGTGGTGTTCAAGAAATGGATGTTGCACCTAATGGTAAAGAAATCGCTTTTATAAGTAGGGGCGAAGTCTTTGTAACATCGGTAGATGGTTCGTTGACAAAACGTATCACCAATACCCCAGAACAAGAACGTTTTGTGAAGTTTATGCCCGATGGTAAATCTGTCGCATACTCTAGTGAACGCAATGGTAAATGGAGTATTTTTAAATCTTCTAAAGTCCGAAAAGAAGAACCTTATTTCTTTGCGGCAACGTTATTCAAAGAAGATACATTAGTCACTTCAAAAGAAGATATTTATCTGCCCGAATTCTCACCAGATAGCACCTATGTTGCCTATGTAGAAGGTAGAAGAACGATAAAGGTGAAGAACTTAAAGACGAAAGAAATAACCACAATAATGACGCCAGACAATGTAATTCACATGAGAGATGGTGATCAGTATTTTCAGTGGAGTCCAGATAGTAAATGGCTGTTGGTAGATTGGAGTGTTTCGTTGAATAATACCGAGTTGCTTTTGGTTTCTAAAGACGGAAAACAGCGCAAAAACTTGACCCAAAGTGGGTATTACGATTTTTCACCTAAATGGGTAAACGATGGTAGTCAGATTATCTACTTCTCGAATCGTGACGGACTCAAAAGTTACGCGACCAGTGGTTCTTTTGAAACAGATGTGTATACCATGTTCTTGAACCAAGAGTCTTGGGATAAGTTCAATAATACAAAAGAGGAATACGATTTGTTGAAAATGATAGAAGAGGCTGCCAAAGAAAAAAAGGACGAAGCCAAATCTGATGATAAAAAGAAGAAAGACGATAAAAAGGAAGAAGCAGCAGTAAAAACCTTAAAATTCGATTTGGAAGATGTAGAACGCAGAAAAGCGCGTTTAACCATACACTCCTCTAAACTTTCAGATGGCGTACTTTCTAAAGACGGAGAAAAACTGTATTACCTAACCAAATTTGAAAAAGGATTGAACCTTTGGGAAACCGAAATACGTACTAAAAGCACCAAAATGCTTATAGCCTTAGATGCGAAATCGGGAAGTTTACAGTGGGATGCCAAGAAAGAGCAACTGTTCTTATTATCCGACGGTAGCATATCTAAAGTTGATGTAGCCACTAGTAAGACAGAACCGGTAAAAGTAAAGGCAGAAATGGTTTTAGATGCCGATGCTGAGCGCAAGTATATGTTTAATCATATTTGGTTGCGAACCAACGGTATTTTCTATACCTCAAATTTTCACGGAATAGACTGGGCAGCCATGCGTACGGAATACGAAAAGTATTTGCCACATATTGGTAATGACTTTGAATTTGCAGAAATGATTTCTGAAATGCTGGGTGAGCTAAATGTGAGTCACGCTGGAGGTCGTTTTTCAGATGGTATCGCTAACGGAGATGAAACAGCTTCGCTAGGTATCTTTATGGATTACAATTATAAAGGAGACGGAATTAAAATTACAGAAGTTATAAAAGGCGGACCATTAGATAAATCTGGATTCGATATAAAACCCGGTACAGTAATTGAAAAAATTAATGGGGAAACTATTGGTACGTCAATGGATGCAGCCTATTATTTAAACCGTTTAGAGGGTAATTTCACCTTATTAGATGTGCTGGATGATAAAGGAAAAAGAAAGCAAATTACCGTGAAGCCTATTTCTTTAAGAACAGAAGGTGGGTTGTTATATGAGCGTTGGGTGAAGAATAATGAAAAGGAAGTACTGGAAAAGAGTAACGGTACCTTGGGCTATGTACACATACCAGGAATGAGCGACGGACCTTACCGTACCATCTACGAGGAAATGTTAGGTAAGTTCAATGATAAGAAAGGAGTTATTGTAGATACCCGGTTTAATGGCGGTGGAGACTTGGTAGCAGATTTGGCAATGTTCTTTACAGGAGTACCTTTTTTATCTTATGAGACCGAAGCTAGGGTAGTAGGTGGTGAACCAACTTCTAGGTGGACGAAACCAACCTTGGCAATGTTCAATGAATCTATGTACAGTGATGGCTCTTGTTTTGCTAGTGGCTATACCGATTTAAAAATTGGTAAAACCGTAGGTATGCCCGTACCAGGTACCTGTAGTTTTGCTGGTTGGGAACGTTTGCCAAACGGTGGCGTTTGGGGTGTTGTACCTGTTAGTGCTAAAAACAAAGCAGGTGAGTGGATGGAAAATAATGAAACCAACCCAGAAATTATCATTAAAAATCAGCCAGAAGTAATTGCAAAAGGTACTGATCAACAATTAGAAAAGTCTATTGAAGTGTTGATGAAAGAGGTGGAGTAACACTATAATTTAGTAAATAAGAGATAATTAGGATTGTACTTATATTTTTACATTTAGGGATATGTACAATTATGTACATAAACAATTGTTACCGCCAATTAAAAGAAAATAGTGCAAGAAACTGAACGCATATCGAAAGAATTATTAGGAGAAGAAGCTTCCATCTGGTTTACGGAACAACTTAATGATTTAAGTATATTGATAAAGGCTCCAATCAATACGTGTAAATCATTAATTAAGGACTGTGGAGCTGAAATAATAATAGGAAAAGATAATACTTTAGCTAAACCAATTATCCATACAGGTGTAAGGATATTTGATGATAAGATTAATCCATTACTATTAACTGGTGCTCATAGATATCGTGAAGAAAATAAAGCTCTTATCAAAATTCTAAAATCGGAATCATGTTTAGTTGGATTGTATAGTGAATTAGGTGTGTTGGTAGCGACAGGTCAAGTCGTTTTTAACTCAGATACCCAAAAAGTTATTGAAATGATTGGTAGTTTAGAGAGTCTATTCTTTGGTGGTTTTACCACAGAAGTTACGGATTCTCTCGACTCTTTTGACTATACAATTGATGATACAAGACAATTTAAAAATCCATACTCAATTGATTTAATGACTTTAGACTGTGAATTTAAAGATTGGAATCATATTGACGCTCATTTTGTTGGGTTAATGGAGCAACCACAGACAAGAATTGACGATATAGAAGAAGGAGCGACTTTAGAGAAACACGTTTGGTTTTCAATTGAGCGTTTATTTTCTTTTAATATTTATTTAAACCCCAAGTTTAAAAATAGTAAAGGTGATAAGGAATTAACCGACATTCTTGCCTTTTACGATTTAGGAATTTTTCTAATTGAAACAAAAGGACTTTCCATTTTTGCTCAGACTAAAGAGAAATCAATGGATAAAAAAGTTGCGACTCTTCAAAAACATATTAAGAAAGCAATTAAGCAACTTATTGGCGCAACGGAAAACATTGAAAGAGGAACTGAGTTCTTTAACTCTAAGGGAGAAAAAATAGAATTTAAGAGAAATATAGTTCCTCATTGTATTGTTTTAGTTTCTGAGTTGCTTCCATTTGGCGACTGGGAAAACATTCAAAAGGAAATTCTAAGAACAATGAGGGAAGCAAAAATATATTTAAACGTATTGGATTTTACAGAGTTTATGACCTTAGTTAAAAACACTAAAGGTAAAAAAGAGTATCTTGACTATTATCTAATGCAAAGGACTGAAAAGTTTGTTGAGCACGATAATATACATCTAAGAAAATTAATAACTGGCAGTGACAATGTATTAAAATAATGGCTAAAATAGTAGTAAAACCAAGTGTTGTAGCCCGCTTCAACTTTCTTATATCTTGACAGGAAAGTGCCACCCAGTCGGCTACTATTCTTATATTAACCGTTTCCAGAAATTTGAAAAGAAAATACAAACCAAATAGCAGATTAATTATAATCCTTTTGAAGGAAAATCTAATATTCATAATAAGTATTATTGTTTTCACCTCTATCCATTTTTATTTTAAAGGGGTTACAAATTTTGAATACTCTCCATTACTCATCAAAATTTTTATTTTTGTAGTACTAGTTTGGAATATTCCAGCCATTATACTTTTAATTCATTTCTATATCGAAAATAAAGACACAAAATTCGAAATAGACACGGAATCGGATGTAATTATAATTGAAGTTAAAGGATTAACTAAGCAGTATAAATTAAGTGAAATAGATAAATCTACTTATAACTTAGGAATTTATCACAAGAATAGTATTGATAATAAGGGACGATTTAAAATGCATATATCCGACTTTGGCTACTGGGCAATACAATTTAATAATGGTGACAAATTCTATTTCACAAATCTATTACACGACTTTTTACATGATAAACCTTTCATAAAAAAAACTAAATATAATTATTGGTTCTTTCCCATTATAAATAAACATATAGCTCATAAATAAAAAAAAATCATAAAGAGGCAATGAAAATAGTTGTAATAAAAACTTTTGGTAACAAAATCTAAACGTAATGTGGACTTTAGGGCAAAATCGAAAGGTCTGTATATATTTATAATGTCGCTAAATCTTATGGATTTAGCTTTGGACAAGAAAAATTAAAACGAAACAAAAAGCTTTAGCTTCGTGCGCAGACGGAAACGAAAAGTTTCCTTACTTCCGCACTACGTATAGCTCAGGCGTTGTAACACATTTAAAAAAAAATCCAAATTGAGATATTTATTCTTCATATCTACTCTTCTTTTACTTGTTAGTTGCAAGAATAATAGACTTGAATTTGATTCTAAAGAGTGGAAATCTGATAAAATTGGACACAATAATGTTAGAACGAATATGACGGAGGATTTGATTGACTCAAAATTACTAATTGGAATCAAAATGGATTCGGTTGTTAATTTACTTGGAGTTGAATATTATCCAATGAAATCTGACTTAAACAGAAAAGTACTTTTTACGATTAAAGAAAGTTATGGATTTGATATAGACCCATTGTATTCTTCTTACTTAATTGTTGAAACTGATACAATTACCAAAACAGTTCTAAACGTTGAATTTACGGAAACAGAAGATAAACGGAATTTAATAGAAAAGATGTTTACTGAATAAAAAACGTGTTACAACAAAGCTTAAACGTTATGTGGACTTTAGGACAAAATCGAAAGGTCTGTATATATGTATAATATCGCTAAATCTTATGGATTTAGCTTTGGACAAGAAAAAGTAAAGCTTAATAATAAGCTTATGCTTCGTGTTTAGAAGGAAACGAAAAGTTTCTTTACTACCTGCACTAAGCTTAGCTCAAGCATTAGCAAATAGTTTGAAAAAAATAGTATTCATATTAATATTTACGTTTGCTGTTCAAATTTCTTTTGGACAAAAAAAAACATGGGTATTCCCTAAATTCGAATTCTCAGACTATATATCGCCTAAGGATACTGTAGCCAGTAGTTTCGTAAAAGACCTTCAATTGGAATATGATTACGGAATAATTGATATGACAGATACTCTGAAGGAGATAAGAATAATAGCTTTTCGCGACAACAAAGCCTATAAGATTAGGAAAAAAATGGACTTGTCAAGAGCCCATAAAAAACTAAAAATCAAGAAAGTCAGAAAAAAAAACTTAAAATTGGTTAAAGACTTACTCAAAACAACGGACTCTCTAAATATTACAGAACTTCATAATGTCGGTATCAATAACACAAGTAATGATAAATACGTTTATGACCGAATCCAATGGACTTCTAATTTTGTATTATTTTCAAAACAAAAACAAATAATATTCCGGTGCAATCGGACACACAATCATGGAGATACGAAACTGTTAAATAACCAGCATGACAAGTACATATATTTTGTGCATAAATTTTATCCCATCTTCAACCGTGGATAAAACTATTTGCTAACAAAGCCTAAGCGTAATGCGGAGTTTAAGGCTAAATCGAAAGGTCTGTGTATATTTATGAAGTCGCTAATCCCGATAGCAATGGAGAATGGATTTATTTTAAAGCAAGAAAAATAAAACTAAATAAAAACCTAGTATACTCCTGTATTAATTATAATTAAAGGTTTGGACCAATTTTAATGAATTCAAAAGAATATTCTACAATTTTAAATATTCCTCTTCAGGAAAAAGAGGATTCCCAAATATTACGTGGTGGAATTTTTATGTTAATCATTTCTGTTATAATTAATCTGCTTGATTTAAAATTTGAGATACTTATTGTTTTACAATTTATAATTTCTGTTTTTTCTGCCTTGTGGGCCATTCATCGTGCAGAAATTTTGAACAGGAACAAATTTTTTTGGGGAGTTTTGGCTTTCTTGTTTCCTCCAATTATATTAACCATCCTCGGGTTTTTGAAAACTAATATAAAAATTAGTTCAATTAGTAATTTGGTTAATGAATATCGAAAAAAGTATGAATTAAAAACACAAAATATTGATTTTCCTCAAAAAGATAAAATTGAATTAAAATCAAAAATATATAATGAACTTTCATCTGAATTAAAGCAAGATATTTCTATTGAATTAAAAAAATTAAATATTCAACCTGAAAATATTAATACTGTTTCTCCAAGCTCCTTTACAGTTGGGGTTGGCGGACTCATTGCTTCTTTATTTTTAAAAAATAGCGCAACGCAAAAAAGCACCATTAATAAGGCTAAGCTTGGTTATATCTTCAATGTCATAGTATTGATTCTTTTAATTTCTGTTTTGATTTATATTATAATTCATGGGTGATCAAACAAACATGTTTAAATAACATCTGAAATTAACACGAACTCAGCATTTAGACGCTAAAGTGTTTTTATATTTATATTATCGCGAAATTTTGGCGATAAGATTTAAAAGTGGTTTCTATTTGAAAATGGTACTCACGGGGTTGACTATGTAATTTTAGTAAGTTGAAAGGAGTAAATGAGGCTTTATGAATTGATAACATTCTAATATTAACCAAACTTATAAAATGAATAAAAATATCATGGAATTTTTCAAAGAGATACTCACAATTATAGTTGGTATTTTGATTGCACTCTACATCAACAATTGGAATGAGGATCGAAAAGATGCAAAATACATTAATAAAATATTTGTATCAATGGATAAGGAATTGAAAGAAAGTAATGACGATATCAAGAAAAAAATGCCTCAACAACAAACACTTATCGACACTTTAGGTTTTTACAAAAAGAATGATTCAATTTCTATTTTCGATGTAATGATGAAAGTCAATGGAGTTCAAATACCTCAAATTAGAATTAGTTCTTGGAAAGCAATTTCTAGTTCAAAAATTGAATTGCTGGAATATGAGAGAGTTTCCGCTTTGGCAAATATTGAAGAGCAAAAAGAGTTATTATTATCTAAAACTCAATATTTAATGAATTTCCTTTATCCAAATATAAAAGACACCAGTTTTGACAAAAAAGAACTTATAATGTTTATGATGAAGGATATTATGGTTACGGAAAGAGATTTACAAAAGGAAATTGAGATGGCTATTCAAGATTAATTGATTGCTATTTAATAACCTGAGATTTAAAGAATATGTTTTGATTAAAATACTTAAAAAGCTAAGTTGGTTATTACTTTATTTACTGTTCAACACGGTATTGTTTTTCATTGAAGTAAGTATTTTATTTGATACCAATAACTCAAGTAATAGTGGTATTTCAGGATTTGATTCAATAGATGCTCTATTAGAAGGTTTTAATGCTTTTTTTGATGTTTTGCAAGGCATGGCACTACTATTCTTTTTCTATGCATCTATAGCCTCGGCTATTTTTGCTTTACTACTATTTATTCCCGTACAGCTATATTTTATAAATCGGAAATTTAAAAACCATAGCAGGAAGTTTTTATACAGTTTATTGGCTTCTTTTGCTTTAGTGATATTGTTAAAATTGCCGAAGTATATTTTTATGTTTATAGAAATGACTTATTCGTAAAACTACTTCAGATTGTTTTTTAGTTTAACTTGTTAGCTAGATAATATTCGTACTTATAAATTACATAGTAATGCACATCACTCAAGACTGGAAGAAGATAAGAACACATTTCAATAAGAGTTTCAGTTCAAATTTTCATATTTCCGTTGCCTCTGTAGACACAGAGAATAACCCGACTGTAACACCAATTGGTTCTTTGTTTCTGAATGATAATCAAACAGGATTTTATTTTGAAAAGTTTCCGAAGAAATTACCACAGCACGCAAAAAAGAATAAAAATGTCTGTCTTCTTGGAGTAAACAGTAGTCGGTTCTTTTGGCTTGGAGCATTGTTCAAAGAAAAGTTTTCTGACTACCCGGCTATAAAATTATATGGTAAGCTTGGCGAGAGAAGATTAGCGACAGATCAAGAAACAAAACGACTCAACCGCAGAATGCGAATGACTAAGGGACTTAAAGGGAATACGTATTTATGGGGTAAAATGGAATATGTACGTGATATCAACTTCACTAAAGCAGAGAAAATAAATTTGGGTAAAATGACAGCAGGTTTATAAAGTATAGCGAGAGTTTTGCAATGGTAATTTTTAATTATTAAATGTGCCCCTTAGCTGTAAATAAGGAGCACAAAAAATAAATAATACTAGTGGTGTTCTTAAATAACCCCAAGTTTATAGAACTCTTCTAATTGCGAATTACAGCTAAAATTAACCTCTAAATCTTTTATTATCCCTGTACCTACGCCATATACCCAACCATGTAAAAATAGTTCTTGTCCTCTTTCCCATGCATTTTGTACAATAGAAGTTTTAGCGAGATTATAAACCTGTTCCATAGCATTGAATTCAACAAAACGGTCAAAAAGTACCTCTTCATCAGTTATATCTCCTAGCTCTTTTTGATGTTGCCTGTAGACATCTCTAATATGGCGGATCCAGTTATCTGCTAATCCGTAAGATTTGCTTCCCATAGCAGCTTTTACACCACCACACCCGTAATGTCCACAGACAATAATATGTTTAATTTTTAGCACATTTACTGCGTAGTCTAAAACACTAAGCATGTTCATATCTGAATGTACCACCATGTTGGCTATGTTTCTATGTACAAAAACCTCACCTGGTTTACCCCCAATTATTTCGTTTGCAGGTACTCGACTATCTGAACAACCAATCCACAATAAAGGTGGTTGCTGTCCTTTCTCTAATTTCTTGAAAAAATCTGGGTCATCATCTAATTTAGATTCGACCCATTTTTTATTATTTTCAATCAAGCTTCTGTAAAAGTCTAATTTCATATTCTTTTCTTTATACTATTAATGCTCTAAATGGAATACTTGGTGTCCGAAATACTTTCTAAAACTTTCCGGATTATCTAAAGTTTCCTTTTCTGCAATCATTTTAATATTAATGTTATTATTCTTCGCCTTAATAGAAAATTCATCTAAATATTCAAGAATATCGTAGTCAAGTACCTTTGTTTTTCTAAAATCCAATTCAAGATAAGAATCGCTTTTCAAGGCATCGAGCTCTTTCATGATTGGACCTTTGTTGATAAAGGTAACCTCTTCGGCAAAATTAATGTGAAATATATTTCTTTTACCGTTATTCTCCTTTACTAGCAATTGGTGAGAGTTATAATAAGACTTTAAGAGAACTACAATTTAACCTACTGTTAACCCTATTAAAATACCCTTTAATAAATCTGTAGTTACAATACCGATTACCGTTATAATAAATGGAATAAACTGTGCCTTACCCAATTTATACATTTGAATAAAAGATTTAGGACTAGCAAGCTTAAAACCTATAACCAAAAGAACACTAGCTAAAACAGCTTGTGGTATAAGATTCAGTAGGGTAGGGATTGCAATAACACTTATAAGGATCAGTATACCATGTAAAATGGCAGAAAGTTTGGTCATGGCTCCGCTCATTACATTTGCAGAACTACGCACGACAACTTGGGTTATAGGTATACCGCCAATTAAACCAGAAACACTATTTCCAATACCTTGGGCGATCAATTCTCTATTAGTGGGTGTTTGTCTTTTTAAAGGATCAAGTTTATCTGAAGCCTCTACACTCAATAAAGTTTCTAAGCTTGCTACGATTGCAATGGTAAAGGCTATTATATATACCTTTTTATCTGTCAATGCAGAAAAATCAGGTAGTGTAAATTGTCCCATAAAAGAAGCTACATCATTTGGTATAGGTACGCTTACTAACTGACTTTCATGTAGTTCAAGAAAACCAGATTTCCCGAAAGTGATGTAAATTACTATTCCCGCAATTACAGCTATTAAGGGAGCAGGAACGAGCTTAAAAAGTTTACTCTTTTTTGCGAGTATACCATCCCAAATCAATAATATGCTTAATGAAATTATGGTAATTAATATGGCACCAGGGGTAATTTGGTCATGCAAACCACTTAAATCAATTCTGTCGGTATTGACATCGCCACTAAAGCCAAATGCTAGAGGAATTTGTTGAACGAAAATCATGATCCCTATGGCGCATAACATACCTTTAATTACCGCAGAAGGAAAGTAATATCCAATTACGCCCGCACGAAATATACCTAGTAGAATTTGAATGATACCAGCCAAAATTACAGCGGTAAGAAAAAGCTCGTAGCTTCCTAAATCAGCAATAGCATTAAACACAATAACGACTAAACCTGCAGCCGGACCGCTGACCCCTATGGATGAACCAGAAAGATAACCAACTAAAACACCACCAATTAAACCAGCTATTAGCCCTGCAAAAGGCGGTGCTCCACTTGCTAAAGCTACACCTAAACATAGTGGTAATGCGACAAAGAATACAACAAGACTTGCGGGTAAGTCTTTTTTCCAATGTTTGAATAAATTCATGAAAATTTTAGATTTGAATATATTAGAGATAGTCCCCAAATGATATGAAATACCTTTAGGAGATTTATTTTAATAATTAAAATGAAGTACTTACTATTAGTTGTGCAGTAAGTGAAAAGTGAATTATTAGCCTATATATTCAGGTGGAGGTGTAGGTTGTGAGATTTCAATAATTTTAAAAGCCAAGTTTAGCTTTGTATTAATCATAAAATTATTGGAGCTTAAATAAGCTTTTAAAAGATGCTTTTCTCGGCTAGGTATGTCTATATCTATAATTTCTTCATCAATATCAGATTCAGATTCATCTTGATTATCTTGTTGTTCCGTATCAAAAACAAGAGCATTGTCATCAGAATACTGAGACAATAACTCATTGGTTAGCCCTAAACTAAAAACAAGCAATAAAATGCTAGAAGCAATATATTTATGGAAGATTTTCAATTATCTGAAAAGTAAAATATTGAATATGTTGAATTATTCTCGTTAAATGTAGATATGTGTTATTAATATTTTACTAAAATTATGTTAAACAATAATGTTAATTAAATTAATTTTAGAAATAAATAAATTAATTGCGAATATCGTAATCGCTAAATTTGTGGTTATGTGCTTTTTAAATTGAAGTATGCTAGCGCTATAAGTAATTTATAAGCGGTATTTTTAATATTCACAAAAATAAGAACAGCTTGAAACAGTCCATAGCACGTGTAGCATTAGTAGTCGGTGATTACGATAAAGCTATTAAATTTTACACCAAGAAATTAGATTTTAATCTAATAGAAGATACAGATTTGGGCGATGGCAAACGTTGGGTAATAGTAGCTCCGCCAGGGTCTAATGAATGTTCGTTAGTATTGGCAGAAGCAGCTAACGAAAAACAATTGGCAAGTGTGGGCAACCAGACGGGCGGGCGTGTTTTTCTATTTCTACATACCGATGATTTCTGGAGGGATTATTACAAAATGATGGAACGTAAAATCAAATTTGTTCGTTCTCCCGAAAAAATGCCTTATGGTATGGTAGCAGTTTTTGAAGATCTATACGGCAACATGTGGGATTTATTAGAGCCTATTAAAAATCTACAACAAGAGCAGCAACAGCAACAACAATAAATTAGTCGCTTTATCACTACTAAAACATGTGGAAATATCTTAAAAGCATATTCAATTTCAAAGGTCAAATGCCTTTGACAGGTTTTAGTACTTCTAAGGACATTTTTACATTGAAAAATTTGTTGTGTGGTATTGGTAAATCTGAAATTCGGGAACAGGAAATTCTAATAAGCGATTATCCTTTTGAGCCATCAGCTGTTTATCCTACAGCACTAATTTCCGCAAATGATATCGAATGTATATCGGTCGATTTTACAGTGTGTAAAGTTTATGTACAAAACGATATCATTTTTATTTCAGCAGAATACAAGGAGAAATTGAAACAGTTTGCTGAAAGTAACAATATTAGACTCATACTTCAAAGTTGGAATTGGGATTGGATTCTAGAACCTTATCTAGATACCGAATTTACCAAAGAAAACGAAGAACGTTGTTTGGCAAGACTCATAGAAAACGGATTCACATCTCTAGAGGTAGATACTATTAGAGCAGAAGTAAAAGACCAGATGTATGCCTATAATTTTGATACCATGTTGTGGGATTGGTGCAGCTTAGGTTTGTCTGATGTTCTTTCTGCTATGCGCGCTAAATATTCTAAAAAGGAGTTTAGAATATTTTATAAAAGAGCATTGGAGATTGAAAAGCGCTCTAAAATAAGTAAGTAGATTTTTTGTAATTAATCTTTATCTTTAAAGAGACTAATTACAAGCCATGCAAATTCCTGAAATCCCCAATTTAATACACTACGCCATTCCGTTTTTTACGGTAACTGTAATTCTAGAAGTTATTCTATCAGTAAAGGTTAAGCTACATGATTATGAGTTTAAAGACGCCGGTACTTCTATTCTTATGGGTTTGGGCAATGTGGCAATTGGTTTGGTAACTAAAGGCATTGCATTGGGCTTCTTTTATCTTTTATATAATTTTTATCATCTGTTTGAAATTCCCTTTGCATGGTGGTCTTGGTTGATTTTACTTTTCGCAGAAGATTTATGCTATTATTGGTTTCATAGAACTAGTCATGTTAGCCGGTTTTTTTGGGCGAGTCATGTGGTGCATCATTCCTCAAAAAATTACAATTTAAGCACCGCATTACGGCAGTCGTGGTCTGGCGGATTTTATACCTTCATTTTTTGGACTCCTTTAGTACTCATCGGTTTTCACCCGGTAATGATATTGGTACAGATGTCGGTAAGCCTTATCTATCAATATTGGATTCATACTGAAATGATTAAGAAAATGCCCAGGTGGTTTGAAGCCGTTTTTAATACACCGAGTCACCATAGGGTTCACCATGCCACCAATCCGCAGTATTTAGATAGAAATCATGCCGGAGTATTTATTATTTGGGATAGGTTATTTGGCACTTTTGAGCCAGAAGTTGAAAAGCCTGTATATGGTTTGGTAGCGAATATTAATACGTATAACCCTATTAAAATTGCTTTTGGAGAGTGGTACAAAATGTTGACCGATTTCTTTACTTCAAAAACCACATGGGGGAACCGGTTCAAGTACTTGACAAAACCACCGGGCTGGAAACATGATGGTACTAGTATTCTTTCTACAGATTTACGAAGAGAGTGGGAGGAAAAGAACTAAAGTTTGATTTTGCATTTTAATTGAATCATCATGATAGAAAAGTATAAAGTACATATTCCGCAATGTGATATCGATGATTTAAATGAACGAATTAAAAGCGCCAGATGGCCAGATGAACTCAACAACTCCGGTTGGTTGTACGGCACCAATTTAGGATACTTAAAAGAACTGTCAGATTACTGGAGCACAGATTTCAGTTGGCGAGCGGTGGAAGAAAAAATTAACTCTTTCCCCAACTTTATAGCAACCCTATCAGGTAGTAAAATTCATTTTCTCCACATAAAAAGCACCAAAAAAAATGCGGTTCCATTAATAATTACTCATGGCTGGCCAGGTTCATTTCTAGAAATGCTCAAGATAATAACCTACTTAAATAATTCTGATGAGTTGGCTTTTCATTTAGTAATACCCTCTATTCGTGGTTTCGGTTTTTCCGAAAAGCCTTTAGAAAAAGGGAATGACTACGGGGCAAATGCTAAATTGTGGCATCAACTCATGCAAGAACTTGGCTATATTAACTATGGAGTACAAGGTGGTGATATAGGTGCAGGTATAAGTATAAAAATGGCACAATATTATCCGGAGAACATTATCGGACTTCATTTAAATTATATTTCCGATTCCTATAAACCATTCCCGAAAGACCAAGAAAAGTGCAATAGGGAAATTGAAGCATACAAGAAATATGTCAAAGAATGGACAGCTTCTGAAGGGGCTTATGCTTTAGTTCATAGCACAAAACCACTGTCTTTGGCATATGGCTTAAACGATTCACCAGTTGGATTATGTGCTTGGATTATTGAAAAATTTCATGCTTGGAGTGATAATGATGGTCAATTGAAAAATTGTTTTTCTAAAGATGAATTATTGGCAAATGTAAGTTTGTACTGGTTTACGCAAACTATACATTCTTCTATAAGAATGTATCACGAAATTAGCAGTAATCCACTACATTTCAATGAAGACGATTATATAACTGTTCCTGTTGGTTTTGCTAAGTTTCCGAAAGAAATTCCTATACCGCCCAGGTCTTATTTGAAAAAAGGATTTAATATTGTCCACTGGTCAGAATTGTCAAAAGGAGGTCATTTTCCTGCTATGGAACAACCAGAAATTCTTGCAAATGATATTATAGGTTTTTTTAAAAATCACTGTATTTCTTATTGATGTATCTAGGAAAATAGAAATGTATTTGTAACATAACTGGTGAATAGTAGTCATATAAACGGTAATTAAGTTTTTTAACAAAATATGAGCAATAAGCTAATAGCATATATAGGAATTTTAGGAGTTAGCTTGTTCGCCATTGCGGCAATTGTTGGTCCGTTATTAATTGATAATTACAGTGTAGTAAGTCAATATATTAGTGAATCTTTTGCGTCTGATACTGCATATGGTCGGTATTTGCAGTACTTTGGATATGTGCCTAGCGGAATTCTCATTACTATTTTCTGTTTTAGTTCACCTAAGTATTTACCAAGTTCAAAATTGGTGCTGGCAGGTTTTCTTGGGTTGGCATTGTTCTACGGATTGGGAACCATACTAGTAGGATTATTTCCGTGTGATGCCGGATGCCCAACAAATGTGGTAGATTCTAGCCTATCACAACTCATC
This sequence comes from Maribacter aquivivus, assembly GCF_900142175.1. Classification (NCBI taxonomy): domain Bacteria; kingdom Pseudomonadati; phylum Bacteroidota; class Flavobacteriia; order Flavobacteriales; family Flavobacteriaceae; genus Maribacter; species Maribacter aquivivus. Next base: position 679,387 of record NZ_FQZX01000002.1, on the reverse strand, counting down.
CATAACGCCATGGCATCGCTCACCTATATATTCTTTCCTATTTGTTTAATTGGTATTGGGCTAGGTTTAAAGAAATCTGAGAACTACAATCGCTTATCTCAAATAGCCATGGTTACGGGGATTGTAAGCGCAATTTTTATCTTCTCGCTATTCTCTAATCCCGAATCTGGTTATAGAGGTATTTTACAACGTATAATAGAAACATGTTTCATCGTATTTATAGTTTCTAGTGCTTTGAGAATTGGCGAGGGTTCTGAAGGAAGAAGTACATAGTATGAAGTAAAAAGTACTAAGTGTAAATTGTTGATTATATAATATTTAGTAAGAAGTGCAAAGTGTCAGGTTCAAAGCACACTGAGGGTAGCAAAAGTAAACGTGTTACATTAGAACAGATATCTTAGCTGCACTCGCTATGACGAACAACCAACAACCAACAACCGACAACCGACAACCGACAACCAACCAACCAACAACTACTCCTTATAAACCACTCCATCTTTCATCACAAAAGATACATTTTTAACAGCTGAGATATCTTGTATAGGATTTCCTTTTACGGCAATAATATCAGCTAGGAAACCTTTTTTTAAGCTACCTAATTCATTTAAATGAAACATACTGGCATTACCAGATGTTGCAGATTTTAAGACAGCTAAAGGCTTCATTCCGTAATCGACCATCAATTCCATTTCACGATAATTTTCTCCATGGGTAAAAACACCCACATCACCACCAAAAACAATTTGTACACCAGAATCCAATGCCATTTTAAAAGACTTGCGTTTCTGCTGAATACGTTCAGGTTCTGGGTCTGTTGCTTTGTTCCACCCTCGATATTGAGTTATGGCATCGCCAGCAGCAAGAGTAGGGCATAGACCGATACCTTTATCTTTCATCATTTTAAAAATTTCAGGTGTACCACCATCACCATGCTCAATAGTTTCAACGCCACCGAGAATTGCTCTTTTCATTCCTTCGGGAGTACCGGCATGGGCAACCACATATTTTCCTGCAGTAGTAGCGGTCGCAACCATAGCATTAATTTCTTCTTGTAAAAATGTCGCTTTAGAATCGGCTCCTGGTGTCCAACGATAATCGGCATATATTTTAATTAAATCTGCACCATTACCCATTTGTCTACGAACCGTTTCAATGCATTGATCAACGCCACTTGCTGCTTCAGCACCTAATGGTACAGTTACACCGTCATGAAATCCTTTTGGGCCGTATGCTCCTGTAGCAACAATTGCGGGTCCGGCAACCAATAAACGTGGTCCGTCTATAATCCCCTTATCAATAGTTTTCTTTAAATAAACATCCGTATAACCGGCACCTTCGGCACCCAAATCTCGCATGGTGGTTACACCGGCCATTAAAGAATTCTTTACATGAACGGTACCTCTAACTGCACGTTCAACATGCGATTCTTTTAACACCTGGTCATTCCAATCCGTTTCATTGTATGGGTGTAATAAAACATGCGAGTGACCTTCGATAATACCAGGCATTAAAGTGCTGCCAGCCAAATCTATTTCTGTGGTGTTGTTTGGTAGACTTATTCCGTTCGCACTACCTGCATAAGTAATTTGATTTCCTTCAACCAAAACCACCCAATTGGTATGTAATTCTGTACCATCAAATACCTGGTCTGGTTTTAAGAGTGTTTGAGCATTACATAGACTTATGGAGAGTGAAAAGAAAAATAATATTGATTTCATAAAAGTAGTTTGTTTAGTTGGCAATGGCAGAATTTAATAAGTTATCTAAGTCAATTTTAGTATGTTGGTTGCCATTAGAAAGCACCATAAAGATGTCTTTGGTGTTTTTAATATTTTCTAACGGGTTGGTATTTAGTAAAACAATATCAGCAATTTTACTTTCAGAAACAGTTCCGTAATTAGAATCTTGTTTTAAAAATTTAGCGCCGTTATAAGCAGATGATTTAAGTGCATCTAAAGGAGAAATTCCGGTAGCGACCATGGCTTCCATTTCTTTATGTAATGAAATACCTGGGTACGTGTAACTGTTATATGCTCCGCTATCTGATCCTGCCAAAAGAGAGACTCCGTTTTCATTCAATTTAAACGCAAGTTCGCCGAAAAAATCATCAAGAGCTTTACGGTCTGCCACCTGTTGTTCGGTCGAATTTTTTACACGGTCAATTCTACCTTTGTAGGTTTGTTGAATTCCGTTACTCATATACTTTAAATAGTCATCATTAGTATGGTCAACTTCATCTAAATAGCTGAGCACTACGCCAATATGAAGCGTAGGTACTACAAATACGTTTTTAGATTTTAAATGCTTGAATGTTTTAAAAGCGGTCGCATCAGAATATGAAGATTGGAGTAGAGGCATGGCATCCCAAAATCCAATTTCTTTATTGATCAATTGTTGGGTAATTTCTTTCTCTTGAGAAGAAGAGCCTTTCATGATGTAATACAAATGTTCTACAGCATCAATTCCGGCCTCAATGGTAGCGTCAAGTTCAACAGTAAAAGGCATATGACCAGATGTAATCAAATTTCGTTTCTCAGCTTCCTGTATCACCTTTAAGTAATTCTCAGCAGAAATACGGCTATCATAAATTTTCACAAAGTCTGACGGTATAGCTTGCAAAGAGTCTAAAGCCTTAGAAATATCTTCATCAGTATCTACTTCTAAAGAACCGGCCCAAGTGCCACCTGGTCCGTCAATTTTTGGTCCCGATGTAAAAATGGTAGGTCCTACAAGTTCATTGTCTGCAATAGCTGTTCGCCACTCTAAAACAGACGATGTAAGATCGCCACCAGCATCGCGAACTGTTGTAATACCGTTAGCCATAAAGAGTTTTAAGAAGTTCTTGTTTGCGCTGATTAAAGAATCGCCACCTCTAAAATGCGTGTGATTATCCCAAAAGCCAGGTACTATAAATTTACCAGTTGCATCAATAACAGATTTAGCTTCTATGGTAGTTAAATCAGCATCAGAAGTTATTTTAACAATTCTGTTATCGTTAATTAGGATGTTAGAAATAGAAACAGAACCATCTTTAAGATGAATAAGATGACCATTTTTTATGATTATATCATAAATGATTTTCGGTTCAGATTTGCATGATAAAAGAATTGATATGCAGTATAAGGCTATGCAAGTCTGTTTTAATTTTATTGAAATATGCATGTTGATTTTAGTTGGTCTAGAAAGGTAGAAATAATTACTTATTTAATAATTGTCTGATCAAGATAAAAACAAAAATCAACAAACTATAACCTATAAAAAACGGGATGATATATGCTTTTATACCCAATACTAAAAACAACCCAATGAGTAATAGTTGAAAGCCTAGCCCAAAGGTAGATACCGCTGTCATTAACCAATTGGGTTGATACTTTCCTTTTATGGCATTTTTATCAAGACTATAGATGATTCTGTCATATGGACCATAACAATAGCTATAAATCTTATATAGTATGTTAACGGTTTGTTGATTTTCACCATGTAGGGCATTCGGAGTTTTATTCTCAAATACTCTACTTGTACTATCGCCATCATGTCTATTTCTTAAAATTACATAATAGTAATTGTAGAGCGTTCCTTGTAATTCAAGTCCTATGAATGCTAGCAGCACTAAGTAAATGCTAACATTGGTAATTTGCCAAATAGAAAGCATGAAAAGCAGATTTAGTATAAAATCTGAAATTGAATCAAAGTACCTACCAATATGTGACGGGGTATTCTTCAATCTAGCTAGTTCGCCATCTGCGGCATCTAAAACAGATTTAAATATTAAGAAAATTAATGCTGACCAATAAAAGCCGTTTAAAATAGAAACAATTGCCAAAAGTCCGCAGAACGTAAAGGCTAATGTTACGTGTATTGGTGTAAATATGGTTGTTTTTAAACGGTTAGCAATTAAAAAGGCAAGTGGTCTACCGTAATCAGATAAATCTAAGAACTGATGTTCTTTAGGTAATTTAGACATTCAATATATCTTCGGGAAAACCAATAACGGAAACACGTTGGCTTGGTACACCACAAAAGAGAATGTAAAAATAAGGTTTAATTAATAATTAGGTAATACTAATAGTATGGGGTAAATTCATTTTATATAACTATTTCTTAGTCTGCCAACCTCCACCATTTCTATATTTAAGGTTTTCAGCGGCATGCTGTATTATTTCTTTAATTCTTTTATTTCTAGTTTCTTGCCGTTTTGCTTGGTTTAAAAAATACAGATAGCTTTTACGTTGGCTATGGGTAAAGTTCATAAAATTGTCAAATGCTTTAAGGTTTTTGTCAAATTCTATTTGTAATTCTTCAGGTATAATTCCATTTTCTACATCGTCTAAAGAAGTCCAGGAACCATTCTCCTTAGCAATTTTTATAGATTCTAATCCTTTAGCATGCATTAAACCATTAGATTTCAATTCTTTAATATGTTCTTTATTTACTTTGCTCCACACACTTTTAGGTTTTCTAGGACAAAAATATTGGCGTCTTTTTCCATCGCCCAAACTTTTTACGGTACTATCAATCCAGCCATAACACAATGCAACACGCACAGCTTCTTCCCAGCGCATGCTTTCATTTTCATGGGCAACCGAATAAAAAATAAGATGTACTCCCAAATGATCAGAATGGTTATTGTGTAACCAATTTTTGAATTCAATATCATTTTTGAAATATAACTCGGGTTTATTTATCATAATTCTATTAAATGGGTATTAATTTATTATAAATGTACAATGATTAACACAGAAAGTATTGGTTAATACAGATGCGCGCCCTATTTTTATGCTTTCTAAAATCAACTAAACAACAACAATTTACGTATGAAAAAAATCTTCATCGCGCTGCTTTTGGGCTTTGCGCTTATTATTGTCTCATGTGGTGGCAATAAACGAGAGGGAGAACCAAAAGTATTGGTTTTTTCAAAAACAATGGGTTTTAAACATGGATCAATACCGGCAGGTGTTGCAGCAATTCAAAAACTAGGCTCAGAAAACGGATTTGTAGTCGATACTACCAAGAATGCAGATCTATTTACAGATGAAAATCTTAAAAAATATTCTACAGTCATTTTTCTAAGTACTACGGGTAACGTTTTAGACCAAAATCAAGAAGCAGCTTTTGAACGCTATATTCAAGCAGGCGGTGGTTATGTAGGTATACATGCTGCGGCAGATACTGAATATGATTGGGGTTGGTACAATGATCTCGCAGGAGCTCAATTTTTAAGTCATCCAAGAGGAATGCCAACGGCAGATTTCATTATTAAAGACAAGAATTTTAAAGCTACACAGTTTTTTACCGACTCCGTGTGGACCAGAAAGGATGAATTGTATAACTACAAAAACATCAATCCTGATATAAACGTTCTCATGACTTTAGACGAGTCAACTTATGAAGGCGGTGCAAACGGAGATTTTCATCCTATTGCGTGGTATCATGATTTTGATGGCGGACGCGCATTTTATACAGGAGGCGGACATGCTGATGCCAGTTTTTCTGAAGATTTATTTTTAAAACATTTGTTAGGCGGAATTCAATATGCAATTGGGGAAAACTTGAATCTAGACTATTCTAAAGTAACAACTCAAATGCCACCAGATGCAGATCGTTTTGCAAAAGTTACGTTAAGTGAAGGTCAGTTTTTTGAACCTACTGAAATGGCTGTACTTCCTAACGGAAATGTATTGGTAGCACAACGTAGGGGAGAGGTAATGTTATATAATGATGATACAAAAGAACTTAGCGAAGTGCTTAAGCTTGATGTCTATAGCAAAACATTGAACACACCCGGTGTTAATGCAGAAGAAGGATTAATGGGCTTACAAAAAGATCCAGATTATGCCAATAATCATTGGATATACCTGTACTATGCACCTACAGGAGATAAATGGGTAAACAGATTATCACGATTTAAGTTTGCAGATGGTAAATTCGATGTAGCATCAGAGCAAGTAATTATGGATGTAGATAGCCAGAGAGAGATTTGCTGTCATACTGGTGGTTCCATAGCTTTTGGTCCAGATAACTTACTATATCTTTCAACAGGTGATAACTCAACACCGTTTAACGAGAAAGGTGTAAAATATGTAAATAACGGATTTGCACCTTTAAATGATATACCAGGTCATGAGCAGTTTGATGCGCGTCGTTCTTCAGGTAATACAAATGACTTACGTGGTAAAATACTTAGAATTAAAGTAAAGGAAGATGGTTCATATGACATACCTGAAGGAAACCTATTCCCGGTAGGTACAGATAAAACAAGACCAGAGATTTATACTATGGGGCATAGAAACCCGTATAGAATATCTGTAGATATGAAGAGAGGATATGTGTATTGGGGCGATGTTGGTCCTGATGCTCGCGCAGATAGTTTAGGCACTAGAGGTCCAAGAGGATATGATGAAATGAACCAAGCTAAAAAAGCAGGTAACTTTGGCTGGCCATTGTTTATAGGTAACAATTTCGCCTATAATGCATACGACTATGAAACAGGTAAAACAGGAGCGGCATTTGATCCTGAAAAACCTATAAATAACTCTCGTAATAATACAGGGTTAACAGAATTACCGCCTGCAATGCCGGCGTATGTGTATTATCCGTATGATGATTCTCAAGATTTTCCGCAAACTACCACAGGTGGTAGAAATGCAATGGCAGGTCCTACATACTATTCAGATATGTTTGAAGGTGATGAGAAATTACCGAGTTACTATGACGGTAAGGTGATTATTTATGATTGGATGCGTGGATGGATGTTCGCCGTGCATTTAGATGAAAACGGAGATTTCAGTAAAATGGAACCGTTTGCTCCCGAGGTTAAGGTCAATAACTTAATTGATATGGAAGTAGGTCCTAATGGTAAAATCTACCTATTAGAATACGGTAGTGGTTGGTTCTCACAAAATGCTAATTCTTCTTTAGGGTATATCCAATTCAATGGCGGAAATAGACCACCATTAATCAATGAAGTAACTGTTAGTGAAACAGCAGGAAAAACTCCTTTGACAGTTAATGCAACGGTAGAAGCAAGTGATCGCGAAAATGATGCTATAAAGTATATATGGGATTTTGGTAATGGCGATACCAAAGAAACTACGGAACCAAATGTTAGCTACAGTTATGCAGATGCTGGTGTTTATAAGTTGAAGGTTACCGTTGCAGATGATAAGGGAGAAGAGGCAATTAGCGAAAGCACCAGTATTGTAGCAGGTAACTCAAGACCAGAAGTAGCTATTTCTTTAGGGGGTAGTACACCAGCTTTCTATTTGCCAGGTCAGAAAATAGCTTATGATGTTTCCGTAACAGATCCTGATGGTACTGAAATAGATGCAAACAATATTTTTGTAAGTGTTGATTATTTAGAAGGAATGGATAAAGTAGCTATGAATATGGGCCATCAACAAGTATCCGCAGCAGTTACTGGTAAAGCGTTGACTCAAGCAATGGACTGTAAAACATGTCATAAAGAAGCAGAAGCATCTATAGGTCCAAATTACAAAGATGTTGCCGCTAAGTATAAGGAGCGTAAAGATGCTTTAAAGTACTTGCAAGGTAAAATTAAAACAGGTGGTAATGGTGTTTGGGGAGAAGTGACTATGCCAGCTCACCCTAATATAACATCAGATGAATCTAGACAGATTGCTTTATATATTCTTTCCTTGAACGGAGACGGTAAGGAGGAAAAATCATTACCTGCAAAAGGTACTATAACAGCAGCATCGTCTGCTCCAGGTAATATGCTGGTAATTACAGCTAGTTATACCGATGCAGGTGCCGAAGGTACCATTCCGCTAACAGGTTCTAAATCTGTCGTAATACCAAGTAGTACTGTAAAGTTCAATGACAAAATGAAGGTGGACGGAATGCAAGCAATGCAATTTGGAGGAATGGACATTCTACTAGTAGGGAAATCTACAGGATGGTTTATGTTAGAAAACATGTCGCTAAAAGGAGTGAAATCTGTTTCGCTTACCGCAGGATGGCAGGCAGCACCTACCATGTACTTTGATTTCGAAATACATGAAAACACGGCAGACGGTCCAGTAATTGGTACAGGTAAATTAACAGCCCAACCAGAGGGTTCTCAAGGAACAATGATTACCATTCCAATAACTGGAACAGTTTCAGGTGACGGACCATATTATGTGACGTTTAAAGGGGAGGAAGGTAAAGAGCTTTCTCAAGTAGCTTTCACAGGGGCTATTTTTAAATAGAACTCAGATATATTGAATTTAAAAGCCCGCTATATAGCGGGCTTTTTTATTTATGAAGGCGAAAAAATTAGCTCAATTTTTTGCTAATTAACTCACCAATTTCCATTAGTAAATCCATTTCAGCTTCTGTAAAATCATAAGGTATTGGTTTAGCGATACCAATAGTGCCATAAAGCTTTTCATTGTGCATTAGTGGCGCTGCCAATGACCCTTCTACTTTAGTATCCTTTGCTGAAGGTCTGGCTACTCCAGAATCATCGGTCTGTAGATTACACATTTCAACAGGTTTTCTACGTTCGGCTGCAATACCAGCCATACCTTTCCCAATAGGAATACTAGATAACTTCGGAATCAAAAATTCTGGAATACCTACCTGTGATTTAAGCTGTAACAAAGCGTCTTTATCTAAAAAGTGTAAGGTACCGGTAGAACAGTCAAAATGTTCTAAAGTTATTTTCAAAAGAGTATCCCAGTTTGGTGTGTCCGTTGATAATTCAGTATGTATAGCTGCTATAATTTCTTTAGAGTTTGTCATTTTATTTTTTCTAAGGATTTTTCAATTCAAAATTAATGATTTCGCTGATTTCATCTGCTCGGTCAACTATCATAAAGTGTTCTCCACCCTTAATTAGTTTCATTTTAGTAATACCTTTTGGCGGAATCAATTTATCTTTTGTGCCGTTTATCTTAACTACGTTTACAGATTCTTTTAAATTCTGCCATGTAGTAAATTCTTGTAACGCCCATTTCACAAAGTTTAGATCGGTATCATCCAATATATCATAAAACAGCTGTGCGTTTTTAGCTCCGATGATATACTTCGCAAGAAACCTAGGTGGATTGAATAGAGAAGCAGGTATAAGCTTCAAAAACCTAGATTTGCCAACCCATTTATAGATGGGTCTCAATTCACGTTTTGTTTGTGCAGAAGAGATAAGAATTACTTTCTCCGGATGAAGTATTTGGTTTATTTCAGTGGCTATTAATCCACCAAAGCTTACACCGATCAGTGCAAATTCCTTCGAGGTGTCTATAACTGCGCTAAGCCTTTCAGAATAACTTTTAATAGATTCATTCCTATTAGGTATTAACCAATCAATAGGAATTATCTCAACATCTAATGTTAAATGCTCAAAGACCCTTTTGTCAGCACCTAAACCACTAACTGCGTATACATTCAAAATAGTTTATTTAAAATCATACAATGTACTACCAAAATAGTATTTTGGCAGATTGCTTATGCAATTATAAAGGTACGTTTTAATCTCTTTTTGAAAAGAATTTAACCTAAGCTACTTTCCCTTTTCTAGGTGCTCTTCTGTAGGCGTAATAACCTAATACTGCATAAATTGCTTTTTCTAAAGCAATTCTTATTGGAAACAATTCTTCTCCTAAAGATTCATCTATGGAACGCAGTTGCATGTAGTAATTACTAATAAGTGGGTATTTCTTATTAGCTGCAATATGAGCCTTGGCATTATTAAAAGCTTCAGTTTTTTGTTCCTTAATAGGTTTACAAGTAACCAATGTAGGAGTATTATTTTTGTGAAGCATGGCAGAAAATCCAAACAACCTACAAATGAGTCCGCGATGCGCATATTCCGAACAGAAGCCTTTAGAATCTGGGGCAATAACTTTGTTTAAAACAGGGCATATTTTATTGTCCTTATCATTTTGTAGATCTTCTAGCCATTCTTCTGCTTCGCCATTTTTTAAAAGGTGATAAGCTAGAGGTAAAAACTCCAATGCAGTAGCATTGATGTCCGGTTTTAGACAACAAAGTCCGCAATTGGCTACACAGCTTAAACCGGTAGAATTTTGAAAGGAGTCCAAGTCCTTATCCAATTGATTGAAAATGCGATTTACAGCTTGAACTTTTTGATATAATGTCACTTATGTATTTAAGGTCGTGCGAAGGTAGACTATGTTTTAATGCGGTAAACAAATTAAAAAATTAAATAATTTGTAGCGATAATTAGCTTAAAATCAAGTGTTTAAATTCTGAAATTGAATTATATAAGAATAGTATTCTACTCAAATTAGAACCTTAAGGTTTTTAAACGCAATGGTTCTTGGTTTGTATTAAAATTAATATGAAAACCTATTACACCTAATACTTGCTCTTCTTCTGTAAGAACTTGAACCTCCCATTCACCTGGCATTACATTGGTTTTATAAGTATAACCCCTAAATCCACCATCTCTACCACCTGTAATATCATAACCAATATCTTCAACGGTTACCCATTCTTTGCTTTCATCATTATATCTTCTCCATCTATGAAATATCGATTTTTTTAAATCTGTTGGGGCAAAAATTGAAGAGAATATATAAACCCGTTGGGCTGGAGTATAACTGTAATCTAATTTGTGTTTTCTCCAAAAAATGAACGATTCTTCTGGTTCATAGCTTACTTCATATTTACCATTTTTTAAAACAATATTATGAGCCACAATACCTTTATCTAGTGCCATAGGTACAGGCGGAATCAATTTTAAAAAGTAGAATAAATTAATAACACCGTAAATAGCCAATATAATGGCAATCATTTTAGCTAGATTAATTTCTTTACGGGTACTTGGACTTCTGCCATATATTACAATGAGAAGAACTAGGGTGCAAACTAAGCTAGCTGCACCAGAAAATAAGAATATAGTGGTGTTTAATTCCTTCAAGAAAACAGGAATCATAAAAGTGAAAAATGTGAAACTTATAAAGTAATAGACACCAAACTGCAGATATTTATTAGAGATTCGTTTTTTAAGAAATTCATTGGCAATTAGCAGTAACACAAGAATAATAAAGAACGATGCTGTTTTGGATAATGAAACACTTCTAGAAAAGTAAATTACATAGGCACTTGATAATCCGCCAAAAAAGAACTGAATTGCTAGTGGCAAGTACTCTTCATACCGTTCTAAAAAGGTATTTTTCCATTTACCATCATCAGCTAAATTATAGAGGTACAACGTTATAGATAAAGAGGTCATGTGTAGACATAAAACCGTAAGGTCATACGTGCGGTCAATACGACCTAAAGTTAGGGTGTCAAATATGAACCCTCCAATAAAGAAAAGTATCGGCGCATATTTAGAGTGTCTTCTAATAAAACTTCTGAAGGCGCTATTTTTAAATTTGGAGAGCGTTTTTTTCATGGGGTGCCTAACAAATAGCTACGGCAAAAATACCTTTCTTAAAAAAGAAAATTGACCTGATATAATTTATGATGAACGCTAAAAATGAATATGCTGTAAAGTGAACTTTAATGATTGGTTTCAATATAGAAATTTGGGTCTACATTAAAGGTTTTAAATTTGCCTTTCATTTTTTCCGATTGCCATTCGTTACTTGGTTCTAGCCAAACAGGGGTGTCATCTACATATACTTTTATAGGTAGGGTGAATTTCTCGACAGTATTTGTAAAACGATATGATAGCTTTTTACCTTTCACCTTATACTCGAAAACCGGAATCTTGGTCGTTCTTAAGTACTGGTCAAAAAAGGGTTTTAAATCGCGATTCATTTCTATACCAATCACCTTCTCAATTTCGTCAGTAGTTACTGTTTTATGATAGAATTCTGAATTTAGACCACGTAAAATAGTTCTCCATTTTCTATCATCATTTACTACTTGTCGTAAGGTGTGAAGAATATTAGAGCCTTTATAGTACATATCGCTACTACCTTCATGATTTACATTGTAGATCCCTATAATGGGTTTGTCGTTTTTAATATTATTTCGAATGCCTTGTACATATGCATTTGCCGCCTCTGTACCATAATGATAGTCTAAAAATAGACTTTCAGAATAGCAGGTGAACCCTTCGTGAATCCACATATCCGCAGCATCTTTATAGGTGATATTATTTGCAAACCATTCGTGCCCAGCTTCATGAATAATAATAAAATCGAATTTTAACCCCCAACCGGTGCCAGATAAATCTGTCCCTAAATAGCCTTTTTGATATTGATTGCCATAGGTCACAGAGCTTTGGTGTTCCATACCTAAATACGGGACTTCTACCAATTTAAATGAGTCTTCATAAAAAGGGTAGGGTCCGAACCAATATTCAAAGGCTTGCATCATTTTAGGAGCATCTTTAAAATGGACCTTTGCTTTCTCTAGATTGTCTTTTAGAACATAATAATCCATATCAAGTGTACCTTTTTCTCCTTGATAAGTTTCATCGAAATGAGCATAATCACCAATATTGACATTAACACCATAATTGTTGATAGGGTTAGAAACAAACCAATTGTAGGTATTTGTCTCTTTGTCAACACTTCTAAGGCGACCATTAGAGACATTCATTAATCCTTTTGGTGCTTTTACACTGATTAACATACTGTCAACCTCGTCGTACATGTGGTCTTTATTAGGCCACCATACACTAGCACCTAGACCTTGGCAAGAAGTAGCGACAAAATCGTTGCCATTAGCATCTTTTTTCCAAGAGAATCCACCATCCCAAGGAGCTCTAACCGCTTCTTTTGGATGACCAGAATACGTGACAACAACCTCATTAAAATCACCTACTTGCTGAGGTTTCATTAATTGTATAAAATGAGCATTTATGTTATGTGTTACTTCAAGTTCAACTCCGTCTTGGGTCACTTTTTCTATACGTAACGGTTGTTGTAAATCTACCTGTAGTACTTGCTGAGGTTTCAGCACTTTGTAGCGAATTGTATTGCTTCCGTTGATAAACTTATCATCAGGATTAACATCAATATCTAAGTGATAATAATTAAGGTCCCACCATTCACGTTCAGGCGTAATACTGCCTCTAAGCGTATCTTGTTCAGTAAAGGTCTGTGCTTGAGAAAAAGTAAATATCCCGAGGGTAAAAGCAACAAGTAGTTTGTTCATATCTAATATGGATTAAGCCTATCTAAAAATTCCGTTAGGAAAAACAACCGGACTTTCAAATCCGTTTTCTCCAACAGTAGAAACTCCGAAGAAAAAATTATCGATAACGATGCCTTTCAAAACAAATTCAGAAACATCACCTACATATCTACTATAATCCCAGGTTGGAGATGTGGTATCTCTCCAGTATATTTTATATCCTTTTGCTCCATCAACCTTGCTCCATTGAAATTTTGCGGCAGGCTCCACAATACCACCTATTTTAACGGTTTTCGGTGCAGGAGGAGCCCAAGCAATAGATGCAAGGTTAATAGCGTTTACAGCAGTTAATTTAGCAGCATACTTAAAGTTTACATGCTCTAGAACATCGCCATAAGCAATACCATCTTCAACACGAATATCTTGATGTTGTTGTGTGTAGTTCTCATGAGCTTCCATAATACGAATTCCAGGGAAACCTGCATCGTTAAAAGGTCTATGGTGCCCACCACGACCAAAACGATCTAAACGATAAATCATCATTGGGTTCATTTCTGGCATGTACTGCTTCACGTTTTTATGAACGTATCGTGCTAATTGTCTAGAAATTCCGTCAACTTCACCACCATAAAAACGTCTTGCTTTACGCTGAGCTTCAGTTTCGGTAGGTGGTACAGGTTCAGAGAAAATTCTAAAATCTACATTACTTACCGTACCATCCACACCAGTAATATTACCGATCATATCATTATTGAAAATACCAATAACTTCCCAGCCTTTATCTTTAGCATATTGCGCAATACCGCCACCGCCGAAAAGACCTTGCTCCTCACCAGACAGACCCATATAAATGATGCTATTCTCGAATTTGTATTTAGAAAGAACACGAGCGGCTTCTATAGTACCGGCCATACCGCTGGCATTATCATTCGCACCCGGAGAATCATCAGTGAAATTGGTAGGGTCACTAACACGAGAATCTATATCGCCACTCATAATAATATAACGATTTGGGTATTTTGACCCTTTTTGAATAGCAAGCACATTAACTACTTCTACATCTTTTACAATACGGTCGTTAGCTCCTTTTTTAACTAAATCTTTTTGAAAGAAAACATTTAAACACCCATTACATTCAGCAGATGTTTTTTCGAATTCACTTTTAATCCAACGTCTTGCAGCACCAATACCCCTTGTTGTTGAAACGGTATCGCTTAAGGTATGTCTAGTACCAAAATTGACAAGTTTAGTAACATCGTTTTCTATTCGTTCAGTAGAAACCGCATCAATAATATCATAAATACGTTGGTCGGTTTGCGCCGTTAATGTAATAGCTGAGGTTAGTAAGGTAAGCAGTAATAATTTTTTCATTTCAATTTTTTTTATGAGTAAAGCTAGTATGGGCAATAGGTTTCTAAAATTAAGTAAAATATAGGGTTGAGCATAATTTCATGTATAAAAGTATAGGAGCGTATGGTATAGTTTTAATAGGATAAAAAAAGTGTTTCTTTTTAAGCAGACATTATCATCTCTTTTTGCTCAATAAATAGTACACACCTAACAGCGGACCTATAGCTAAAGGAATAAATAAAAGATCAATAGGGATGATCGATTGAAGTGATCCTAGAAGTTGAATACTTATAATAGTAATGGCAAAACCAATACAATTTACTAGAGTTAGAGCAGTGCCTTTTAATTCAGGTGCCACGGCTGATGCCACCAAGTTTGAGAATTGAGGAGAATCTGCAGTAACAGCAATGCCCCATAAACACCAACCTGCCAAGAATACATATATAGGAAGTGAAAATAAAAGTGGAGAAATTAAACATAGAAATCCGGATGCTATTAATGCTATAAGCGCTACCTTTTTACTACCTATACGCTGAGAAAGTATGCCACCATAGGCGCAAGATAATCCGCCGAGGGCAATAACGATTCCTGACCAAAGTGAGACCGAAATAGCACTACCTGATTGAATGGCAAAATATTGAATGGCAATAGGTGTAAAAGCCCAAAAGGCATAGAGTTCCCACATGTGCCCGAAATAGCCAAATGCAGCTTTTTTAAATTCGAAATTTTTAAAAAGCTTCGGTCCCGCATCAAATTTTAAAGTAGTACTTGCCACTCGATACGGACCGTTGGGAACAAGTAAAAAAAGTAATAGTCCGCCAAAAGCAGTAATACTGGAGGTTAATATAATAACCTTGTCTGGATGACTTGCTAAAGGGCTTCCTTTAATTAAAAAAGGAAAAGCGGTGCCTAGAACTAATGCTCCGACCAAAAAACCTAATGCTTTACCAAGTCCTTTTTCGTAGTAATCAGCAGCTATTTTCATTCCTACGGGATAAATACCTGCTAAAAAGAAACCTGTACTAAATCTAGCAAATAGTAAACCACCCACGTTTAAATCTGGATAAATTAATGTCAGATTAGAAACAGATGCTAGAAAGGCACAAATCATAAATACTCTTGAGGGAGAGAACCGATCTGCAATCATTAAAACTCCGAATATTAGGGTACCGATAATGAATCCGAATTGTACTGAAGAAATGACATGACTAACAATGTCTGCACCAAAATCTAACTTTTTGGTTAGCGATTCTAATATTGCATTCCCTGCAAACCATGTAGAAGTACAGGCAAATTGCGAGAGAATAATGATGGGGAGAATATGTGGCTTTTGTTTCAATAGATTAGTTAACAAAAGTTACTTTAACTATCTCATTATTTTCTACTTCATAAATAGCTACACCTTTAAAAATTTTGCCATTTGCAGTAATTGATTCTTCATCTATTACTATATTTCCGATGACAATTCTATTGACAATTTCGCAATGTAAATCAGGGGAAGAATTAAAGAAATCAACATAGTCGGATCGCATTGCGTCTGAACCATCTGACTGTAATTCTCCTGAATACCTATAAATTTTAGCTTGTTTTGAATACGTGGCTAAAAAACCGTCGATGTCTCTATTGTTATAAGCTTCAAGTTGCTTTTGAACAATGACTTCGGGGTCAAAAGTTGTTTTTTTATCTCTAATAAAAGTCATGGTTTTTATGAGTCCGTCAGTTTCATAAATGGCCACTTGTTGTTTTTGTTTGTCACCAATAGTGACAAATTCTTGGTCTATTACGGTAGAACCAATTACAATTCTTGAAGATACCTTAACTTCAATGGAAGGTGTTTTTTTATAAAAAGCCTCATAGCCATCTTTTAGTTGTTCTCTACCAATGGATATAGTATCCTGAGAGAAATTTTTAACCACAACATCTTCTGAATAACAACTTGCAAAAGCTTCTAAATCACGTGCATTAAAAGTTTCTACTTGCTTTTGTACAATTTTATCTGGAGCATCTTTAGTTACAAAAGATAGGTATTTTCCATTGGGACTAATTGACAGCCTAGAAATTGCTAGCATTTCTAATTCAGTTGGATGAAATTCATGGAGAGTGCTAATTTTATTGTCTATTTGAGGTTGATACTTTGCTATTCTTGATTTATCTGAAAATAAAATAGTACCATCTGGAGACCAGGTGACATCTTCAATTTTACTAAATACATTTAGAATATCAGATGCGTCTTTTGTAATTGGATTTAATGATTTAATTGTCCAAGTTCCATTATTAATCTTTGCTTTGCTAATATAACTTATCAAGTTACTTTTCGGAATTTTATGCAACGACCTACCTACATTCTTATGTGCAGTATAATGGGTGTTCTCTTTTAAGTTATACACCACCAAATCCATACGATTTTCAATCAAAACCGTGCAAACAATAATATCACTAGAAAACCAAACATGGTAACCCACTTTTAAATCTGGTAATAATACCTTTGAGTCACCCGTTTTCAAATCATATTCGTATAAACGTTGTAAACCATCTTCATCTAAGCGAACAGCAGAAATGGCATCTCTACCAAGAATTTTCAAAGGAGAATATTCACTACCATTTGGTGTATTAGATAGCCAAATTGTTGTTTTATCGTTTATATCATAAAGGGCGATATCTGTTTGATTATTTCTTGTTGATGCAAATAGAATTTTATCGTCAGAAAAAAATGAAGGCTGATTATCATAGCCTTCATTGTTAGAAATATTTATCGGAGTACCAATTTTTAAAGAGTCATTTGACCGATCTAAACTTGCCAGATATACTTCTGTGCCTTGTTGAGCATAAGAGTTAAGGCAACAAATAACACTTACAAATGCAATATTGAGAATTTGTTTCATTGTAAATAATATGTAAGTAACGTTATTTTTTGTCGGCAAATCGCTTCAAAATTGCACGAACATTTTTAGTGTTATCAACAAAATATCTTGCTTGTGTTTTTTGACGACCAACCTTTACTGTAATAGATTCTTCAGGTAGTTCTTGAAACATAAATTCATCGGTCCAATCATCACCAATTGCAAAAACAAAATCGTAATCATGTTCGGTATACACACGCATAGAGGCTCTACCTTTGTTTACGTTACTACTTTTAATTTCCATTACCTTATTACCATTTAAGACACTTAAGTCGTCATTGGCGATAAGACTTGTAAGTACGGTATTTAGTTCAACAGAACGCTTTTGACCAAAATCAGGATCTGTTTTTCTATAATGCCATGCTAAAGAATAATTTTTCTCTTCAATAAAACTACCAGGTGTACGGTCCACAAAAGATTCTAACACCGGTAAAATCTTCTCCATCCAGTCTTTCTTAACATTTTCTAGCATTCTAAATTCTTCGCCACCTTGAGAAATCCATACGCCATGTTCAACAATCATGTTGTACTTTTTAGGCAAGAACCATTTAGTGAACGTTTCTTTATCTCGCCCACTTATTAAATACATGTCTGTGTTTGGTTGAGAAGAAATCGCATCTAGTAGTTTGTATAATTCTTCGTCTGGCGATGCTTTTTGTGGATCCGCATGAAAACCAGCCAACGTACCGTCATAGTCCAAAAACACCAATCTTCTTTTTGCTTTATTATAATCATCCATCACCGTATTCAAGATGTCTGCTGAGAGTTTTCTTGACTTATAAGTTTGGTCTTTTTCTTTTTGACCCACTAACGATGTCATAAAGTCATTTGCCCATTTTTCAACGTTATAACGCTCTAACCTTTTTTGTAATAGCGTGTTTCTAGCTATCTGTTCTTCTTTAGGCATATTAATAGCTTCATTCAAAGCATCTGCAATTTGTTCAAAATTGTTAGGGTTTATCAATAGCGATTCGTTCATTTCATTGGCAGAACCCGCCATTTCACTAAGTATTAGAACCCCTGTTTTATCAGTTCTAGTAGCAATATATTCTTTGGCTACCAAATTCATACCATCTCTAATTGGTGTCAACCAAGCAATGTCAGAAGACGTATATAGGTCAATTAGGTTTTCAAAAGGCATAGATCTGTAGAAATACCAAATAGGTGTCCAGCTTACGGTTGAAAGTTCGCCGTTAATGCGACCAACCAATTCATCAACCTCTCGTTTTAGTAATTGATATTGCGGTACGTTGGAGCGCGAAGGCACGGCAAGTATAATAAGTCTTACTTTTTCTTTATACTGCGGGTATTTATTTAAGAAATATTCAAAAGCATTAAGTCGTTTCGCAATACCTTTTGTATAATCTAAACGGTCAATAGATAAAAAGAACTTAGCATCTGGGGCTGATTTTTTATGGGTATCTAATCGTTTTTGCAATTCAGACTTTTCGTCTTCAGTACGTTGCGAATGTTCTTTAGCTGCATCGCTGAATTTCTTATAATCGATTCCCATGGGAAAAGAGTCAACTTTAATAACTCTATCATCTAAGTAGATATCATTAAAACTAACCTCTAAGCCCAATAGTCTGCGTACAGAGCTTAAAAAGTGGCGTTCATAGTCATACGTATGAAAACCAATTAAATCAGACCCTAATAGGCCTTGTAATACTTCTTGTCGCCAAGGTAGTGTTCTAAATATTTCATACGATGGAAATGGAATGTGTAAAAAGAAACCGATTGAAATATCTGGTCTTTGGGCACGAACCATTTGTGGTACTAGCATTAATTGGTAATCGTGAATCCAGATTGTATCATCATTATCGGCTTTTTCAAGAATAGCATCTGCAAATTTTTGATTAACAGCCTTGTAAACTTCCCAACTTTCAAGCTCAAATTCAGAGTATTCTAAGAAATAGTGGAATAGGGGCCATATGGTTCTATTGCTAAACCCGTAGTAAAAACCATCAACTTCTTTTTCTGTAAGGTTTACTTTAGAAGATCCATGTTTAGCTAGTGCCTTATCAATTTTAGGAATTAGCTCTTCTGGTATTTCCTCATCAGTCAATCCGCTCCAGCCAATCCAAAGGCTATCTCCACCCGAGTGTACAGATTTCATTCCGGTTGCTAAACCACCAACACTTGGTACCGCAGTAATGTCTCCATTGCTAATTTGTAATTGTACAGGTAGTCTATTTGAGATAATGATAGTTTTCGCCATAAAAGAGATTTTTTTGCTACTTCTTGATAATTATTTCTCTAAATTTCGGGAAAAAGGAGGGCAATACCAATTGAAACCTCATATGAATTAAGATTTTTATTGAATGGATAATTTAGACTACGGAATAATAGGGAATTGTAGAAGTGCAGCATTAATTTCAAAGACTGGAAGTATTGAATGGTGCTGTTTACCAGAATTTGATAGTCCATCTATTTTTGCAAAATTACTGGATGAAGAGATTGGTGGTAGTTTTGATATCAATGTAGATGATAGCTATGTCATTACCCAAAAATATGAGCAATTCACAAATATATTAATCACCTCTTTTAAATCTGGCAACGACCATTTTGAGATTCATGATTTCATGCCACGTTATAGAAAAGAAGGTAATGCTTACCATGCGCCACCAGAGTTGATTAGATATTTTAAATATATATCTGGTGCTCCAAAATTTTCAGTTGTTTACGATCCCAAGCTTGAGTATGCAATGGGTAAAACTGAATCATTTATAAAAAAAGATTTTATAGCGAGCCTTACACATGAGGTTAAATTCGATACTATATTTTTGTATTCTTCTTTTGATAAGAAGACTATTGTAGATAGCGGCGAAATTGAGTTAAAAGAAGATGGTTATATTTTGGTAGGTTATAATGAAAAACTATTGTTACCTACTACTGACAGGGCTTACTTAGATTTACAGAATACAAAAGTATATTGGTTGAATTGGTCTAATTTGACACCTACCTATGAGAAATTCAACGAAGAAATTTCTAGAAGTGCACTGACATTAAAGCTTTTAAGCTATGATAAGACAGGTGCAGTTTTAGCGGCAGCGACCACATCATTACCAGAGACAATAGGCGAAGTACGTAATTGGGATTACCGATTCTGTTGGATCCGCGATGCGTCTATGGTAATTAAAGTAGTATCAGAATTGGGTCATAAGAACGTTGCAAGACGTTATTTACAGTTCATTATAGATTTGATACCAGATAAGGCGGAGAAGCTTCAAATCATGTACGGTATTAATAAAGAAAAGAAGTTGACCGAAGTAACCTTAGAGCACCTAGCAGGTTATAAAGGCTCTAAGCCAGTAAGAATAGGTAATGCAGCTTATCATCAAAAGCAAAACGATATCTATGGTATACTAATGGATGTTATCTATGAACAGATGGCGAAATTTAGTGTAGATATTGATAATGGTGAAGACCTTTGGGCTATTACAAAAGGAATCGTTTGGATTGTAAGTAATAATTGGAAAGATGCCGATAAAGGTATTTGGGAGTTCAGAACAGAAGATAGACATTTTACATTCTCAAAAGTATTATGCTGGACAGCTTTGGATCGTGCGATTAAGGTTGCCGAAATGCTAGATAAGAAGCATAAAATTGAGAAATGGGAGCCTATTAGAGCAGAAATCTGGAAAGACATATATGACAATGCTTGGAATGAAGAAGTAGGCGCATACACGCAGTCTTACGGATCTAAAGAGTTAGATGCATCTGTATTGTTGATGGAATCTTATGGATGTGTGAATGCAAAAGACGAAAGATACATAAGTACAGTACATGCCATAGGGAAGGAATTAAATAATGACGGATTACTATATCGTTACAAAAATGAGGATGATTTTGGTTTGCCTTCATCATCATTTACAGTTTGCACATTCTGGTATATAAATAGCTTATTTAAAATAGGAGAACGCAAAAAAGCATTAGAGTATTTTGAGCGATTATTAAGTTATAGTAATCATTTAGGTCTCTTTAGTGAAGATATTGATTTTAAGACCAAAAGATTATTAGGGAACTTCCCGCAAGCCTATTCTCATTTAGCGTTAATAGAGTGTGCAATCAACTTCTCTAAAAAGGAAAGTGAAGATCAAATGCTAGAGTCATTAAGGGAATAGTTAGCGAGTAGCAAAAGACTTAATCTTTTTGATTAAGGCTTTAAAATGTTGGTCAGTTGTAAACGGATTCATCACCGTAATGCGCATGTAATGCATACCTTTTAGTTTCGTTTGTACAATATAAAATTCGCCATCTTCTAAAAGAGATTGGCGAATTTTTGCATTAAGAGCATTTATATGTTCTTCGTCCATATTAGCAGGGCAATACCTAAAACATACAATATTAGACATTGGTTGTAGCGCTAGTTCAAAATTTGGCTCCTTTTCAATAAGATGAGCAAAGTGAGCACCTAAATCATAAAGGTGGGTAACATTAGCATCAAAAACTTCTTCTCCGTATAATTTAAGCATCGTGAACCAATGAATAGCCATCATATTTTTAGTGCATTCAAACGTACGTTTGCCAGAGTTATACCAATCTTCATGCTCAGAATCTGTAAGTAAGTAATCTGCTTTTTGGCTAAAAGTGGCATTAGCATTTACGACGTTTTTATAGAGTAGGGCAGTGGTCAGCGCTGGCATCATCATCATTTTATGTCCGTCAATAACAACAGAATCAGCCAATTCAATACCTTTAAGGGTGTGCTTGTATTTTTTGGAGAAAATACCCGCTCCACCATGTGCGCCATCAACATGAAACCAAATATTTTGTTTTTTAGCAAATTCTCCAAATACTTCTAAGTCATCAAAAATACCGGTAGCAGTAGAAGGAGCACTACCAATAATAGCGAAGATTTCAATTCCCTTTTCCTGTGCTTCTTTAAATTTAGATTCCAGTAAATCGGTATCCATTCTAAATTCTTTGGTTACAGGAACTTTGATAATTCCCTGTTCACCTAAACCCATAATTCTTGCGGCGCGATCAACACAATAATGTGCTTCTTCGCTTACCATAATACCTAATTGATTTTGGTTGCCCTCATTCCAAATATCTCTTTTGGTAATTGCTTTTCTTGCACTTAATAATGCAGTTAAATTTGCTAATGTTCCACCAGAGGTTAAGAATCCTCCAGAAGTGTCATCGAAACCAATTTTCTCGCAAATCAATTCTATAATAATGCGTTCAATAGCATTAGAGGACATACCCATCTCATAAACCGCAGTCCCATTATTTAATAATGAACTAATTAAACCAGTGAGTGCAGTAACTGGAGCTGGCGGACTCACTTGATGCCCCATATAATTTGGGTGGTGTACGTAAGTGGTACGTTTAGTTATTTCTAAAAAAAGATCTTTTTTATCTCCATTAGTTAAAAATTTCTTCCAGAATTCTAGTTCCTTTTCAGGTTCGTTCCAGTTGATAGCATTACGAGAAGAAGCACTCAGTTTATCCTCCAAGTGAGAAGACAATTGATCGATTAGAATATGACCATTCGAATTAAAATCGGAAGTATTATAAACCTGTTCTAGTAATTTTTTATGCATGGTTTAAAAGTAGTCGCAATATCAATATTTACCAAACAAAAAAACCGCCCCAATTGGGACGGTTTAATATTCAAGTTACCAAACAACAAAAGGTAATCTGAATTAGTCAAACGTGTAACCGTTATCTGCAGCAACCTTATCGGCAATTTGTGTGCGTAAGGCAACTACATTAGGGTAGTTTGTATATTTAGTAAAACGTTTAAGTCCCATTAACATCATTCTTTGCTCATCACCTTCAGCAAAAGAAACGATAGCTTCTTTACCTTTATTGATGATAGTTTCAGTAGCGCTGAACAAGTATAATCTAGACATGGCAATTTGAGTAGCTTGTGCTTCTTCACCAAATCGTTTTGCATTTTTCTCAGTACGTAATAAAGCAGATTCTGCCATATAAACTTCAATAAGAATATCAGAAGCAGCCAACATTAATTGTTGGTGATTCTCTAACTCTGCTCCGTATTTCTGTACCGCAGATCCAGCAACCATTAAGAAAACCTTTTTAAGTCTTTTTAAGATATCTTTTTCTTCAGCAAATAGTTCAGAAAAATCTGGTACATCAAAAGAAGGAATTCCCATTAATTCTTCACCAACAGCAGTAGCAGGACCTAAAAGATCAACATGACCTTTCATAGCTTTTTTCACAAGCATACCTACAGCCAACATTCTGTTGATTTCGTTTGTACCTTCATAGATACGGGCAATTCTTGAATCTCTCCATGCAGATTCCATTGGTGTATCAGCACTAAAGCCCATACCTCCAAAAATCTGAATACCTTCATCTGTAGTTTTTTGACAATCTTCAGAAACAGCTACTTTAAGAATAGAACATTCTATAGCATATTCTTCAACTCCTTTAAGTTCAGCCTCTTGGTGCGTATTACCTTCAGCTTCACGCATAGCAATACGATCTTCTATATTTTTTGCAGCACGGTAACTTGCAGATTCATCAACATAAACGCTAGTTGCCATTTCGGCAATTTTAGACTTAATAGCGCCAAAGTTCATAATTGGAGTTTTAAACTGAATACGCTCGTTAGCATATTTAGTAGCTTCACCGATAACTCTTCTTTGTGCATCTAAACAAGCAGCCGCTAATTTAATACGACCAACATTTAATGCGTTCATTGCAATTTTGAATCCGTTACCTCTAGTAGATAACATGTTTTCAGTCGAAACTTTAGTTTCATTAAAGAAAACCTGACGAGTAGAAGAGGAGTGAATACCTAATTTCTTTTCTTCATCACCTAAAGTGATACCGTTACTTGGGTCATTTTCTACAATGAAACCAGTAATGTTCTTGTCATCTTCAATACGAGCAAATACGATAAACATATTACAGAAGCCTGCATTTGAAATCCACATTTTTTGGCCTGTAATACTGTATGATTTACCATCTGCAGAAAGAACAGCTTTAGTTTTTCCTGAGTTAGCATCAGAACCAGCACCTGGTTCAGTAAGGCAATAAGCGCCAAACCATTCTCCAGAAGCTAATCTTGGTACATATTTTTGTTTTTGCTCCTCAGATCCATAAAGTGTAATTGGCATAGTTCCAATTCCTGTATGTGCTCCAAAAGCCGTACTGAAAGATCCAGTAGCACCGGAAATGTAATCACATACTAACATGGTAGAAACGAATCCCATACCCATACCACCATATGATTCTGGTACAGCTACACTCAATAATCCTAGTTCACCAGCTTTACGCATAGTTTCTTCGGTAAAGGCGTAATCTTTATTTTCAAAACGCTCCCAATGTGCCCAAAGTTCTCTGTCAACAAATTCTTTGGTGCTTTCACGCATCATGCGTTGCTCTTCATTCAAATCTTCTAATGTGAAAACATCTTCACAATTGGTTTCTTTGACAAGGAACTGTCCTCCTCTAAGAATATCTTTTTTTACTGTATCTGTACTCATGTTGTTAATAGTATTTAGTGTAAAGTAATTAGTATTAAGTATTCAGTAAACACTATAATATTAATTAGTGAAAGTTGTTAATTTAAAAATTCAAATATTCCGGCAGCTCCTTGACCTGTACCTACGCACATAGTAACCATACCGTATTTTCCTTGCATATCTCTTTTACGCATTTCATCAAATAACTGTACAGATAATTTTGCCCCTGTACATCCTAATGGGTGACCAAGTGCAATTGCACCACCATTTACGTTTACGATGTCTTGATTTATTTTCAATTCACGCATTACTGCTAAGGATTGTGAAGCGAATGCTTCATTCAATTCTATTAAATCTATGTCGTTAAGCTTTAAGCCTGCTTGCTTTAATGCCTTAGGAATAGCAGCAATAGGACCAATACCCATTATTCTAGGTGGTACACCAGCAGCGGCATAATTTACCAATCGTGCAATAGGTTCAAGATTTAATTCTTTTACCATTTCTTCACTCATTATTAAAACAAATGCAGCACCATCACTCATTTGCGATGAGTTACCGGCAGTTACACTTCCGCCAGCAGCAAATACTGGGCGAAGTTTGTTTAATACTTCTACAGAAGTACCTTTTCTAGGTCCTTCATCTTTAGTAACTGTATACTTACGGTGTGCTTTTTTTCCGTTAGCATCCAAATATGTTTCTTCTACTTCAATAGGTGCTATCTGACTTTGAAAACGGTCTTCGGATTGTGCTTTTAAAGCTTTCATATGAGAATTGTAAGCAAACATATCTTGATCTTCTCGCGATACATTATACTCATTTGCTACAGCTTCAGCAGTATTTCCCATTCCCCAATAGTAATCTTCATGACCAGAATTTGCTAAATCATAGTTCAATTCTGGTTTATTACCTGTCATTGGAACAGAGCTCATACTTTCTGCACCACCAGCAATAATACAATCGGCCATGCCAGCTTGAATTTTAGCTGCGGCAACACCAATGGTTTCTAAGCCTGAAGCACAGAATCTATTTACGGTTACCCCCGGTACATCAACAATATCTAATCCCATTAATGAAATTAGCCTTGCCATGTTCAAACCTTGAGACCCCTCTGGCATCGCATTACCTACGATAACATCATCAATACGTTTTTTGTCGAATTGTGGCAATTCCTTCATCATATACTCGATGGTTTCGGCAGCCAATTCATCTGTTCGCTTAAAACGGAAAACACCCTTCGGAGCTTTTCCAACAGCAGTTCTATATCCTTTTACTATATATGCAGTTTTCATTTTTTATGCTTTTGGCTATTAGCTTTTAGCTATTAGCATTTAATTGTTGTTTTATAATAGGCCGATAGCTAATTGCTACAGGCTAACAGCTTCGTAATTTTAGTTACGTAATGGCTTACCCGTTTTCAACATATGCTGAATACGTTCTAGAGTTTTTCTCTCAGTACATAATGATAAGAATGCTTCACGTTCTATATCTAATAGATATTGCTCAGAGACTAGTGTAGGTTCTGATAGATCACCACCTGCCATTACATAAGCTAGTTTGTTTGCAATCTTCTTATCATGTTCGCTAATATAGTGGCTAGCTTCCATAGCATCTGTACCTACTACAAACATACCCAACGCTTGTTTACCTAATACCTTAATATCATTGCGAGCTGCTGGTTGCGTGTATCCAGATTCTGCCATTAAAATAGCATGCGCTTTTGCTGTTGCTATTTGACGATCTTTATTAACAACTACAACATCCTTTCCTTTTTGAAGCAATCCTAAATCAAAAGCTTCGTAGGCTGAAGTAGAAACTTTTGCCATACCTATGGTTAAGAAATATTCTTGCAATACGTTTAATTCAACATCACCTTTCTTAAAGGTATCTTGTGCACGTAATGCCATTTCTTTAGAGCCACCTCCACCAGGAAGAACACCAACTCCAAATTCTACAAGTCCCATATAAGTTTCAGCTGCAGCAACAACTTTATCTGCATGTAATGAAATTTCACAACCACCACCTAACGCCATACCATGTGGGGCAGATATTGTTGGAATAGAAGAATAACGCATACGCATCATAGAATCTTGAAAGAATTTTATAGCCATGTTAAGCTCATCATATTCTTGCTCGACAGCCATCATAAAAATCATGCCAATATTTGCACCTACAGAGAAATTTGGAGCTTGGTTACCAACAACCAAACCTCTAAAGTCTTTCTCGGCCATTTCTATTGCTTTATTCAAGCCAGTTAGAACATCCCCACCAATGGTATTCATTTTCGATTGGAATTCTACATTCAAAATTCCATCACCTATATCTTCTACAACAACGCCAGCATTTTTAAATACTTCTTTTGACTTTCTAATATTATCTAATATGATAAATGAATCTTGTCCAGGAATTTTTTCCATGGATTTTTTAGGAATATCATAAAAATAAGTACTTCCTTCTTTTACCGAGTAAAAAGAATCTTTACCGGCAGATTTCATCTCTTGAACCCAAGCAGCAGCTTCTAAACCTTCAGCTTTAATAAACTCAAGACCTTTATCTAAACCAACGGCATCCCAAATTTGAAATGGACCATGTTCCCAGCCAAAACCAGCTTTCATGGCATCGTCAATTTTATAAAGCTCATCTGTAATTTCAGGTATTCTATGAGAAACGTAAGCGAACAACTGTCCAAAACTCTTACGGTAGAATTCACCTGCTTTATCTTTTCCGCCACAAAGTACAGCAAAGCGATCAACAACTTTATCAACTGTTTTTGTTAATTCTAACGTGGCAAATTTTGCACTCTTTTTAGAACGATAATCCATCGTACCTAAATCAAGCGTTAATATTTCAGTTTTACCTTTTGCGTCTTTCGATTTCTTATAGAAACCTTGTCCTGTTTTACTACCTAACCATTTGTTCTCCATCATGGTATTGATGAAACCTGGTAGTTTAAATAAATCGTGACGCTCATCATCTTTACAGTTATCATAAATACCATTGGCAACATGTACCAAAGTATCTAAACCAACAACGTCAACAGTTCTAAATGTAGCAGATTTTGGTCTACCGATCACAGGACCAGTAAGTTTGTCTACTTCTTCAACGGTCATATCCATATCTTTTACCATATGGAAAAGGCTTTGAATATTAAAGATTCCAATTCTATTACCTATAAATGCCGGAGTATCTTTGGCAACTACAGAAGTCTTACCTAAAAACTTTTCTCCGTATCCATTTAAAAAGCTTAATACATCATCATCTGTTTTTGGACCAGGAATAATCTCAAAAAGTTTTAAGTAACGTGCAGGATTAAAAAAGTGGGTACCACAAAAATGCTTTTGAAAGTCATCACTTCTACCTTCAGACATAAATTTGATAGGAATACCAGAAGTGTTAGAAGTAATTAAAGTACCCGGAGTACGGTACTTTTCAATATTTTCAAATACTTGTTTTTTAATATCTAATCTTTCAACAACAACCTCAATAATCCAATCAACTTTAGATATTTTTGAAATATCATCTTCCATATTGCCCGTAGTAATACGGTTTGCAAATTTTTGATGATAAATAGGTGATGGTTTTGATTTCAACGCTGCCGTTAAAGAATCATTTACCATTCTATTGCGAACTACCTTGTCTTGTAAGGTTAAGCCTTTCGCTTTCTCTTTGTCATTTAATTCTCTAGGAACAATATCTAACAATAAAACCTCTACGCCAATATTTGCAAAATGGCAGGCTATACCACTACCCATTATTCCTGAGCCAATGACCGCTACTTTTTTAATGTGCTTGTTCATGTACTTTATGCTGTATTAATTTGATAAGTTGAATTAAAATAATTTTTTGTCTGCAATAAGTTTATTGATGGCATCTGTCACTTCAAAAAAACTATCTAGTTTTTCATCTGTTACTTCATTTTTTACTGCCTCATTAAATCTAAGAACTGTACTTTTAGAATCGTTCCTTTTCTCTAGTCCAAAGTCTGTTAAATAAATAAGAACGCCTCTACCATCTTTGGGATTAGGTTTTCTTAAAATAAGACCTTTTTGTTCCATACTTTTTAAGATTCTAGAAAGGCTAGTGGCTTCCATTCCCATCTTTGGACCTAATGAAGTAGAAGGTGTGCCTGTTTTAGGATCGATACTTAATAATGTAAAACCAACAGCCATAGTAGAATCAAAATTCTTTGCTTCTTCATTATACATTCTAGCTACTGCTTGCCATGTAGCTCTCAACGCATAATCTATCGTTGCTTCTTTCATACTCCTTTAGTTGGTTCCCAAATATAAGAAAATTTATTATGCATGCATAATAAATTTTCTTATATTTTAGTTAATCAGATATTACTAGGATAACTTAAGGTGTAATCCCTTATCTAATGTTTTAAAGGTCTATTTGTTTTGTAGAGGCATGTTTATTAGCTAGATACAATAAAAATATTTTTTTGATATTTAGCTGCGCTAGTATTTTTAATAAAAATACTTATATCAAAAATGAAAGCCCAACTAAATATCTTTTTCAAGGTTTAGTTGGGCTCCATATTTGAAAACTATTAAATTATTGGATTCTATAGTAAGAATTAATGCTCATAAATATCATTATAAAGAGCAATATATTTTTGCTTAATTATCTTTCTTTTCATTTTCATAGTAGGTGTCAGGTGTCCGTCTTCCATACTCCAAACATCAGGGGTCAGTCTAAATTGTTTAATTTTCTCCCATTTGGCAAAACTTTCATTTGCTAGACTTACTTCTTCATTAATTCTGGCAATAACTTTTTCGTTAGTTACGATATCGGAATTATCGCCAACAGGGATATTCTTTCTTTTAGCCCATTCTTTAATATACTCAAAATTTGGCTGTATTAATGCAGCAGGCATTTTTTCACTTTCACCGACTACCATAATTTGCTCTATAAATTGCGA
Source organism: Maribacter aquivivus (assembly GCF_900142175.1). Classification (NCBI taxonomy): domain Bacteria; kingdom Pseudomonadati; phylum Bacteroidota; class Flavobacteriia; order Flavobacteriales; family Flavobacteriaceae; genus Maribacter; species Maribacter aquivivus. The sequence continues at coordinate 649,715 of NZ_FQZX01000002.1, read as the reverse complement.
TTGTTTAAATCGGTTTTCTAAAAGTTGAGGAGCAACATATTTGCCGCCAGATGTTTTAAACATTTCCTTTTTACGATCGGTAATTTTTAAGAATCCGTCACTATCTAATTCACCAATATCTCCAGTTAAGAAATATCCGTCAACGATGACCTCTTTTGTTTTTTCTTCATCCTTGTAATAACCCAACATTACTTGTGGTCCCTTAATGCATATTTCACCATCTGCAGCAATCTTTACTTCAGTACGGTCAATAGGTTTGCCAACACTACCAATTCTAAATCCGCCTTCGCGCATATCATTAACCGAAATTACGGGTGAAGTTTCAGATAATCCGTACCCTTCCATGAGTCCGAATTCCGCTGCATTGAAAATACGAGATAATCTCGGTTGCAAAGCTGCGCTACCAGAAGCAATCAAACCTAGGTTTCCGCCTAAGCCTTCTTTCCACTTGCTAAAGATTAACTTTCTGGCAATAGAAAGTTGTGTTTCGTACCACCATCCGTTTTGTCCGTATGGTTCATATCTAAGACCCAAGTCTACAGCCCAAAAGAAAAGTTTCTTTTTAATACCGGTAAGCTCTGTTCCTTTGGCATAGATTTTATCATACACCTTTTCTAAAAGCCGAGGTACCGCTGTCATAACATGCGGACTAGTTTCCTTTAGGTTATCACTGATTTTATCTAAAGATTCCGCATAGTAAATAGAAACGCCTCTAAATTGATATAAGTAAATTAACATTCGCTCATATACATGGCATAGGGGCAGGAAGCTTAATGCTTTTGTTTTTCCATCTTCAATAGGAAATCGCTTAGAGCTTTCAATGGCATTAGTCACAAGATTATTATGGGATAACATAACACCTTTAGGTCTACCCGTTGTACCTGAAGTATAAATTAATGTTGCCAAATCGTTTGGTGTAACAGCATTCATTAATTTTTCAACCTCTTCTTGATTTGAAGTATCTGTCCCTAATTCTAAAACCTTTTCCCAGCTATCGCAATTAGAAACTTCTTCAAAAGAATAGACATTTTCTAAACTTTTGACCTGATCTTTAATTGAAAGTACTTTTTCATATACTTCATTACAAGAAACAAAACAGAATTTTGCTTCAGAATGATTAAGCACATAGGCGTAATCTTCTTCTGATATAGTAGGGTAAATTGGTACATTCTGAGCACCAAGTTGAAGAATACCGATGTCCATAATATTCCACTCAGTTCTGTTGGTGAGTGATATTACGGCAATCTTATCATTAGGTTTTACCCCTAGGCGTAAAAGCCCACGGCTAATGGTATTTGCTTTGTCTATATATTCTTGAGTGGAAGTTTTAATCCACTCTCCATTTTTTTTTGACACCAATGCCTCTTTTAAGGCATGCTTTTCTAGCTGATAATATGGAAAGTCAAAAAGACGGGTTACTTTTTGCATACTTGATTTCTAATAAGTATTGCAAAATAGTGAAAGAACTCCACATTTTAAAATTGTATTGTTAAATAAAATGGCATCTCGTTACAATATCCTTAATTAAAGTATTGCATAATGTAGGTTGTCTATTTTAACCATTAAACTACAATAAATTGTATTTGAACGTGTTATGTATACATCTCATTAGTTTGTAGGAAAATTCTTTATTTAAATTAATTAGGTTTGAATAATAGATATTAATCCCAAGTTGTAGGAAACATGGAAAAAAAATACTTTAAAAACATATTGTTAAACTCAATTGCTGTATTTATTATAGCTCTTTTTGGTTGGAATCTGAACGCTCAGGCAGAACCCTTCAATTGTGATTTTAACGCTTACCTTTTTCAATATAATGATATTTATGCATTAGATCTTGCGTCAGGTAGTTCGTATTTAGTAGCCGAGAATATAACTCCGGGTAATGTTAATGGTGTAGGTTATAACCCAACAGACGGATATTTATGGGGATATTTATCGACCCCATCTAGTACCATAGTTAGAATCGGAAAAAACTACACTGTAGATCAGTATACTATACCAGAATTGCCAACAGGTAATAAATATGTAGGTGATATTTCTCCTGAAGGTATATATTATTTTAAAGCAGGAGGTTCCTCATATTTTAAGGTTGATATAAATCCTGATTCACCAACTTATCTTGAGTATTTAGGCGCTTTTGAATTAAGTCAGAGTTTGTCAATAGCAGATTGGGCTTTTAATGCTGCTGACGGCAATTTGTATACTGTTGAAGGTAGAAGTAGAATTTTGTATAAAATTGATCCTAATACAGGTAAAGTTTACAACTTAGGTGAAGTACCTATTCTAGAAGGGTTAAGCTATACTTTTGGCGCAGTCTATTTTGATGTTGATGGTAACTTCTATATTTCTGCCAACCAAACAGGTTCGGTTTATAAAATTGAGCAAGTCCAAAGTATATCGGACGGAAACATGAATTCAAATATTTTTGCATTTGGTCCTGCAGCATCTAGTAATGACGGTGCCCGTTGCCCCACAGCACCTGTACCGCAAGAAGATTGTATGAATGGTATAGATGATGATGGTGACGGATTAGTAGATTGCGATGATCCTTCATGTTCTGGTGTTGCTGCTTGCCCAGTAATAGTTACTACTTCTAGTGCTAATAAAGGCGGATTAGAAAGTAACGATAGGTTAGCGAATTTAATTAGTAAAAGAAACTTTAATAGAGCAAAAACGAACTATGTATTTGATAAGTTAAATGCGAAGAAAATAGTTAAAAATGCTTTTTACGGTCTTAGTTCTAAAACAGATGTCAACACTATTCCTTTAAATAGCCTAGTGCCATTGGGTGTTGTAGGTGAGACAAGTACAATAGAGTCATCACCTAGCGATTTATTAGATTTAACAAATGCATCAGATATCTATTCGGTAGATTATTTAAACGGTTCTGAAAATTTAGGTTCCTTAATGGTCATTAAAACAGATAACAAGGTATATGAGCACAGTAAGTTTATCTGCGATCGTTTTCTAGGGGCACAATTATTATCGGTTTCAAATATTCAGTTACGAGAAAAAGATTTTATCAAGTCAATTATTAAACAACCAGACGGTAGTCTTGAATTTGCCTTAACTTTTTCAGCTAGGGTAAATGCTGACGAAAATTTCACCATAGAATCGCATTGGAATATTGATGCATATGCGGGCGATACAGCCTATTATAATTTTCAGATATGGTCAAATTCAGTAGATGACTTATTATTGCTAGCGGATGAAATTTTAAATCTTTTAGAAGTTAATGCAGCTATTACACAGTATAATGGGTCAACGCCTCCGCCAGTATTCGTGAAGTCTGCTAGCTATAAGAATGGAGAAGTTTTATTGAATTTAGTGAATAATAACAACTCTCAAAGTATTAATCTAGAAGGAGGTTTGAAACTTACTGAAACTAGCGATACTGAGGTATTGGGAGTAACCGCAGATATAGATGGCTATTTAGATTCTGTAGCTTTAAAAACAGGAACCTTGTTCGATTTAGGTTTTAGAATAAGTGCCGGTTTAGGAGCAACACCAGATGATCTTTTTGTTGCCGATGCGCCATGGGGTTTAGATGACTCTGCCGAAGAAACCACAGTAGCTACTTATGAAGTGTTACCAGCGGATGGACCGTATGTTGGTGAAGGGTATCCTATAGAAAGAAATATAAAATTACAAGGTTCAACTAGTAATTATTTAGGCGTGTACCGTGCTTTGAGTCCTAGGTTTACCGCTGTTGATTTAAGTGATTATGGTAAGGTGAGTTTTGAGGCAAAAGGAACAGGTAATTTAGATGTACAGTTGATAAAGGGTGATGGCTCAATTTTTAAAACTACTATCAGTTTAGAAAGTGATATGGATGAATATATCTTATCTGCAACCGATTTTAAAAATGACTCAGATGCAGGTATTGATTTCTCTGATATAAAAGTACTTTCTTTTAATCTGGTTGCCGAAAATGGGTATGCAGAAGAAAAGTCAATGGAGCTACAGAATATAGATTTTCATAATAGAGAGCTGGGTCAAGAGTTTGTAGATTCAGATTTGAATAAGTCAATTGTATATCCAAACCCAATGATTGAAAGTACTAGTTTATACTTTTATGAAGAAAACGCAGATACCTATGAATTAGATATTTACTCTTTGAGCGGTAAATTACTGGGTAATCACCATATGGAGGGTGAAAGTATAGTAGGACAGAATGAAATAACTATAGAAAGAAAAGACCTATCCCCAGGGTTATACCTATACAAACTACAAAACTCTAATGAGAAAACTTGGAGCGGTAGATTGTTGGTTAGATAATACGTTTTGGTTGTAAAAAAAGCTGTGTACCCCAGACATGGGAGTGCACAGCTTTTGTATTTATATAATTGAATGTGATTATTTCTGATTTATAACCCACTCTTTTGCATTTGTAAAAGCCTCTATCCATGGCGAAACTTCATCAGTTCTATCCGTTGGGTAATGTGCCCAGTTCCATGGAAAGATAGAACGTTCTATATGTGGCATAGTTACTAAGTGACGACCAGTTTTATCACAAAGCATGGCGGTGTTGAAATCACTACCATTCGGATTTGCCGGATAACCTTCATAACCGTACTTGGCTACAATATCATAATTCTCTTCAGATAGCGGTAAAGCAAATTTACCTTCACCATGAGAAATCCATACACCAAGTTTACTGCCCACTAAAGAAGAAAGCATAACAGAGTTGTTTTTTTGTATTTCTACAGAGGTAAAATTACTCTCATGCTTATGAGATTCATTGTAGGTCATTTTACCGTGAGTTTCGTGTTCAGGGTTAATTAAATCCAACTCCATGAACAATTGGCATCCGTTACAAATACCAACTGATAAGGTGTCTGGTCTGGCAAAGAAGTTTTTAATGACCGTGTTAGCCTTTTCGTTGTATTTAATAGCTCCTGCCCATCCTTTTGCACTACCAAGTACATCTGAATTAGAGAAGCCACCAACAGCCCCTAAAAATTGAATATCTTCAAGATTTTCTCGACCAGAAATTAAATCGGTCATGTGAACGTCTTTTACATCAAACCCTGCTAAATACATTGCATTTGCCATTTCACGTTCAGAGTTACTACCTTTTTCACGTAGAATAGCTGCTTTTGGTCTCATTTCTGCTCCACTTAGACTTCGGCTTGGAAGTTGTAGCGGTGTTGTAGAAGGGAAGCTGTATGCTAAAGGCTGAACCTTATAATTATCAAATCTATCTTTCGCTAAGCCATTTGCAGTTTGCTGTTTGTCTAGTAAATACGATGTTTTGAACCAAGTGTCACGAAGGGTTTCAATATTTAGTCCCATTTCCATACCATTATTTTTAACAGTTAGGGTAGCTTCGTTTGTAACCGAACCTATTTTCTTGGCATCAATATTTTTAGAATTCAATATGGCTTCAATACTATCATCTTTCGCTTGAAAAACAATACCAGCGTTTTCAGAAAACAAAACTTTAATAGTATCAGCTTCACCTAAACTTGTTAGGTCAAGATTGGCTCCTAAATTGGTATCTGCAAAACATAGTTCTAAAAGAGTAGTAATTAATCCGCCAGAAGCGACATCATGTCCAGCTACTATTTTATCCTCTTTTATTAAAGATTGAATGGTATTAAAAACAGTTTTAAAGTATGCAGAGTCAGTAATTGTAGGAGTTTCGTTACCAATACTATTTCTAGTCTGTGCAAACGACGAGCCGCCTAATTTAAAATTATCTTTAGATAGGTTGATGTAATAAATAGAACCAGCACCTTTCTGTAAAACTGGCTCCACAACCTTTGTAATATCACTACAGTTACCAGCAGCAGAAATGACTACGGTACCAGGAGAAATAACATCACCATCTTTATATTTTTGTTTCATGGAAAGAGAATCCTTTCCTGTAGGTACGTTAATACCTAAATCAATAGCAAAATCAGAAACTGCTTGTACTGCTTTATATAGACGAGCATCTTCACCTTCGTTTTTACAAGGCCACATCCAGTTAGCGGATAAAGAAACAGAAGCCAATCCGTCTTTTAACGGTGCCCAAACTAAATTGGTCAATGATTCTGCAATACTATTTTTACTACCAGCAGCAGGATCAATCAAAGCGGAAATAGGGGAGTGACCAATACTTGTGGCAATTCCTTCTTTTCCTTTAAAATCTAACGCCATTACTCCGCAGTTATTCAATGGTAATTGTAACGGGCCAACACATTGTTGTTTTGCTACACGACCACCAACACAACGATCCACTTTATTCGTTAGCCAATCTTTACTAGCAACAGCTTCAAGTTGAAGAACTGCATCTAGATAATCATGGAAAAACTCTAAAGAATAATCTGCATTCTTATAATCACGAATAACCGTCTTATCTGTCATAACAGTCTTAGGAGAACTCCCGAACATATCAGACAAAGCTAGATCCATTGGCTTAGCGCCATTAGTCTTAGATTCAAAAGTAAAACGGTCATCACCTGTTACATCACCAACCTCATACATAGGCGAGCGCTCACGGTCAGCAATACGTTTTAGATGATCAATATCTTTTTTACCGATGACAAGACCCATACGTTCTTGAGATTCGTTACCAATAATTTCTTTAGCAGATAGAGTTGGGTCACCAACAGGTAATTTATCTAAATCTATTTTGCCACCAGTTTCCTCTACTAGTTCAGACAAACAGTTAAGGTGTCCGCCAGCACCATGATCATGAATTGAAACGATAGTGTTTACATCGCTTTCTACCATACCGCGAATAGCATTCGCAGCTCTCTTTTGCATTTCAGGATTAGAACGTTGTACGGCGTTTAGTTCAATAGCCGAGCTGAATTCGCCAGTATCTGCACTAGAAACAGCAGCACCACCCATTCCAATTCGGTAGTTGTCACCGCCTAGAATTACTATTTTATTACCTGTTTCAGGCTTGTCTTTTATTGCTTGTTCAATTTTACCATATCCAATACCGCCAGCTTGCATGATTACTTTATCATACCCTAACTTACGTTTGGTTTCTGTTGAAGAGCTTGTCTTTTCTTCGGAAGATTCAAACGGAATAGAAGCTTCATCATATTCAAAAGTAAGAACAGAACCAGTAATTAATGGTTGTCCAAATTTGTTTCCAAAATCAGAAGCACCATTAGAAGCTTTAATAAGAATATCCATAGGAGTTTGGTATAACCAATCTCTCTCTTGCATTCCTTTTTCCCAAGGTCTTTCTTTTTCTAGTCGAGAGTAAGCAGTCATGTAAACTGCAGTACCAGCAAGAGGTAAAGAACCTTTACCACCAGCCAAACGATCTCTTATTTCTCCGCCTGCACCAGTTGCAGCACCATTAAAAGGCTCTACAGTTGTAGGGAAGTTGTGTGTTTCTGCTTTTATAGAAATTACAGAGTCAAACTCCTGCTCTTGATAAAAGTCTGGCTTGTCTGCCGTTTTAGGAGCAAACTGCATTACTCTAGGTCCTTTCACAAAGGCGACATTGTCTTTATAAGCAGATACTATTTCATTAGGAAATTCTTGAGAGGTTTTCTTAATCAATTTAAATAGTGAAGAAGGCATTTCTTCACCGTCTATAACAAATGTGCCATTGAATATTTTATGTCTACAATGCTCAGAATTTACTTGACTAAAACCAAATACTTCAGAATCAGTTAATTTTCGACCAAGTTTTTTGCTGAGGTTGTCAAGATATCCTACTTCTTCATCATTAAGAGCTAAACCTTCTTGTTTGTTGAAAGCAGCAATATCTTCAATATCCAATATAGGTTTTGGTGCTACATGAACATCAAAAACCTCTTGGTTTAGAGTGCTGTATTTTTGAGAAATCATTGGGTCGAATCCTGTAAATTTTTCTTCTACAGCATTGAATTCCTCAATCCGAATAATTCCAGAAACACCCATATTCTGAGTAATTTCTGTTGCATTCGTACTCCACGGAGTGATCATTGCGGCTCTTGGACCAACAAAAAAGGCGTCAAGAGACGCCGCATTTATTTTAGGTCGGTTGCCGAACAACCATATAAGTTTACTTGTATCTTCAGATGAAAGTTCCTTCGCGGTCTGTACCGCAAAAATCTTTTTGCTAAGTTCCCCAAAAAAGTGAATCATTGTAGTATGTCTGGTATTGATTTTTGAAATACAAAATTAAGACTTTACTAGTTACTATTTACGGTAATCTGAAACACTTTTAAACAGTAATTGTTAATGAAAATAGTGAGAATTTGTTTTACCTTTATCAATCACAATTATAAATGACATAAAGTTTTACTTTATAGTATGAAAATTAGATTTTTACTGCAAAAATATTATTAGTACGTTTGTTAGATTTAGATTGATTGATGAGAAAAACGGCAAATTTTAGTTGTTTAAAAAATTAAAAAAGCATGGCGAAGCAAAATAATGATGCACAGGCACTTGATTATTGTATGAATATGATAGATAGTAAATGGAAGCCTATAATTCTGTATCATATAAATAAAGGCACCAATCGTTTTAATAAGCTTTTTGCAGAAATTGAGGGTATAAATCGCCAAATGTTAAGTAAGCAATTGAAGTCTTTAGAGCGGTCAGGTATTCTTGATCGTACTTTATATGGTGAAATTCCCCCACGAGTAGAATATACGTTAACACCTTTAGGCAAATCATTACTTCCGGTTGTGAAGGCGATGACCGGCTGGGGGCAAAAGCAATTGGAAAAGAAAGTTGAAATACCAGAAGTTAAAGAAGCTCCAAAAAATCAACAGTTGCCACTTTTTTAATTACTCTTTAGATAAACTCATAAGTTTTTAAATGTGGATTTTAATGCTATGTAAAATCCTATTATAGCAAAATTGAATGCTCAAGTTTTGAATTAGATAAAAATTGGTTGGTTACGCACGTGTAACAATCAATTTATGTAACTTCTAGTAACTAATTCAAATAACCACCATGAAACAAAGAACTACACTATGTGCATTCGCATGTTGTTTATTCGCCTATAGTGGCGTGTACGCACAAAAGAAAAGATCAAACAAACAAATTGAAAAATTAAAAACTGAAGTATCTACTTTGGTTGAAGAAAATAAAAAACTATCTCAAGTAATGGTAGATAAAGTTTTTAGTTTTTCTGAATTGGGTTTTCAAGAAGTAGAATCTTCAAAGTATTTGACAGGAATTTTAGCTGAAAACGGATTCGAAATCGAAAACTCAATCTCAGGAATTCCTACTGCTTGGTTTGCTACATGGAGCAATGGAGAAGGGCCTACAATTGCTTTAGGTAGTGATGTAGATTGTATTCCTAAAGCATCTCAATATCCAGGTGTTGCCTATCACAAACCTATAGTAGAGGGTGCTCCGGGACATGGCGAGGGTCATAATTCTGGTATACCTATGAATATTATTTCAGCTTTTGCTGTTAAAGAAATAATGGAACGTGAGAATATTGGAGGCACATTATTAGTATGGCCTGGAATTGCTGAAGAATTACTTGCGGCAAAGGCTTGGTATGTAAGAGATGGTCTTTTTGACGATATCGATATGTGTATTTTTACTCATGTAAGTAATAATTTAAGTGTGTCTTATGGGCCAACAACAGGTACAGGGTTAATATCAGTCGAATATGCTTTTGATGGCGAAGCGGCGCATTCTGCAGGTTCTCCGTGGAGAGGAAAAAGTGCTTTAGATGCTGCGGAGTTAATGAATGTTGCATGGAATTACAAAAGAGAACATTTACATCCTTTAAAACGTTCTCACTCTATTTTTACCGATTCAGGAGATCAGCCAAATGTCGTGCCTTCTAAAGCAGCTATTTGGTTCTATTTTAGAGATATTGAATACGAAGGAATTATGGAAATGTATGATATGGCAAATGATATGGCAAAAGGAGCGGCATTAATGACAGGAACCACAATGAAATCTAAAATTTTAGGTACGGCATGGCCACGACATTATAATAAGATAATTGCAGAGACCATGTTTTCCAATATTAAAGAAGTGGGATTGCCAGAATGGTCAGAGGCTGATCAAAACCTAGCAAAAGCAGTGCAAACAGAAGTCAATTCAAAGAAAATAGAAGGTCTGTCGGTTGAATTAGCCGAATTAGGACTTCCTATTGTGGAACCAATTAGTGGAGGTTCTGATGACGTTGGCGATGTTTCATGGAAAGTACCTACAGTTACTTTGCGTTACCCTTCTAACATACCTGGGCTACAAGGTCATCATTGGAGTAATTCTATAGCCATGGCAACACCTATAGCTCACAAAGGAGTTATTGCTGGAGCAAAGGTAGAGGCAATGACAATTATGGACTTTTTGTTGAAGCCGGAGTTGCTAAAAGGTGCTTGGGATTATTTCAATAATGAACAACAAAAAGAAACAAAGTATCAACCCATGCTTTCCGAAAGTGATATGCCACCAATTTATTTAAATAAAGACAAGCAAGACAAGTTTAGGTCAGAATTGGAAAAGTTTTATTACGATGAAACCAAATACGATACATATTTAGAACAATTGGGTATAGAGTATCCTACGTTGAAAGATTAGGCTGTTGAATACTATCCATTAAAAAAGCCTTTCAGTTCAATTGAACTGAAAGGCTTTTTAAGTTGTGTAGAAAAAGTGTTTAGATTTTCTTCTCTAGCAATGCCATATAGAATCCGTCAAACCCACTTTTAGAAGCGTATATCTTTTTGTCTTTCACCAAAGAGAAGTCTTTACCTTCTTCAGATTTTAAGAAAGACTGAACCTGATGGCTATTTTCTTGAGGTAGAATAGAACATGTAGCGTATACCATTTTACCACCTGGTTTAACTATTTTACTGTAGCTTCTAACGATTTCATGTTGTGTCTTCACAATTTTGTCAAGAAACTCTGGTTGCATTTTCCATTTAGAATCTGGGTTTCTTCTAAGAACTCCCAATCCTGTACACGGTGCATCTATAAGAACCCTATCGGCGCTACCATAAAGTTTTTTATAAACTTTAGAAGAATCTATTTCACGTACCTCAATATTATGAGCACCGTTACGTCTAGCACGTCTTTTAAGTTCCTTCAATTTACTTCCGTAAATATCCATAGAAATCAATTGACCTTTGTTTTCCATTAAAGCGGCTAAGTGTAAAGATTTGCCACCAGCACCGGCACATGTATCAACAACACGTTGCCCAGGTTCAACATCTAAAAATTCGGCAACTAGCTGAGATGAGGCATCTTGAACTTCGAACATTCCGTTTTTAAAAGCTTGAGTAACAAAAACATTTGCTCTCTCAACCAATTTCAATGCAGAAGGATGACCTTTTACAGGCTCGGCAACAATATTCTCGTCTAAAAGTGCTTTGCGTAATTCTTCTTTGTTAGTTTTTAGTGTGTTTGTACGTAAAATAACATCTGCAGGTACATTAAGTTTAGCTAACTCTTCGGTCCATAATTTTTCACCTAAAGCTTTTTCGCATAACTCATCAATCCAATCTGGCACAGCCTCTCTATATTTTCTTATTTGAGAAAGCTCGTCGAATTTACCTTTAATTCTTCTTTCTGGTGTTGGTTCTATCTGTTTCCAATCTGGTAAACTAATACCTTTCAAGACGGCCCAAACTGCCCACATACGAAACAGGTCTGGTCTGCTAAAAGGAGCTTTAACTTCTGCTATTTCAGTATATAAACGCTTGTAACGTACCATTTCATAGGTAGTCTCGGCAATAAAGCCACGGTCGCGAGCGCCCCAACGTTTGTCGTATCGTAATACTTTTTGAACCACCTTATCGGCGTATTCATTTTCGTTAAATATTAGGTTTAAGGCGTCGATTACGGCAAACACCAAATTTCTGTGTAATTTCATTAGAAGTGATATTATTTTACATGGTCAGAAGATTTGAAGCCGTCATTGTATTGATTATCGATTAGATAGGCTTTAGTCCTCCAAAAAATTATGGCTGCAAAGGTATTGTTTTAGAAGCGATTCCATTTATTTTTGATCAACTTTATACCATAATCCTATGCGTTATACTTTTCTTTTGATTGTTTTAATGGTTTCGTGCTCAGAAAGTGTTCCGCCAACTACTTTTAATACTGTAGATATTGAAACCGTATATTCAGATTCTTTAAGTATTCGAGCTATAGAGCTCATGGGTAATAGTTTGGCCTTCGCCGCTAATAAAGGTACTTTTGGTACTGTAGATTTGGGTACTGGTAAAGTACGTGCCAATATTGAAAGATACCATACGAGCGTACCGGCATTCAGAGCAGTGGCACATACATCTACCGATTTTTTTATGCTTTCTATAGAATCGCCTGCCTTGTTGTATAAAACGGGAGGTAATGGTAGAATGGAATTGGTGTATAAGGAGGAGGGAGAAGGTGTGTTTTATGATGCTATGACTTTTTTGAATGATAAAGACGGAATTGCAATAGGAGACTCAGTTGACGGATGTTTAAATATAATAATAACTTCGGATGGTGGAAACACGTGGTCTAAACTACCATGCTCACAATTACCAGAAGGTATAGAAGGTGAAGGAGCTTTTGCTGCAAGTAATACAAATATCAAGATAAAAGGTGATAACATTTGGATGGCAACCACATCTGGAAGAATTCTGTTTTCTTCGGATAAAGGGAAGTCATGGGAAACTAATCAGACCCCTATTAAAAATGGCAAGCCAACAGAAGGTATTTATTCCATTGATTTCTATGATGAGAATTTAGGATTTGCAATTGGCGGAGATTACACCGATCCGGATGCTTCAAAAGCCAACAAAGCAATAACAAAAGATGGTGGGAAAACTTGGAGCTTGGTAGCTGATGGCAGTAAACCTGGTTATAAAAGTTGTGTGCAATTTGTGCCTGGATCAAATGGAGCAGGGCTTGTAGCTATAGGTTTTACTGGAATTTCATATTCCTCAGATATGGGTAAAACTTGGAAAGAACTATCAAAGGAGCCTTTCTTTACCATACGCTTTCAGAACGATTCTATTGCTTATGCTGCTGGTAAAAATCGAATATCTAAGCTAACTTTCAAATAACTATTTACCACCTTTATTCTGGCGATACTGCTTCATTAATTGACGTTTGAATTCTTCTTCTGATCTTAAAAGTAAGAGTGTTTTTTTGGCGGAAATAACTTTGCTTACATTCTTGAGAAAGTTAGTGTCCAATATTTCTTCTTCTTCCTCAATTTGTAAATGTAAGGCTAATAGGTTTTCAGCCTCTTTTTCTGTCAGTGCATCGGTATCTTTCATTTTACCTCTGATCTGGTTATGACTTTTTTTGCGTAATAGGTTTCTTTTTTCTTGATACTCATTATACACAGGCCAGAACTCTTGCGCTTCTTTGCTGCTCAGAGAAAGTTTTTCAGTAATGAAGGCTACTTTTAGCGTGTTTATCTTCTCCCAGTCATGGTTTCTTTGTCCAAAAGAAAGGGTTGTTACAAATAAGAATATGGTTATTATGACTTTATTCATTGTCTTCAATATTAAATTCATCAAAATCACTTACATTTTCATTTAAGTAATCTAGTAGGTTATCACTCTCAATTGGTGAGCTTAAAAAATCTGAATATTCAGTATTTGTTACTGGTAGCACCTCTGCAATTTCATAAGGTGAAAGTTCAAAATCATTATTTTCAAAATAAGCTTCAATATCAGTATTGGCTATATCGCTGAAGCTTAATTCACTTGATGAGCTCCAATTGTAATTTAAAGCGATAAGCACAATAGCGGCAATTGATGCAGCTACGGCTATTACTTTCTTAATTGGAAAAAGCGGTATTACCTTTGGTTCAGTATCAAGTTTTCCTTTAAGAGATTCATTGAACGACTCAAAATAGTTATCTGGCACCTTAAAAGCGCTATCCTTTGGGATTGTGCTTTTGGTTTCTGACAATTTATCCATTAATTTATCCTCAAAGCTATCGAAATAGCCTTCTGGAGTTTTAAACGGATTTTTTTTGTTTTTGTTCATGATACTAGTTTGACAATCAATTGTATAAAAGGTTTAATCTTCTTTTAAATACTGCTCCAATTTTTTTACTGCTAAATGATACGAAGCTTTTAAACCGCCTACAGAAGTATTCAAAATTTCTGAAATCTCTTCATATTTCAACTCCTGAAAATATTTCATATTAAATACCAATTTTTGCTTTTCAGGAAGTGTTACAATAGCTTTTTGAAGTTGAAGTTGAATTTCATCTCCCTCAAAATATACATCTGCTTCTAAATTAGAAACTAATTTATCTTGATAATCAGTATCAGAAACACCTTGCAGTTTTGCTCGTTGCTTAATAAAATTCAAAGCCTCATTAGTTGCAATACGGTATATCCAAGAGAAGAGTTTGCTGTCTCCCTTAAATCCGTCTATGTTTTTGTAAACTTTAATAAAAGTGTTCTGTAAAACATCATCCGCATCATCATGGCTTAGTACAATACTTCGTATCTGCCAATATAAGCGCTCTTTGTAGGTATTTACTAATACCTCAAAAGCCTGTGCCTGTGTGCTTTTGGTTTTTAAATCTAATACTAATGTTTCCTCTTCAATCACCTAGAAATGAGGTTTGTTTATTCTTAGACCATGAAAATAAGAAAAGGTTTAATCATTCTGTATGATAATTGATACATTTTGGTGTGATATCAATAAACCAATAATCTATCCGTTGTAAAATAAACCAAAACTTATTTTTATGATTTTAAAGAAGAATTTTTTATTGATTTGCCTTTTTATAACTGTATTTTCTGTAATCTCATGTAGTGATGATAATGAAGATGTAATTATCGAAGACTTAACTGAACAAGCAGATGAAGAAGAGGAATCAGTAGAGGAAGAGGAGGCTGAGAGTGAGGAAGAAGCTGAAGAAGAAACTGAAGAAATAGTCGAGGAAGAAACTGAAGAGGAAGCTGAAGAATTTTCAAGTTATATTTTATATGAAAATGTGGAGTTTATAGTTGATACTGATGGGGTGGATACGAAGCGCTTCTTTTCTACAAGTACAGGAAATTTATATACATATAATGAGATTGATGCAGAAATAGCACCGACTATTGATTTAGCTTGGTACGATATGAGTCCGTCAAATCCCGGATTCTTATTTTGGATGAGTCCTGATGATTTGTTCCAAGATGAGCAAATAGAAGGTGGAACGACAACTAAAATGGAAAATACAGCTGATCAGATGACTGTTGAAGAATTTGATGCAATTGCTGATGAAAGTTCACTTGTTGACTTAGTAATTGAGAATGAAGATGAGGCAATGGGACCACAAGATTATCCGACTATTGTTTTGTTTGAGAATGCAGCGGGACATAAAGGAGCTATTAAAATGAAAAGTAACGACGGTCAAATTATGATTGTCGATATTAAAGTGGCTCGATAGTTTAGTATTATTCATAAAAAAGGAAAGCCATCTGAAAAGATGGCTTTTTTTATTTGAAAACTTTCTAATGTAGCTGGTATATAGTCTTATGCCAACGATTGCATCTGTACCAGTTTCTTATAAGTACCATTGAGCTCTAAAAGTTCTGCATGAGTACCTTGTTCTACAATCTCTCCTTTTAGTAATACTACAATAGTATCTGCATTTTGAATGGTAGAAAGTCTGTGAGCAATGACAATAGAAGTTCTGTTCTTCATCATTTTTTCAAGAGCATCTTGAACCAGACGTTCGCTTTCAGTGTCTAAAGCAGATGTAGCTTCATCCAATATCATTATTGGAGGATTTTTTAATACCGCTCTAGAAATGGACAATCGCTGTTTTTGTCCGCCACTTAACTTGTTGCCGCTATCTCCAATGTTAGTGTCATACCCTTTAGGTAGGTCCATGATGAAATCATGTGCATTTGCAATTTTAGCGGCTGCAATAATTTCTTCGTCGGTAGCATTTTCTTTTCCTAATCCGATGTTGTTTTTAACAGTGTCATTAAATAAAATAGAATCTTGAGTCACCAAGCCTAATAGACCACGGAGCGATTTTTTACTGAGGTTTTTAATGTTATTACCATCAATACTTATTTCTCCTTCATTAACATCATAAAAACGAGTAACAAGATTAGCAATTGTACTTTTTCCACTACCAGATTGCCCTACTAGCGCAACAGTTTTACCTTTTTCAACTGTTAGGTTAAAGTTTTTTAAGACGTACTCATCTTCATACTTGAAAGAGATATTATTGATGTCAACGGCTGTATTAAACGTTTCTTGTTGAATAGGATTTTCGATTTCAGAAATAGGGTTTTCTGTATCTAATATCTCTAATACACGTTCTGCCGCTGCGTTACCTTTCTTGACACTATACGAAGCTTTGCTAATAGATTTGGCAGGTGTTAGTATTTGATACGATAATGCCATATACGTTATAAAGAGTTCAGCTTCAAGTGTTTTATCTACAAGTACCATTTGCCCTCCATACCAAAGAATGACTCCGATAGCAGCAATACCAAAAAATTCACTTGTCGGTGATGCTAAATTTTGTCTATTAAGTAGGCTATTTGAAAAATTAAAAAATCTTTTGGTGGACGCTTGAAATTTCTTGGCGAATACCGATTCCGCATTAAAGGCTTTGATGACTCGTAAACCGCCTAAGGTTTCTTCTAATATGGATAAGAAGTAGCCTTGTTCATTTTGAACCTTGTCGGATTTTCGTTTTAAAGATTTACCGATTAATGAAATTAAAAATCCTGAAACCGGAAGAAATAGAAATACAAATAATGTTAATTTCGGACTAATAGCTAACATGGCTATAATCGTAAAAATGATTGTAAGTGGTTCTCTTACAATCAGTTCTAATATAGATAAAAAGGAATGTTGTATTTCTAATACATCAGATGTTATACGGGCAATAGTATCACCTTTTCTTTTTTCAGAATAATAAGATATAGGAAGTTCTATTGTTTTGTCATATAATTCATTTCGTAAATCTTTAAGTACACCATTACGCAGAAAAGTAATGAAGTACATGGCTAAGTAATTAAAAAGATTCTTTAGAAGAAACATCGTAATTATTAATCCTACCATTAGCATAAGTACTTCGCCTGGATCGCTATGCTCGCTTCGTTCGGTAACATAAAAGTTTAAAGAGTCGGTAGCAAAATCCTTTAAATCAGAAATACCATTCCATTTTGGTTTGATGTATATTTTTTCTGTTTGATTAAAAAGCACGTTCAACATTGGAAATAATGAAATCATCGCCAATGTTGAAAACAATGCATAAAAGACGTTAGATATAATATTTAAAATAGCATATATCTTGTAAGGCTTCGCAAAGCGAAGAATCTTTTTGAAATAGTTCATTAAGCTAAATTAAGCTCAGCAAGAATGCTCTTGACCTTATTGTCAAGTTCTGCCGCTACTTTTTTATAATCTTCAGTTTTTTCTAATTTTGTATTTGTACTGATGTAGAATTTCACTTTAGGTTCTGTTCCACTTGGTCTCGCTGCTATTCTTGTACCATCTTCTGTTTCGTAAATTAAAACGTTAGATTTTGGAATATCAATAGTTTTCTCTTCGCCAGTCAATACATTTTTAGCGATTGAAGTATTGTAGTCTTCAATCCACTTTACTTTGGAACCAGCAACAGATTCCACCGGATTTTCTTTAAAGTCCTTCAGCATTTGCTTAATTTCTTCGGCACCACTAATGCCTTTTTTGGTGATAGAAACTAAATGCTCTTTATAGAAACCATAATCAACATAACATTGTATTAAGTCTTTGTAAAAAGAACTACCATTAGCTTTAGCCTGACTAGCAATTTCACAAGCCAATAGGGTAGAGGTAACAGCATCTTTATCCCGAACAAAATCGCCTACCATGTAACCAAAGCTTTCTTCGCCACCACCAATAAAATCTGATTGTGGAAAATCTTTGATCATTTTACCGATCCATTTAAAACCAGTAAGTGATGTTTTGAACTCTACTCCGTATGCTTTGGCCATAGCTTCCATCATTGGGGTAGAAACTATAGTTGTGGCAATAAATTCATTTCCTTTAAAACCTTTTTCTTTTCTCTTTTCTAGAAGGAATTTTGTCATTAAAACCATTGCTTGGTTTCCATTAACAATTTCCATTTCACCATCAAGGTTACGAACGGCAATCCCTAGACGGTCACTATCTGGATCTGTACCTACAACCATATCAGCACCAATTTCTTCAGCCTTTTTAACAGCCATAGAAAGCGCCTCAGGTTCCTCAGGATTTGGAGACTTTACCGTAGGGAAGTTTCCATCAGGTTTGGCTTGTTCTTCAATTATGGTTACGTTTTCATACCCGCCACGTTTCAATACTTCTGGTATAGCGGTAATTGAAGTTCCGTGTAGTGATGTGAAAACAATTTTGAAATCATCTTTACCGGCAGCATTAAAGTTTCCGGCAGCTACTGACTGTGAGATAAAAGCTTCATCAACTTCCTTGTCAATTACTTGAATAAGGCTATCGTTTGCATTAAACTTTATATCTTCAAAATCAAGAGAATTAATTTCAGAAATAATAGCTCCGTCCTGTGGTGGTACAATTTGTCCGCCATCTGTCCAATATACTTTATACCCATTATATTCTGGTGGGTTATGAGATGCTGTTAAAACAATACCTGCATGGCAGTTTAAA
This sequence comes from Maribacter aquivivus, assembly GCF_900142175.1. Taxonomy (NCBI): domain Bacteria; kingdom Pseudomonadati; phylum Bacteroidota; class Flavobacteriia; order Flavobacteriales; family Flavobacteriaceae; genus Maribacter; species Maribacter aquivivus. The sequence goes on along the minus strand of NZ_FQZX01000002.1, from coordinate 631,184 downwards.
TGTCTTACTGCAAACGAAAGTTCTGGAGTGGTGCGCAAATCTGAGAAAAGGTATACTTTAATATTGTTTGCAGAGAACACTTCAGCTACAATTCTAGCTAGCGTATCACTATTATGACGGCAATCAAAAGCAATAACTACTTTAATTTCTTCGTCTTTATATACTTTATTAAGGTAATTGCTAAGTCCCTGTGTGCTTTTGCCCAATGTATATTTGTTAATACGATTGGTGCCCACGCCCATAACGCCTCTCATACCACCGGTACCGAATTCCATATTTTTATAGAAACGGTCGTTTAGTTCTTCTTTATCATTGGCGATAAGGTGTTCAATTTCTTTTTTTACAGCTGGGTCGAAAAAATCGGTAAGCCAGGTTTTAGCAGTATCAAGGATGTTATCCATTTTGGTTTATAGTTTTATGTGCAATTAAGTTAGTAAGAATTTTACTATTCTAAAAGTGCGGTGTTTATTTCTTCAGAGACAATATATCTTTTTTCTTCTTTCTTAGAACGTATTAATATTTCGCCAAGAAAGCCTGCTAAGAACAACTGTGTTCCTATCACCATGGCTATCAGTGAAATATAAAATTGTGGTCGGTCTGTTATCAATCTTCCAAACTTGTTTATGAATAATTTATCTATACCTAAATAGATAGCAAATCCGAATCCGATTAAGAACATTAAAACGCCCAAAGCGCCGAATAAGTGCATAGGTCGTTTACCAAATCTAGATACGAACCAAATGGTCAGTAAATCTAGAAAGCCATTTATGAAACGTTCCATTCCGAATTTTGTTTTACCGTATTTACGAGCTTGATGTTGAACTACCTTTTCTCCAATTTTAGAAAAACCAGCATTTTTGGCAAGTACAGGAATATATCTATGCATTTCGCCAGATACTTCAATGTTCTTTACAACATCATGGGCATATGCTTTTAGACCACAATTAAAATCATGCAATCTAACACCAGATGTTCTTCTAGCTGCCCAATTGAACAATTTTGAAGGCGTGTTTTTAAAGACAATAGAATCGTACCTTTTCTTTTTCCAGCCAGATACCAATTCGTAGCCTTCATTGGTTATCATATTATATAACTCTGGAATTTCTTCTGGGTTATCTTGTAAATCGGCATCCATGGTAATGATAACATCACCACTTACAGCTTTAAATCCGGCATGTAGTGCTTGTGATTTACCGAAGTTGCGTAAAAAATGAATTCCCTTAACAGCAGGGTTTTTCTCAGATAATGCGGTGATAATCTTCCAAGAGGCATCAGTGCTGCCGTCATCAACAAACAAAATTTCATAAGAAAAATGATTGGCTTGCATCACAGATACAATCCAATCATGAAGTTCTTTAAGTGAATCTTCTTCGTTAAGTAAAGGAATTACTATAGATAATTGCATGCGCGACTTCTGGTATTGTCTCCAAAAATACTACAATTACTTAGCATTAATAAGCGGCTTCTTCTTTTTTCAGAATTAATCCTGTAATTAAGCTTATGATTAAAGCAATAAGAACATTAATTATCAAACCTACTGGGTACATAATCCAAGCTAGTCCTTTTTGCATTTCAATGCCTTGATCAATTTGTTCTTCCGTAAGACTAGGGTTGTCTTTCATTGCTTTTATTTTACCTATTTCATAAACTTTATCTAAATAGTCAGGTTCTATAAGGTTAGATTGTATGAAAAACCACAATAAACCAACAATTCCTGCAATTAGCGCTACACCTGCGCCAACTTTTAGGGCTTCAGATATGGTTAGTAATCCGCCGCCAGCTTTCTTAAATTGGAGAATTGCCAAAACAATTCCGGCAGCTAATATTACTATTTGAATAATCTGTACAGAAGTTACTTGCTCGTAATGCATGTCCATTATAAAAAGCATAACAGCAAATACAACACCTACAAGCCCTGTAAGTAAGCCATAATTCATTGCATATTTTCCAGTTTTAGGTTCGTTTTCTTCCATGATATATAGTGATTATAGGTTGTTTTGTATATTAGTACTGCAATTATATATATTGTTACAAATGTGGTTAAATTTAATTTTAATATTTTTTTTGATTTCTAATTGTCCATTTGTATAATTTCACTATTTTTGCAGCCTTAAAATGAGTGCCCGTCGGAATGGGTGCGTTAAAGTTTTTATAATGAAAAAAGATTTACACCCAGAAAATTATAGGATAGTGGCCTTTAAGGACATGTCTAACGAGGAAGTATTTTTAACAAAATCAACAGCTGATACTAAAGAGACTTTAGAGGTTGAAGGTGTTGAGTATCCATTGGTAAAATTGGAAATTTCAAGAACTTCTCACCCTTTTTACACTGGTAAAGCAAAATTCTTGGATACAGCTGGTCGTATCGACAAGTTCAAGAACAAATACAAGAAATTTGTGAAAGAAGAGAAAAAAGAAGAAGAATAGTTTTTTTATTCTTTGTTTTAAATATAACGCCTTCGAAATTTTCGAAGGCGTTTCTTTTGCGTTTAACTTTTAAATAAAGGAAGTTGTCTATTATATATAGATGCTCTACGGATATTTGTTAATTTTGAAAAAAATCATCTAGTATGAACTTTATTCTTTTTGATGGTCCTCGTAGGGATCATCTTTTGCCCTTCACTTTTACTCGTCCTGTTTCAGAAATTAGAGTGGGTATTATGACCTTGAAAGAGCGTTGGGAAGCATTTTTAAAAGTTTCGGTAACATCTTTGACTGAGGACTATTTAAGTGTGAAATACCCTGTTAGTTTAGAAGAATCTAATGTTTTTATAGATGCTTCGGTATTACCATCTAACGAGTTGCTGAAAGCAGTTAAAGCTTTGCGGTCGGGCGAAAGGTTAATGTCGGGCGAATTGATAATTGCTTATTTAGCTGCAGTTTCTAAAAGTGCAGATGAATTAAGTGAATTTGATGTAGTTGAGTTTAAAGGTGGTCTTGTTCAAATAAATAACACCTGGGATATTTTCGATAAAAACGCAGATATCTTACAGTCCGATTTTGATTTCATTACAAAAGGTCGAAAAAGTCAGCCCATATCAAGTACCAACCAATTAATTCACCCAGAACGTATATTTCTTGAAGAAGGTGCAAAGGTTGAGTTTAGTATTCTAAATGCTACTGACGGACCTATTTATTTAGGTAAAAATTCTGAAATCTGGGAAGGAAGTCTAATACGTGGTGGCTTGGCACTTTGTAACAATGCTATTATAAAAATGGGAGGTAAGCTCTATGGAGCAACTACTATTGGTCCGTATAGTAAAGTGTGTGGGGAAGTTAGTAATTCGGTTATTTTTGGATACTCAAGTAAAGGTCATGAAGGATATTTAGGCAATGCTGTATTAGGAGAATGGTGTAATATAGGAGCAGATTCAAATAACTCCAATCTTAAAAATAACTATGCAAAAGTCCGTTTGTGGAATTATGCCACAGAGAGTTTTGAACAAACCGGATTACAATTTTGTGGATTAATGATGGGTGATCATAGTAAGACCGCTATTAATACCATGTTTAATACGGGTACTGTAATTGGGGTAAATTCAAACATCTATGTTCCTGGGTTTCCTAGAAATTTTGTTCCCAGTTTTAGCTGGGGCGGAGCATCTGGGTTTACGGCGTATCAACCTGCAAAAGCATTTGATGCGGCTAAAGTAATGATGGCAAGAAGAGGGGTGGAGTTTGATGAAATTGAAGCCAATATTTTAACCCATGTATTTGAAGTAACAAAAAAATGGAGAAAGTACTAAGTATTTAGAATTGAAATTCAACTACTTAGCTTGATACAACTAGTTGAAGTTAAGTATTTTTACACGCTCAAAGAGATTATTAGATGAAGAAGAAAGTGGCATTTTACACTTTAGGATGTAAGTTGAACTTTTCAGAAACATCTACCATAGCCCGAAGCTTTGCAGACGAGGGGTTCGATAGGGTAGATTTTTCAGAAAAAGCAGATATGTATGTTATAAATACATGTTCTGTAACCGATAATGCTGATAAAAAATTTAAGACTATAGTTAAGAAAGCACAGAAGATAAATCCCGATGCTTTTGTTGCGGCTGTAGGTTGCTATGCTCAATTAAAACCAGAAGAACTTGCTGATGTAGATGGCGTAGATTTGGTTTTAGGAGCTACAGAGAAATTCAAGATTACCGACTATATAAACGATTTAACCAAAAATGATCATGGTAAGGTTCATTCTTGTGAAATAGCAGATGCCGATTTTTATGTAGGTAGTTATGCTATTGGAGATAGAACTAGGGCATTCTTAAAGGTTCAAGATGGTTGTGATTATAAATGCACGTATTGTACAATACCTTTAGCACGTGGTATTTCTCGAAGCGATACTTTAGAAAATGTTTTAAAGAATGCAGCTGATATATCTGAACAAGGTATTAAGGAAATTGTTCTAACGGGAGTAAATATTGGGGATTACGGTAAAGGGGAGTTCGGTAATAAAAAGCATGAGCATACTTTTTTGGATCTTGTTACAGCTTTAGATGATGTAGATGGTATTCATCGTTTACGAATTTCATCAATTGAGCCTAATCTTTTAAAGAATGAAACCATTGAGTTTGTTTCTCAAAGTAAAACTTTTGTGCCTCATTTTCATATTCCCTTGCAGAGTGGTAGTGATGACCTGCTTAAGTTAATGAAGCGTCGTTATATGACGAATCTTTATAGAGAACGTGTAGCGAAGATTAGGGAAGTAATGCCGAATTGCTGTGTTGGGGTTGATGTAATAGTTGGTTTCCCTGGTGAGACCGAAGAGCATTTTTTAGAAACGTATCACTTTTTGAATGATTTAGATATTTCTTATTTACACGTTTTTACGTATTCGGAAAGAGATAATACACCAGCTGCTACAATGGGTGGAGTGGTGCCTAATAAAGTAAGGAGTAAAAGGAGTAAAATGTTACGCGGATTGTCTGTAAAGAAGAGACGAGCGTTCTATGAGAGTCAGTTGGGCAATAATTTAACTGTGTTGTTTGAGGGTGAGAATAAAGAAGGATATATTCACGGGTTCACTGAGAACTACGTGAAAGTAAAATCACCTTGGAATCCTGAACTGGTAAATACTTTGCATAAAGTGAAGTTGACCGAAATTGATAAGGACGGTCTAGTTCGGTTTAATTTTGTAAACGAAAAAGTAGAAGCATAAAAAAAAGCCTTTCATTTGAAAGGCTTTTTAATTTATTAGATGCGAATACCAATAGGTAACATTTCTTTGTATTGTCTTCTGTTCTTTCGAAGAAACCCTGCTATATGAGGGCTAGTTGGAACAACTCTAAGATTTCTATCTTGAATAATACTTAAAACAGCTTTTATGAAGTTTTCTCTAAAATCTTCATCTGTAATTTCCTCAGGAACAACTAGCTTGGTAAGAAATATCTTTCTTTCTTGAGAAGAATATTCAATTCTGGCAAGATGACCATCTACAGTAGTTTCAAATTGTCGCAGAAAAGAATTGTCATTAATGATAACATCGTTCATATAGAAAATTTTAGTTTTGTTGTTAGACAAAAAAATTACGATGTTCTCATATCGTAATTTATCATTAGGGAATGCTGTATAAAATATAACATATCAAATTGTATATGTTTTTCACATTCTCTTACAAAAGTAGTTAAAAAATACTTAATTTCCTAGTTTTTACTACGCTTCGTGACTATGACAGATAATGTAATTCATGTGTATTGTATGCCTGGTATGGCAGCAAGTCCTGCTATTTTTGAGTATATAAAATTACCCAAAGAAAGCTTTGAACTTCATTTTTTAGAATGGAGTGTTCCTGTAAGGGGTATTTCATTTGTTGATTATGCAAAAAACATGTGTAGTAAAATACAACATGAAAATGTGGTATTGTTAGGAGTTTCGTTAGGCGGACTCTTGGTCCAAGAAATGTCTAAATATATAGAGGTAAGAAAAGTGGTAATTGTGTCTAGTGTAAAAACTAGATATGAATTGCCAAAACGTATGATTTTTGCGAGGTATACAAGTGTGCATAAACTGCTGCCTACTGGTTTGGTTAATAATGTAGAATTATTAGCTAAATATGCATTTGGCGAAAGTGTAACGAAACGTCTTTCGTTGTATGAAAAGTATTTATCCGTTAGAGATAAAAGCTATATAGATTGGAGTATACATGAGCTAGTAAATTGGAAACAAGAGGTGCCGTGTGAGAAATTGGTGCATATACATGGTGAGAAGGATCCTGTGTTTCCAATTGAAAATTGTGGTAATTGTATTCATGTGCCCAATGGAACCCATACCATGATAATACATAGAGCAAAGTGGTTTAACGAGAACTTGCCAACAATTATTTTGGAATAAGATAGTTCTATATATACCTTTGATAGCGTAAAGTGTTGGTAGAAATAATTTAAAATATAAAATTCATGAAAACTATTAAGAATATATTAATGTTATTAGGTGTTGTGTTCGTTGCGGGTACGTTGATATTTGCTGTGGGAAACACTGAAGGTATAGTAAATAATGATAGGGTAGTTGCGAATGATAGTGTTCAGAAAAACGTTTCTAAATCATATAAGATTTCATCTATAGAGATACCTGCTGATTTGAATTTTGCAGGAGAAATTGTTCCTCAAGCAGATCCAGAAATTATGGAGCGTATAGATCGCGAATTTTTGGTGAATACCTATTGGCAGTCAAACGCAGTATTACTTATTAAAAGAGCTAATAAGTTTTTTCCTGTAATAGAGCCAATTTTAGCTAAAAACGGAATTCCTGATGATTTTAAATATTTAGCTGTAGCGGAAAGCGGATTGACGAATGTAGTTTCGCCAGCAGGAGCAACTGGTTTTTGGCAGATAATGAGAGAAACAGGTAGAGAATATGGCTTAGAGGTGAACTCAAATGTTGATGAGCGTTATCATTTAGAAAAGTCGACAGAGGTTGCTTGTAAGTATTTGAACAGATGGAAAGACAAATATGGTAGTTGGGCATTAACTGCAGCTGCTTATAACGCAGGACCAGGGGCAATTAATAAGTACATGGGTATTCAACAAGTCGATAACTATTGGGATTTATTGCTTGGTAGTGAAACAGGTAGGTATGTATTTAGAATTATGGCTATCAAAGAAATCCTTTCAAATCCAGAAAAGTATGGTTTTCATATCGAGAAAGAAGATATGTACGAAGCGGTACCGACATTTACTGTTGAGATAGATAAGCCAGTAAGCGACTTTGCTGATTTTGCACAGGAGTACGAGATTAACTATAAAATATTAAAGCGCCACAATCCATGGTTGAGAGAGGCGCATTTAAATAATAATTCTCGTAAGAAGTATACTGTAGAAATTCCTAATAAAGGATATTATAGAGAAACTAAATAAGATTAGATTTTCTTCATTTGTTGTTGCATCATTTTAATTTGATCCGTCAACATATTGTTTTTGTCTAATTTCTTAGCTTCGTTAAGTAACATAGTAGCTTCTCTCTTGCGACGTTTTTGCATAGATATACCTGCTAGGCTCAATTTAGCCATAGCAACATCATAATCCATTGTTAAGCCAAGTTTTAATGCTTTTTTAAAGTATTTTTCAGCTTGGGTTAAATTAGTTTGAGAAAATATAATACCATGTAGGTAATTATAGTAGCCTTGTTGTTTAACTGTTAGTGCCCCTTCAGGATTTTTAATTTTATCTAACCAATTCTTTGTTCCAGTTAAATCTTGCTTACGCATTCTTAAAAAAGCCAAAAGAATAATTTCATTTCTAAAATAAAGAAAGATAAAAATTAAGGATAGTAGGATTAGAAATATGCCATTTCCTATGTTGCCTTCTATAAATTGGTATACAGAAAAAGCAATTATAAGTCCTGCAATGATTAATTTTAAATTTTTATTGAACATATTTTAAGTTTTTGTTTGTCGATGATTGTTTGATTGTAATTTTGAAATTAATCGTAACCCTATTAAAATAAAGCGATTTCGGCGCTAAATTCCGATTCGGGCAAAATTAATCAAAAGCTTCGTTTTGTGACGTACGGATTTATAAAAATATTTTTTTCATATCACTTGTTAAAGAAAAAACTCTTTGTATATTTGCGCCCAGTTTCACAGAGAAATCTGAATAATTCAATTTAAATAGAAAAGGTTTAAGAGATGCCCGGACAAAAAAGAACATATCAGCCGTCAAAAAGAAAGAGAAAGAACAAACATGGTTTTCGTGAGCGTATGGCTTCCGTAAATGGTAGAAAGGTTCTTGCAAGAAGAAGAGCAAAAGGAAGAAAGAAATTGACTGTTTCCTCTGAAACTAGACATAAGAAATAATGATTGTATAGTTTTTATAATATATAGGTGTTACTTTTCCGAAAGTAGCACCTTTTTTTTGTCCAATTCCCAAAAATACTCAACTCAAAAATGCCAAAAAGAAAAGATTTAAACTCAATTTTATTAATAGGATCAGGTCCTATTGTAATCGGTCAAGCATGTGAATTTGATTATGCAGGTAGTCAATCTTTACGTTCGTTACGTGAAGATGGTATTGAAACTATTTTGATAAATAGTAACCCTGCTACTATAATGACAGATCCTTCAATGGCGGATCATGTTTATTTGAAACCATTAACTACGAAATCTATAGTAGAGATTTTAAAAGAACACCCTCAGATAGATGCAGTTTTACCAACCATGGGAGGTCAGACAGCGTTGAATCTTTGTATAGAAGCTGATAAAAAAGGAATTTGGGAAGATTTTGGTGTAGAATTAATAGGTGTTGATATTGATGCTATTAATATTACCGAAGATAGAGAGCAGTTTAGAGAACTAATGCTGAAGATAGGTGTAGGCATGGCGCCACAGGCTACGGCGACCTCTTTCTTAAAGGGTAAAGAAATCGCTCAAGAGTTCGGTTTTCCGTTAGTAATACGTGCTTCATATACACTTGGTGGGGCAGGAGCATCGATAGTTTATAAACCAGAAGATTTTGACGAGCAATTAAGTTACGGTTTAGAGATTTCTCCTATTCATGAGGTAATGATCGATAAAGCCCTGATTGGGTGGAAAGAATATGAATTAGAACTTTTAAGGGATAAAAATGACAACGTAGTTATCATATGCGCTATAGAAAATATGGATCCCATGGGTATACATACCGGAGATTCTATAACTGTAGCGCCTGCAATGACATTGTCTGATAGAACATATCAGAAAATGCGTGATATGGCTATACATATGATGCGTAGTATAGGAGACTTTGAAGGTGGATGTAACGTTCAGTTTGCTGTTAGTCCTGATGAGAAGGAAGACATAATAGCAATTGAAATTAATCCAAGAGTATCAAGATCTTCTGCTTTAGCTTCTAAAGCAACCGGGTATCCTATTGCAAAAGTGGCAACTAAATTGGCGATAGGCTATACTTTGGACGAATTAGATAATCAGATTACAAAATCAACATCGGCTTTATTTGAGCCAACATTAGATTATGTGATCGTAAAAATACCACGTTGGAATTTCGATAAATTTGAAGGGTCTGACCGTACTTTAGGTTTGCAGATGAAATCTGTAGGAGAAGTTATGGGTATTGGTCGCTCGTTTCAAGAAGCATTGCACAAAGCAACTCAATCTTTAGAGATTAAACGAAATGGGTTAGGTGCTGATGGTAAAGGTTATAAAGATTATGATCAAATAATAAGTAAACTGACTATACCTAGTTGGGATCGAGTTTTTGTAATTTATGATGCAATACAATTGGGCATTCCGCTAAGTCGTATTCATGAGATTACTAAAATCGATATGTGGTTCTTAAAGCAGTATGAGGAATTGTATTCTTTAGAAAAAGAAATTACAAAATATACGATTGCGACCCTGTCAAAAGATTTACTGTTAGAAGCAAAACAAAAAGGATTTGCGGACAGACAGATAGCGCACATGTTAGATTGTTATGAAAGTGAAGTGTATAACAAGCGTACAGAGCTTAATATTAATAGGGTGTATAAGCTTGTAGATACCTGTGCTGCAGAGTTTAAGGCAATGACTCCATATTACTATTCTACTTTTGAAGCAGAAATAGAAAAGCCAGACGGTACACGTTACGTAGAAAACGATAGTATAGTTTCTGATAAAAAGAAAATTGTAGTACTTGGGTCGGGTCCTAACCGAATCGGTCAAGGTATAGAATTTGACTACTGCTGTGTTCACGGAGTTTTAGCTGCGGCGGAGTGCGGATATGAAACTATAATGATAAATTGTAACCCAGAAACGGTTTCAACAGATTTTGATACAGCAGATAAACTTTACTTTGAACCAGTTTTTTGGGAACATATTTATGATATCATTCGTCATGAAAAACCTGAAGGAGTAATAGTTCAATTAGGTGGACAAACGGCATTAAAATTAGCGGAGAAGTTATCTAAATATGGTATAAAGATTATAGGAACAAGTTTTGATGCCTTAGATTTAGCAGAAGATAGAGGTAGGTTCTCAGAAATGCTATTAGAGAATGATATTCCTTTTCCAAAATACGGTATTGCAGAAACTGCAGATGAAGCTTCTGAGTTAGCAGATACTTTAGATTTTCCATTACTAGTTAGACCTTCATATGTTTTAGGTGGGCAAGGAATGAAAATTGTAATTAATAAGGAAGAACTAGAAGAGCATGTAGTTAATCTTCTTAGAAAAATACCAAATAACAAATTACTTTTAGATCATTACTTAGACGGTGCTATAGAAGCTGAAGCAGATGCTATTTGCGATGGTGAAGATGTGTATATCATTGGTATCATGGAGCATATAGAACCTTGTGGAATTCACTCAGGAGATTCAAATGCAACATTGCCGCCATTTAATCTTGGTGAATTGGTAATGCAGCAAATTAAAGACCACACTAAGAAAATTGCGTTAGCTTTAAATACAGTGGGTCTTATTAATATTCAATTTGCAATAAAGGACGAGGTAGTTTACATTATCGAAGCTAACCCAAGAGCATCTCGTACAGTGCCTTTTATAGCGAAAGCTTATAAGGAGCCTTATGTAAATTATGCTACTAAAGTCATGTTAGGCGAGAAGAAAGTAAAAGATTTTAACTTCAATCCGCAATTAGAAGGCTTTGCAATTAAGCAACCGGTATTCTCTTTCAACAAATTCCCTAATGTAAATAAGAATTTGGGTCCTGAAATGAAGAGTACAGGTGAAAGTATCTTATTCATTGATAGTCTAAAAGACGATGAATTTTACAACCTTTACGCAAGACGTAAAATGTACTTAAGTAAATAGTCTTATTATTAGACTTATAATATAGTAGAGGGGGAACTTTGATTTTTAAAGTTTCCCCTCTGCATATAATCTTCTAATCTCTTTCTTGTCAAATTTACCAACGCTTGTTTTTGGTACTTCATCGATAATAACATAATTATCAGGTATTTGGTAACTAGCAAAATCTTTGGATAAAAATTCTTTCAATTCTTCAGTTGATACATGTTTATTCTTATCTGCTAAAACTAATGTTGCCAAAGGTCTTTCAGACCATTTTTCATCAGGTATTGCAATTACAGCAGCTTCTCTAATATTTGCATGCGACATCAGTGCTAGTTCAAGTGCAACGCTAGAAATCCATTCACCGCCACTTTTTATTAAATCTTTCGTGCGATCCGTAATTTCCATGTAACCATTTGCATCAATTGTGCTGACATCACCTGTTCTAAACCACCCGTCATCAGTAAAGTTATCGCGGCTATTGGTTTTAAAATAAGACTTTATAACCCAAGCTCCTTTAACCTGTAATTCTCCCATAGTTTTTCCATCGCGAGGAGCTACTTTTCCGTCATCACCAATTATTCGCATTTCAATTCCTGGAAATTCAATTCCTTGTTTTGCACGTACTTTAATTTGTTCTTTATAGCTCAGGCTATCATGTTTTCTTTGTAGTCTACTAGCTGTTCCAAGCGGTGAGGTTTCTGTCATGCCCCATGCTTGAACTCCTCTAATACCGAAATCTTTTTCAAAATTTTCAATTAGACTTCCGGATAAAGCTGAGCCACCAACTAAATACTCTTCTAAGGCAAGTTTTGTTTTCGGCGGATTTTTTTTCATTTCTTCATACACGCCTCTCCATATAGAAGGTACTCCGTTTGCTTTGTTGATATTTTCACTTTCAAGAATTCTAATAATGGCATCTGGTCGCAAGTGTAATGAGGGCATAACCATGTCTGATCCTGTTAACAGGCACATATAAGGAAAACCCCATGCCATAACATGAAATTGAGGCACAACTAGTAAAATTATATCGTTATTACTATAGTTGCCCGCATTTGGCGATAGAATAGTCATAGCGTGTAAGTACGTTGATCTATGGCTATATAAAACTCCTTTTGGCATACCTGTAGTGCCACTTGTGTAGCACATGCCGCTTGCATCATTTTCATTTATAGCAGGCCAATCTATAGTTTCTAGTTGTTCTCCAATTAAATCTTCATACTGTATGGTATTAGCTAGGGTAGTGGTAAAACCTTTTGGGGCATTTATGATTATATATTTTTCTACAGTCTCTAGTTTAGGGGCTATTTTTTCTAAAAGAGGAACTAAGCTGGCGTCAACAAAAATTACTTTGTCTTCAGAGTGGTTAATTATAAACTCTGTTTGCTGCGATGATAATCTTATATTGATGGTATGGCAAACAGCACCTATACCTGGTATTCCGTAATATAGTTCTACATGTTGATAATGGTTCCAAGCAAATGTACCAACCATATCACCTTTAGTAATTCCTAATTTATTTTTTAAGGCATTAGCAAGCTGACAACAACGCTTATATAATTTTCCGTAGGTGTATTCATGTCTACTCCCATCAGGTAAGTATGAAATCAATTTTTTATCAGGAAAAGCGCTATTCGCATAATTTAAAATGGTATTTGTGGTAAGTGGGTAATCCATTATTAATCCATTCATAAAAACATACTTTTAAGTTCAAATAATTGATTGACCCTTAAATTTAATCAAATAATAATAAGAAATCATCACAATTTTAACATATGGCTTTACTAATAAATGTAGATACCTCATAATCTGGATCATCCCTTTTTAAGGTTAAAAAATTATTTTATCAGATAATTCAATTTTGTCCTTTATAGCTAATCTTGTTTTGTTAACGCAAAATAATTGAGGTTGAAAAAAGTTGTACTTATTGTGGTTTTTTTAGTGGTGCTGTTTACATTATTTACATACTGGTCATTATCTAGTACCAATAAAACATTCGATACTTGTGAGATTGTAGGGCTCTCTGATGTCAATGAGATAGATTTTAAAGCTTATGATTCGGTATTGGTTGCTGCAAGTACTCTGTATGAGGGTAATAGTTTAAAAAATGTAATGCAGGGAGAGCAGTATAGAAAAGCATGGTCTACACCTGTAAAAGTTCCTATTTTATATTTAGGTGATATTGACGATGATGTAAAGGTGTTGGAAGAAGGGGGCGGAAAACAGACACACTCTTTAAAAGTTCAGAGAGGTGATGGTACCTTGATGACTTTACGTAGTGTTTCTAAAGATCCCTCGCCTTTAGTGCCAAAAGTGGCTAAGACATTGGGTATAGAAAATATAATTGTCGACGGTATTTCTGCTCAACATCCTTATGCTGCATTAGTTGTCTCTGAACTTTCAAAAAAAGGAAATATTCTAAATACCATGCCCAAGTTGGTATTTGTGCCAAAACAAGAACAACTTTCTAGTTATAACGATAAATACGGAAATAGGTTATTTCTTTTAGAATACGAAACAGAAGGAAACGCAGCGTGGTTAGGTCTTAAGAATGTAGATTCATTGATAGATACAGATGATTTACAAGAGCTTAAAATTAAAAACACGAACAATGTTAGCGTAAATGTAAACGCATTGGTTAGAGCGCGTCTATTTGATCTGTTGATAGGTGATTGGGATCGCCATGCTAAACAATGGGGCTGGGCTATTGAGATTAAAGGTAATTCAATTATTGCCAATCCTTTACCGTGCGATAGGGATAATGCATTTTTTAATCTAGAAGGTGTACTGCCCACCTTAATATCAAACAATACTTTTCTTCCAGAGGTGCAAAGTTTTGAATCTGAAATTGATTTTTTGCCGGGTTTAATATCTCCGTTCGATGTGTATTTTATGAAAGATATTCCACAATCAGTTTTTGAAAAAGAAGCTAAACAATTACAGCTATTACTTACAGATGAAGCTATTGAGTCATCTTTTAAAGTATGGCCTGATGAAATTTTTGAGTTAGATGGAAAAGAGCTAATTGCAAAAATTAAAAATAGACGAGATGACCTTAAGGAATATGCACTTCTATTTCATCAAGAGTTGACTAAAAGTGAAGAATTGAACCAAGCATGAAAAGGGTCTGAAGATGTAGAAATGACCAAAGCGCAGATGGCAAGTTTTAATTGTGGCAAATAAATGATTTGCATTAAATATTAAGATAGCACTAAAAAGCGCAATAATAAATATTAAGAATCAAACCTGAAATTATGAATGAGTCTATAACAGTAAAAGCAGAAAAATATATTAAAAATTTGATGGCAGATCAAATGAGCAAGAACTTTCTATTTCATAGTCAGGGGTATTCTAACAAAACAATTGATAAGGCAAAAGAGATACTTGAAGCTTCAAATGATTTAGATGTTGACGTCGATAAAATACTAGTTGCTGTTTGGTTTATTCATGCTGGTTTTGCAGTAGATTATAGTAGTCATATTAATAAAAGTGTTCAATTAGTCTCTAACTTTTTAAAAGACAACGGTTGTTCTTTAAATGAAATAGAGGCTATCACTGAACTAATTGAAAGTACTTGGCAAGATGACGAACCTAAAAATGATTCAGAAAAAATTTTAAAAGATGTAGGTACCTGGTTTTATGCATCTGAAGATTTTGAAGAGATGCTTCAATTATTGAGAATTGAGTTGGAAAATTTAAACGAATCTATTCCAGATTTAGATACATGGCGATTAAGCTACGTAGAAAAACTTCGTATACAGCACAAATTTTATACTGAGTTTGCGAAAGAAAATTGGCAAGAACAAAAAGAAGAAAACATTCTTGCTTTAATTTGTAGATTACAAAAGGCAGAAAAAACTGAAAAAAAAGAAGTTTTGAAAGCGAAGTTGAAAGATGAAAGTCCGCAACGGGCAATTCAATCCTTATATCGTATAGAACTTAGAAACCATATTAAGCTAAGCGATATTGCAGATACTAAAGCTAATATTCTACTTTCTGTAAATGCGATTATTATTTCGCTTCTTTTGGCTAATTTGATACCTAAGTTAGACTCACCGGCAAATTCTTATCTTATTTATCCCACAGTAATATTTATTCTTTTTAGTATTGCTTCGATGATTATGTCTGTTTTGGCAACACGACCAAAAGTGAGTAATACCGATGTTGTAGATGAAGATATTAAGAAGAAGGATACCAATTTTTTGTTCTTCGGAAATTTTCATAATATGGAATTGGATGACTTTAAATCTAAATTGAGAGATATTATAAAGAGTAAGGAATCTATTTACGATTCGCTAAGTATGGATTTGTATTATTTAGGAAAGGTATTGCAACAAAAATATAGACTATTAAGGTGGACATATACCGTCTTTCTTATTGGTATAATTCTATCTGTTGTCGCATTTGGTTTTGCCTTGAAATATTACGGAATGGAAGATGAACTTTTAGATGCCGTAACGCCTCTGCCAAAATAACAGTATCAGTTATACCAAACTGCATATTTTTTTCGTCTAAGTTCTAGTGCCAATTGCTCTTCCATTTTTAAAGCTTCGGTTTTTGACTTTATTTTATCAATATGATTAAAAAGACTACCGCGCAGATATAAACCGTATTTCTGTACAATTTTTGAAGATATATTATGTCCTTTTTTACTCAAGGTTCCGTTTTTATGCTGATCAAAGCGCTCTTTAGGTGTTTTACTTGTCATACCAACATAAAGACATTCTAAAACACCATTAAATTGCGGATTAGCTTCCCTAAATTTTCTATTCTCGGTGAACACTTTTTTAGATAATTCGATAACGTAAATAGAGTACATAAAGAAAGTATGAATTATAGACTATAATTGGCTTGTGGTAATTTCAGAAAAATAAAACAGTTACTCAATTATCTCAATACCCTCTGTAGTAAAAGAAAACGCTTGTGCTCCTAGTCCGCCAACCATGACTGCTTGAAACAACGGATTCAATTGTTTATTCGAGTACCAGTCAATCAAAAAATTAGCGCCACTACCACCAGAAGTATCTTGTTGTTCAATGACATAGTCAATAGACTCCATTGGAGTTAGGTAAATTGGGGTGTCTATATAACTTCTAACCAAATCACCTTCTGTATTATAGTAATCAATTTTACTTACAAATAGACTATCCTTTAAGCTGGTATTTCTAATACTTAAGGTAGCGGTAAGTAATGTTCTAGTGTCTCTGGTCTGGTTATATATATGTCAGAATATATAGGTACGTATACTTGCCTAACAAGAGAATCTATTAAAATAGTATTTGCCTTTCTGTCAAGAGTATGGTTGTCTAAAATCTCAACCGGAACTTCTTCTTTCGAAACTTCTTTACACGACATAATTGTCGTAGCCACAATCAGTGAAAGGCAAATACTATTTAAAACAATTTTATATTTTTTCAAATGTTGATTTTTAATCTTCCCATTCTGTGTGAAAAATACCTTCACGATCTAAACGCTCATAAGTGTGAGAGCCAAAGTAATCTCGTTGTGCCTGAATTAAGTTTAAAGGTAATTTACTTGAGGTGTAGGCATCAAAATACGTAAGTGAATTTGATAGACCAGGTAACGGAATTCCGTTTTGTGCACCAAAAGCAACCAATTCTCTCGCAGCACCAACCGTTTCTTTTACTTTGCTTACAAAATTTGGAGAAAGTAAAAGGTTTGGTAAATTAGGTTCAGCTTTAAAAGCTTCAGTAATATCAGCTAACAAACCAGCGCGTATAATACAACCAGCTCTCCATATTTTAGCGATTTCAGAAATATCTAAATCGTAACCATATTCTCTAGAAGCATCAGCTAATTGGTGTAACCCTTGCGAGTAAGTAATTATAAATGAAAAGTATAAAGCTTTTTCTGTAAGCGCTTCTAGCTTCTCTTTATCCATATGTGCTACAGTTGGTCTGTCATATAAAGCATCGGCCTTAATTCTTTCATCTTTTAAAGCAGAAAGTTCACGCATGCTAACGGCTACATCAATTGAAGGTACAGGTATGCCTAAATCCATTGCATTTTGGCTAGTCCATTTACCGGTTCCTTTTTGTTTTGCTTTATCTAAAATTTGATCAACTAAGCGTCCTTCAACTAAATCATCTTCTTGCTCGAATATTTCAGATGTGATTTGAACTAAGAACGATTGTAATCTACCATCGTTCCATTTTGCAAAAGTGCTGTGTAATTCATCATTGTTGTAGTCGCCACCTTTTTTAAGAACATCATAAATTTCAGAAGTAAGTTGCATCAATCCGTATTCAATACCGTTGTGAACCATTTTTACATAGTTACCGGCAGATTTTGGACCTAAATATGCAACACAAGGTTCACCATTATATTTAGCGGATACTGCTTCAAAAATTGGTTTAATATGTTCGTAGGCAGATTTTGAACCACCAGGCATAATACTAGGACCTTTTCGAGCACCTTTTGCACCACCCGAAACTCCTGCTCCAAAAAAGTTAATACCTTTCTCTTGTAAATAAGCTTCTCTTCTGTCGGTATCGGTAAAGAAAGAGTTACCGCCATCAATAATAATATCACCTTTGTCAATATGTGGCAAAAGAGATTCTATAACACCATCTACAATTTTACCAGCAGGTACCAATAACATTATTTTACGTGGTTGCTTTAAGTTTTTAACGAAGGTTTTTATATTGCTCGAAGCACTTACTTTTTCTTCATCTCCACCTAAAGTTTTAAGAGCATCAACCTTTTCATCATCTAAATCATATCCATAAGCAGAAAATCCGTTGTCGGCTACATTGAGAATAAAATTTTGTCCCATTACTCCAAGACCTACTAAACCAAAATCGTACATAAATTGAATGTTTTATAATTAGAATACATCAAAATGTTACAATTTTTAATTATTTATTGTTAGTAACATAATGTGAACCAAAAATAATTTAAAATATCGACTTTAAATCCAAATTGTATCTTAATAACGCCCGATAATGGCTTACTTTTTAAGATATTTGAATAATAAAGAATATCAACCCATAATGAAAAAGACAGAAAATCAAATGCTCATAATTTTTGGAGCATCTGGAGATTTAACAGCAAGAAAATTAATACCCGCAATTTTCAATTTATATAAAGGCAATGACCTCCCTGCTAATTTTGTTGTTCTTGGTGTGAGTAGAAGTGATTTGGGCGATTTACAGTTTAGAAGTAAAGTTGTTCTAGAAAGTCCTTATTTAGAAAAAGAAAGAAAGGAGTTTGATGAAGATTATATTCAAAAATTTGCAGATAAGCTTTTTTATGAAGATTTAGGTTCAGACTATGATACATCTTATGAACGTTTAGAAAAACGTATTTCAGATTTAGATCAGAAATATGGTACAGGTGGTAATCATATGTTTTACCTATCTACGCCACCAAGTTTATATGAGCCGATAGCAAAGAACTTATCTGAGCAAGGTTTAAATAATGAATCTACAGGCTGGAGAAGAATTATAGTTGAAAAACCGTTCGGATACAGTTTGGAGTCTGCTAAAGAATTGAACGATGGTTTGCATACCTATTTTAAAGAAGGGCAGATATTTAGAATTGACCATTATTTGGGTAAAGAAACAGTTCAGAACTTATTGGTAACACGTTTTGCTAACAGTATTTTTGAGCCACTTTGGAATAGAAATTATATTCATCACGTAGAGATTACTAATGCCGAAAGCGTAGGTGTTGAAAAAAGAGGAGGGTACTACGATAAATCAGGAGCATTAAGAGATATGTTTCAGAGTCATTTATTACAGATAGTTGCTCTAATTGTTATGGAGCCACCATTGAGTGCCGATGCAGAAGAAATTCGTAATGAGAAGCTGAAAGCATTGAAGTCACTTAGGGTTATGAATGACGAGAAGACACTTTTTGAAAATACAATTAGAGCACAATATGTGTCTTCTAAGATTGACGGACAAGAAGTAAAAGGCTATAGAGAAGAAGAAGGTGTTGATAAAAACTCAACTACAGAGACCTTTGCTGCGGTTAAATTCTTTGTAGATAACTGGCGCTGGGCAGATGTTCCTTTTTATGTGAGAACAGCAAAACGTATGCCTACCAAGGTTACTGAGGTAGTAATACATTTCAAAACTCCGCACCATCAAATTTTTAAGGAATCTGGTATAAGTAACAAGGATAACAAATTGGTAATTCGTATTCAACCAGATGAAGGTATTCTAATTAAGTTTGGAGTAAAAGTGCCTGGGCAAGGTTTTGAGGTAGAACGTGCAAATATGGATTTCTACTACTCTAGCTTAACCGAAACACATGTAATGGAGGCTTACGAGCGTCTATTATTAGATGCGATGCAAGGTGATGCTACGTTATACGCAAGAGCAGATGAAGTTGAGGCTGCTTGGGCATTTGTTGATCCTATTTTAGATTACTGGAAAAATGGTAAGGATGTAAAAATGTACGGTTATGCAGCCGGAGTTTGGGGTCCTGAAAATGCCAATGAGCTTATTGAAGGCGTTGGCGAATGGAGAAACCCTAGTGAGAATTTGGCAGATGAATCTGGCTATTGTGTTATTTGTTAATTAGTAGTCATTACAATTAAAGTAAAAGTAAGAATGGAATTAAAAGTTTATCAAAATAAAGTAAAGGTTGCCGAAGAGTTTTCTAAGTATCTGATTGAAAAATCTGATACTCAGAAGGCTTTTCATATAGCATTATCAGGTGGTAGTACACCAAAAATTGTATTTGATGTTCTAGCAGAGGAATTTTCTAATGATGTAGATTGGAAAAACATTCATTTATATTGGGGCGATGAAAGATGTGTAGCACCTGCCAATGATGAGAGTAACTATAAAATGACGGTAGAACACCTCATTTCTAAAGTTGATATTCCAGAGGAGAATATTCATAGAATAAAAGGTGAAGATGATCCAAAAACCGAAGCTAAGCGTTATGGTGAGTTGTTGGATAGAGAGTTGCCAAAAGAATTGGGTTTACCTCAATTTGATTTAGTGATTCTTGGTATGGGAGATGATGGGCATACGGCATCAATTTTTCCACATGAGATTAACCTTTGGGTTTCTCCTGATAACTGTGAAGTGGCTATTCACCCAGAATCTGGTCAAAGAAGAGTTTCTCTTACGGGTAGAATAATTAATAATGCAAGAACTGTTGCTTTTTTGGTAACAGGCGAAAGCAAGGCAGAAAAAGTAAAGATAATTGTAGATAGGGAAGAAGGTTATTTAGAGTACCCTGCAAGCCATGTAGCACCTAAAACAAAAGACTTGGTCTGGTTTTTAGATGCTGCTGCAGCAAAACTTCTTACTTCATCTCAATCTTAATATTTTCAGATTTTAATTCAGTTAAATAATCTTCAGAATTAAAGGTTTTAGATTCAAATTTAGTGTCTCTTTCTTGAGCTTCTAATTTACGGTATTTGCTACGTGCAAATCTTCTAACACCCTGGTCATCAGAAATTATTAATCCTGGTACGGGAACATTTTTGCCATCTGTTCCCTTTGCTACCATGGTAAAGTAAGATGAATTACAATGCTTTTTAGTGCCAGATGTAATATTTTCGGACTCCACACGAACTCCAACGACCATAGAGGTACGCCCTGTATAATTAATACTTGCTTTTAAGGTCACCAATTCTCCTACCTCAATTGGGTTTAAGAAATTCACACGATTAACAGATGCTGTTACGCAGTACTGTTGCGAGTGTTTAGAGGCACAAGCAAATGCAATTTGATCCATTAGGTTTAATATATGACCCCCATGTACCTTTCCTCCAAAATTAGAATGGGATGGAAGCATTAATTCAGTGATAGAAACTCTAGACTCTCGTACGCTTTTGAATTTTTCCATAGACTTGATAATTTCTTTGTTAGTTTCTGACATGTGGTGATTTTTCGGCGTGTACCTCAGTAACAAAGTATTTAGAATCACCTAACCAGAAGAAAGTAGAATATCTTTCAACATAGCTTATTTTCACATATCGACCTTGATATTCTTGAAGTTTTTCTATTACTTCTTTGTCTTTATCCAATACAGAGAAAGAAAATATTTGTGCTCCAGAAATACCTTGGCTAATTTCTCCTTCCCATGTTTTAGCGATGACACCTTTATGGCTAATTTTTATAAGTTCTCCTGAACGAGTTCCTTCACTAAAAGTTACAAAGTAAATAAAGGCATAATATAGTCCGCCAATAATTAGGACTCCTAATAAAAGTAATGATACTATCTTTTTCATGTGTTTAAATTTAATATTGAATTAATGGTTGTTATAGTTTTAGTTTAGGTTCTTCTTCAAAATCATCATCTTCAATGTCTCTGTTTAAAAGCGTTTCAGGGATTGATTTTTTAGCTTTTGCACCCATTTTTTTTAGCTTTTCAATACTGGTGATAATATTACCACGACCATCAACCAATTTGTTCATAGCACCACGGTATTCATCTTTAGCATCGTCCATCTTTTTGCCTACCTTCATAAGGTCGCCTACAAAGCCTTCAAATTTATCATATAGTGCACCAGCTTGCCGGGCAATTTCAATAGCATTTCGTTGTTGCTTTTCATTGTTCCACATGCTATCGATCGTGCGCAAGGTAGCAAGAAGTGTTGAAGGAGTAACTATAATAATATTTTGCTCAAAAGCTTTGTTATATAAAGAGCTATCTTGATTAATAGCAATGGCGAACGCAGGTTCAATGGGGACGAACATCAGTACAAAATCCGGACTCTCCATTTCATATAAATCCTCATATTTCTTAGCAGATAATTGATCTACATGTCTTCTTAGTGAGTTAATGTGGTCTTTTAAAAACTTCTCTCTAAGTTGATCTTCAGCATTTACAAAGCGCTCGTAATCAGTTAATGAAACTTTAGAATCCACCACCATTTTCTTTCCATCTGGTAGGTTGATGATAACATCTGGTAATACTCGGCTACCATCTTCACGCGTGAAACTTTGTTGAACAGTATATTCTCGATCTTTCTCTAAACCTGATTTTTCTAATACGCGCTCCAATACAAGCTCGCCCCAATTACCTTGCATTTTACTATCACCTTTTAGAGCTTTGGTCAAGTTTTCTGCTTCTTGGGTAATTTTTATGTTCTGAGTTTGTAGATTCAGTAACTGTTCTTTTAAAGCAGAATGTATGCTGATGTTTTCTTTCTGACTTTCTTCAACCTTCTTCTCAAAGAGTATGATTTTCTCATTTAAAGGAGAAAGAATGTTTTTGATGTTCTTCTCGTTACGTTCCGTAAATTTTAAACTCTTTTCCTCAAGAATTTTATTGGCAAGGTTCTCAAATTCTTTAGTGAATTTTTCTTGAAGCTTTTCAACCTCTTGTTTCTGTTCAATATTCTTTTCTTGCAAGTTTTCTAAATCTGCTTGATAGCGAACAATTTGATTACCTAATTTTTCTTTATCTGACTGTAGCTGTAATTTATGATTCTCACTCTCTTTTAATCTATCCTGAAAAACAGAAAGGTTGTTCAGCATTTGCTGCTCTCTTTCTTCCAAAGTGCTTTGACGAGATTTTGTTTTTAGAAGCTGAATATAGTTACCCAAAAAATATCCGATGGCAAGACAAAGGATTCCAATGATTAAGTAAATATAAATTTCGTTCATTATTGTATTAAAGTAATCTGGTAAAGATACTTGATTGGGTAGTAAAGTTTAAATGAGCTGGTCTGTTTTTAATTAACATACCTAATTGAATTTCTGATAAATGTTAAAATTTCTATTTCATAATCCTGAAAGAGCCGGTATTGGCATCAAAAGAAATAGTATCGGCAGGGAAGAGAGAATCAAATTTTTTGTTCTTTATTAATTTACATGGCTCATTGAATGCATTCTCTCTTCCATCTAAAATAAGCATCTTATCACATAATTGAATAGCTAGTTCAATTTCATGACTAGTGAATAATATTACTTTATTTGTTTTATGGGCAATAGATTTTAAAAGCTTTAAAATTTGAACCTTATGGTACAAATCTAAGTGAGTAGTAGGTTCATCAAGAAGAATAATATTGGTATCTTGAATTAAAGCACGAGCAATAAGTATACGTTGCAATTGACCATCACTTAATTGAAAACATTTTTTATCTAAGAAAGATTCTAATTCTAAAAGGGAAATACTATTGTTTATAATGGAAATATCGTCAGCAGCCAATTTACCTAACCAATTGGTATAGGGTTGTCTACCCAAAGCTAATAGCTCATAAACAGAAAGATTTTTAGAAGCAATAGGTTCAGTAAGGACAACACTTATTTTAGAAGCTATTTGTATTTCGTTATAAGAATATAGTTCTTTTCCCTCAATTTCTATGGTACCAGAAATTTTTGGCTGAAAATTACCTAAGGTTCGTAACAATGTAGATTTTCCTATTCCGTTGATACCAACAATAGCCGCAAGTTCTCCTTTCTGTAAATCAAAAGAAATATTAGAAACAACAATTTTGTCATCATAACCAACAGATAACTTGTTGATGGAAAGGGTGCTATGTGATGTGATTTTAGTGATGATGTCAGTTTAAAATTAGAATATCATTTTTCTTTTACGAACCAGTAGCCAAATTACTACCGGAGCTCCAAAAATACTGGTAATAGCATTGATGGGTAAAACACTTACCGATCCAGGCAATTGTGCAATAGTATCGCATAACAACATTAAAATAGCGCCACAACAAAGTACAGCGGGTATTTGGATTTTATGATCCGTAGTGTGGAATAGTTGTTTGGTGATGTGAGGTACTGCTAAACCCACAAAGGCAATAGGACCGGCAAAGGCGGTAATGGATCCAGCCAGTAACCCTGTGGCAATTATAATAATGTACCGCGATTTCTGTAAACCTATACCTAAACTCTTAGCGTAATTCTCGCCGAGCAAAAAAGCATTTAAAGGTTTAATGGATATGATGCTTAGAAAAATTCCTATTATCGTACATAGCGCAACTATGAGTAATTGTACCCATGATAAATTTCCTAAACTACCAAAAGACCAAAAGATATACTGTTGTAATTTTTCAGCTTTAGAGAAATAAGAAAGTACGCTAACAATGGCAGCGGTAATACTCCCAAACATAAGCCCTATAATTAATAAAGCCATAGTATCTTTTACTTTAGCTGCAACTACAAGAACTAGTGATAATACTAGAAAACTACCAAGACTAGATGCAATAGCTAGTGTAATGTCATTAAATGTAGAAAAGGTGAATGCGCCAGAAAATAGAGATGTTCCCATAATTAAGATCGCAGCGCCTAAACTAGCGCCAGAACTAATACCAAGTACATATGGCCCTGCCAAGGGATTTCTGAATAAGGTCTGCATTAGAAGTCCGCTTAGTGAGAGTCCGCCACCTACCAATATACCTGTTATTGCTTTTGGCAGTCTATACTCCCAAATGATATAATAAGAAGAATTTTCAGTAGCCGTTCCAAATAATGCTTGTAATGTTTCAAGTAATGAAATGCTAACAGAGCCTAAACAAATATTAATAATAAAGCATAGAAGCAATACTACCAGCAAGGCTATAAAATGAAAGCTATATGTAGATTGTTTTGACAATTATAGCAGTGGTTTAAAAAAGTAAGGCTCATAGTTGGGTAATAATCCAGGGTGTAAAATATGGATTAAATCTTTTAACACAAGGTCTGGCCTTTGCGGACCTAATTCATAATATAAAGTACCGCCAGTTTCTCCCTTGGTATTTGCCGTAGAAAATACTTTTCTATTCTTAAAGGCATCAAACTGCGTATAATGCTGACTTGATGCTTCCATTTCTTGGTAAGTAGCTAATTGCGCTGGTCCAATCCAATATTCGGCATGTTGCCCAACATCAAGAACACTCTCCCAACTTAAAGAGAGGCTTCCGTTTTCATCTGTTGAACTCCATAGGTAATCTGCATTAGCATCTTTTAGAAAATTCGCTGCCCAGCTTTTACCACCAGGTAAATACCAGACATCATTGAACATAGCCCCGCTTAGTACAGTAGGTTTGTTTTCAGCTTTAGAAGCTAGTTCTTTTGCTTCCAAATAAGATTTTTCAATTTTATTAAAAGCAGCATCAGCTTCTTTAGTCTTGTTGAAAAAAGGAGCGAAGAATTTAATCCACTCCGCTTTTCCTAAAGGAGTTTCTTCAACCCAATCGCCATTATAAACTACAGGAATATGAGCACGTTGAATGGTCTCATAGGTGCTGGTGCCGTCATTAATGGCAAAGCCAAAAATAAGATCTGGTTGCAGTGCTAAAACAGCTTCAGTATTTAGACTTTCATTTATTCCTAATTCTACAATTGCTCCAGAATTAATTCTATTCCTCGCAGCTTTAGATGAAATATATTTGGTATCAGGAAAGCCAATAAGGCTATTTAAAACTTCTAATTCTTCTAAAGCAGGTATATGGGTTGTTGAGGTTACCACAATATTTTCCACAGGAGTTGAAATTATGGCATCGTAATCACTTTTGTTTAATGTAATTGTGGCTTGAATCTCTTTTGGTACCAAGGCATATGTATAGATAGTTTCTGCATTTGCCCAAGGTTGTAAGACTTTGATAATCGTAATTCCGTTGCTTTGATTTTGAATTTCAAAACCATTCGCATATTGTATATATGTCCTGTTAACCGTGGTTTGATTGGGAAATATTTCTTTTTTCTCCTGTTTGCATCCGCATAACAAAATAAAGCAACTAATAAAAAAAAAGCGTTCTAACATATTAGTAGTTCGTCTATTTTTCAAAAGTAGTATTATAAAACTTTACTAAGAAAGATTAAACTAAATGTTTACTTTCGCCTTGAATTTTGGTTTTCATTACTTTTTGCAATGAAATTAAAAGGGAATCTAGTGAAAATCTAGAGCTGTTCCCGCAACTGTAAGCTTAGTCTTTGTTTTAAAGATGGCTACTATATTCTTCAATGCCACTGTTATTAGTTTAATGGGAAGGTGAATAGTAGTACGTAAGTCAGGAGACCTGCCATATTCTAAATATAGATTCGATGGACTTTCGGGTAAAAAGTCGTTGTTGTGATGAAAGAATTAATTTCAATAGTACTAGTATTTTGTGCTACAGTTGGGTATGCACAACGAGATTCCATTTTAAAGTTGGATGAAGTTGTGGTGTCCGATAGTAGAATTAAGCAATATGCCGAAGGATATAAAGTAACTGTAATACAAGATAGTATTATACAACGTGCTAACGGATCTCTTACCTCGTTACTGGCATTTAATTCTAACATTTATTTCAAAGAGAATGGATTTGGAATGGTTTCTTCCCCTGCCTTTAGAGGAACCAATGCGTCGCATACCGCTGTTGTATGGAACGGTATTAATATAAACTCACAGTTAAACGGACAAGTAGATTTTAATACCATAAACCCATTTAACTATAACTCTGTAAGTATTCGTAGTGGTGGTGGAAGCGTGCAGTATGGCTCAGGAGCTATAGGAGGTAGTATTCATTTAAATAATGATTTACTATTTAAAGAACATTTTGATAATCAGGTTTCTATAGGTTATGAAAGTTTTCAAACAAAAAAAATAAATTATAATCAAACGTTTGGTAGTCGATTAATTTCCTACAGTTTAGGGGTAAATTATAATGCATCAGATAACAATTACAAGTATTTAAATACTGGTAAAGAGAATAAGAATGGCGAGTTTAATAATCTAAATTTAAATTGGAATATTGGTTATGTTCTTTCTGAAAATCAGATATTGAAGTTATACCATCAAACTTTTATTGGTGATAGAAATTTTTCGGGAAACTTGGTGGTTTTAGGAAGAAGTAAGTATAAAGATAACCAGTACAGAACTCAGGTAGAGTGGGAGCGTTTTGGAACCAAGGCGATATCTAAAGTAAAACTAGCCTACTTACAAGAAGAATATAAATATTTTGAGAATAAAGATGCAGATATTTATTCTTTTGGGAAAGTGTCTAATTTTTTAGCAAGATATTCTTTGGATTATAAACTTTCCAAATTTTTTAGAGTCAACTCTTTTTTAGAATATAATAACTACAAAGGTGCAGGAGATAGTTTTGGAAGTCCAAAAAGGGATGATTTTTCTGCAACAGCCCTTATAAAACATATTATTTCATCTAAAATCGCCTACAATTTAAGTGTTAGGCAAGATTTTTCTTCAGATTTCTCAAGTCCTTTGGTTTTTTCGTTCGATGGAAACTATAGTCTTACTGACAATTACCAGATTAAGATAAATGCATCTAAAAATTTTAGGACTCCCACTTTTAATGATTTGTACTGGCAACCTGGTGGAAATTTAGAGCTTGTTCCTGAAAAATCATACCAATTAGATTTTGGGAATATATTAAATATAGGGGCAGTTTCTATGCAATATAACGGGTATTATATTTCAACAAAAGATATGATTAAATGGTTGCCTAATAATGATGGGTTTTGGTCTCCTATAAATATAGAGGATGTGGAAATTTACGGAGCGGAGGCCAAAATAGAAGCAAATTATTCTTTAGGTAAAAACCAAGAACTAGGCATTAAGACGAATTATGCCTATACCGTTTCAGAAGATAAGAGTACTAATGAGCAGTTAATTTATGTGCCATTCCATAGGGCAAACGGTTCACTGGAATATAGAATAGCGGACTTAAATTTGTTTTACCAGCATTTATTTAATGGTGCTGTATCTATTGTTGGTGGGGAGTTAAAAGAATATCAAGTAGCTAATCTTGGAGCAACTTATACGGCAGATATATTGAAAACAGATTTAAAATATACCATAGGAGTTACGATTAACAATGTGTTTAATACGTACTACGAAAACGTAGCATTGCGTCCAATGCCCAACAGAAATATACAAACACAATTAATATTAAATTTTTAAAAATGAAATTGAAACACTTTATGTTAACAGCGGCTTTCGCCTCATTTATACTTACATCTTGTAGTGATGATGATGATATGCCAACACCAGGAACAATAGGGATATCTACAACAGAAGATACTTATGATGAGGGAGAAGGGACAGTAGAAATAACGATCAGTACTACTAGCGTAAATGCTATGGATGTAACCATTAGTTATGAAGTAACAGGAACAGCCACAGTAGGGGAAGACTATCAATCTTTATCAGGGTCGGTTGTTTTACCAGCAGGGGAAACATCAGTACAAGAAAATTTACTTTTAATTGATGATACAGAGGTAGAATCTTCTGAAGAGGTGATTTTTACTATTACATCTACAAGTAGTGGTGAGGATATTATGGGAGCTAATAGTTCTTTGATATTAACAATTACAGATAATGATTCTTACCCATTTGAAAATGGGATATTAGTTTCTCATGAAGGAAACTTTATGCAAGGAAACGCTTCTATTTCTTTTGTTTCGGATGATTTAACGACAGTGGAAAACGATATTTTTAAAACTGTCAATGATGCAGATGCATTAGGAGACAATGCACAGAGTATGTCTTTTTATGAAAATATGGCTTATATAGTAATGAATGGTTCTCAGAAGATAGAAGTTGTAAATCGTTATACTTTTGAATCTGTTGCCACTATTGGAGGACCGAGCGAGACAGATTTTTTAAACCCTCGTTATATGGCTATAGCTAATGGTAAAGGATATGTTACAAATTGGGGAGACGGTTCTAATCCTGATGATGATTATGTTGCCGTGATTGACTTGGAAACAAATACCGTTGAATCTACTATTTCAGTAGCGGAAGGGCCAGAGAAAATTATAGCGAAGGATAATACCATTTATGTAGCGCTCCAAGGAGGTTTCAATCAAAATAACGGCGTTACTGTAATTGATGCTACAACAAATACTGTTACTACAACCATTACAGTTGGTGATCGCCCTAATTCAATGCAACTAGATGCTAGTGGAAATCTTTGGGTTTTATCAGGTGGAAATCCATCTTGGACTGGAAATGAGACTGCTGGACAAATAGATAATATTAATACTACGGATAATACAGTTACAACAACTATAAGTTATGCAGTTACGGAACATCCAGGTAATTTAGAAATTGATGGAGCTACTCTTTATTATTACTTTGGTGGGTCTGTGTATGCTATGGATACTACAGCGAGTGTATTGCCAACAACTGCGGAAATTGAAGGTCTAAGTTTTTATGATATGGCTGTTATTGATGGTAAACTTTATGGGGTAGATGCCAAAGATTTTGTCAGCAATGGTTCTTTAGAGGTTTATGATTTATCCGATAATACCTTATTAGCTTCTAAAACAGTTTCTATCATTCCAGGAGGAATATATAATAACGAAACAGCAGCAAGATAAGATCTAATTAAAAAATCAACGATTTAAAATAATCGATAAAAAAGATTATCGTAAAATTTTAATAATTAAAAAAGCTGAACAATGTTATCATTGTTCAGCTTTTTTTAAATCGTTTCTTGGCTTCAAGAATTCTTGTATTTATTAGCGCAATATTGCAGCTATCATTTTAAATAATGTATTGGATTAAATTTAGAACTCTAAATCATAAACCGTATCATCTACCATTTTATCACTCATCAAACTATTCTCTTTAGAGCTGCTTATGATATTGATAGGATAGTGTACTGTAAAATCACGTTTGCCTGTAGCGCCTGTAATCAATTCAATTGCTTTTGCTAGTAATGGCTCATTTTCTTCGCCTAAAATACCAAGGTTGCTATAATCTTCTTTCAACTCATAATCTGGCTGTAAACCGCTTGTAAAGTCAAAGAAACCATCAGCATTTTCATTTCTACCTATTAAAGGTTGAATAGCCCATTGATTATCTGGGTTAATATTGTTTACTCTTGATGGAGTGTACAAATAAGAATTATCGCGGTCATCAACTAGGGTAGTAGAGAACTCATTTTTTCCTCTAGTAACATCACCAATCTGTATGACATCCATATATGGTTCTAAACTGTTAATCAACAATTCACTTGCAGAGGCAGAACTAGAAGAAGTTAATACGTATAATTTAGTTAATCCTAAAGTGTTAATGTTTTTTCCATTTACCTTATCTGCAAAATTAATTTCTAATTGGCTGTCATTAAATTGCTCTTGAAGTTTATCGTTATATCTCTTTCTTAGGAATAAATCAGATGTATTGGTACCATAAATCATACTAGCCAATAAGCGAGTTGTATTTACAGATCCACCAGGATTGTAACGTAAGTCCATTACAAGATTTGTGATTCCGGCAGATTTTAAATCTTCTACCGCTGAATACAAATCATCATCATATTCATTAGTAAACTGGTTATACATGATGTAGCCAATATTTTCACCTGCAATTGTAAAAGACTTAGCTAAAAAGACAGGATTTTCAGCTAGACCTTCTTGTTTGGTAAGCGAAACTTCCACGTCGTTCGGTGTAATATTACCATTGTCAAAATTTGCCATATTCAAGGTGTAAGTATCGTTTTCCCCAAAAAGCAAATCAATATAGTTAGATGTGGTTAATGTTTGCCCATCAACGCCGGTAAATAAATCACCACGTTGAATTTCTACAGTACTTGCATTTGAGTTAGGCACAATGTAACGAACGAAGCCAAAAATATCTTCGCTGTCTTGAAAACGAACTAGTCCGAATTCTAGACCATTACTTTTAGATATGCCTGCGAGCGAATTAGTAAGCTCTCTATAATCTTCATTGTAAAAACTGAAGCGATCTTCTATGTACTGTAATTTATTTTCAAAAAATGCAGCAGGATTTTCTTCAGAATCAAGAAACGCAGTATATTCAGCTTTGCCTTCTTCGGTGCTTTCAAAACGGTCGTCTGCCAAATCATCTATATTTGCTTGCCAGAAATACCAAAAATTCATGGATTTCCACATAAAATCTTGGACTTCGACATCTGCGGAGCCATCTGGGTCTACGGTGTTCGGTAAAGATAAATCGTCATCTTTAGAACACGAGAATGTAATTGCAGCAACTAATAATATTAATATCTTCTTCATAAATAGGGAAACTGAAATGTTTTAGATTTATTTCTTTTCAGCAACAGGAATTTTAGAAACAGGCATACTATTGTTCAATAACAGTACCGTATTTCTAGGATTGTAAAGTTTAGAACTAGAAACCACATTTGCAGGCATAAGCACGTCAAAATTTCTTTTGCCGCTGACACCTGTAATTTCTTGAATAGCTCTAGCAAATAAAGGTTCATCGGCATTACCAAGAACACCTAGGTTGGTAACATCTTCAGGAAGTTCAATATCAGGTACTAAACCATCTACATAATCGGTAAACCCAGCGCTATTTTCAACTTGACTGATAATAGGTTGTAGTCCCCATTGCACATTTGGGTTAATATTATCAACTCTTTCAGCATCATAAACATTACCACCTTCTGGATCATCCACAAATAAAACTGACCCTTGATTTTTACCAACAGTAGTACCACCTATATGAACAACATTTATATATGGTTCTAAACCAACCATTACCAACTCACTAGCAGAAGCAGAACCTTCTGTTGCAATGATATAAACTCTATTTAAATTTAATGTATTTAAAGGTGCATCAGAATTTCCGTCAAAAGCTCCTGTTGTGCTAACAAAATAATTTTCTGTAGAACTACCGAACTCCGCTTGTAATTTTGCGTTGTACACAGTCTTGTAAAGTAAGTCAGATGTATTTGTACCTTTTATTAAACTGGCAAGAACGGCAGCTGTAGAACCTCTACCACCTGGGTTGTATCTTAAATCTAATACTAAATCGTTAACACCTTGTGCAATAAAATCTGCAAATACTGCATTCATAGTATCTTCAGAACCAGAAACAAATTGATTATACATTAAATAACCAATTTTTTTATCACCAGAAGTAATGACATTACTTACGTGAATAGGGTCTTCAACCAAGCCTTCAGATTTGGTTAAAGTAACTTTTCTGTCACTAGCACTAATACCACCATCGACAATTTCAGCCATATTTAGAGCGTAGGTGTCGTTATCACCAAAAAGCAAATCAATATAATTATCTACGGTTAGCGTCTGTCCGTCAACACCAATAAATAGATCTCCTCTTTTTATATCTTGACCAGATGCATTAGAATTTTTAACAATATATTCTACAAAACCAAATAAATCGTCTGTACCTGTAATACGACCTAAACCAAATTGTAGGCCGTTACTTTTAGAAACACCAGCAGAACTGTTTACTAATTGAGTATAATCCTCGTTGTAAAAAGTGAATCTGTCTTCAGAAAATAAGAGTTTGTTTTCCAAAAAATCTACCGGCTGAGAATTTTCGGATAAATATTCTTCATAGGCGGTCTGTGTATCAAAACGATCATCTGCTAAATCTGGGACATCACCTTGCCAGAAATAATAGAGATTAAGTGTTTGCCAAAAAAAGTTTTGTACCTCAATATCAACTTCTGCGACTTCCTCTTCAGGGGTTTCAACTTCTTCTTCTTCTTCAATAACAGTATCGTCATCGTTATTACAAGAGGTAACAACAAATCCTAAACAAAGGAGGGACAAGAAAAATTTTTTCATAGTTTCTTTTTAAATTATAATGTATGGTTATGAATATTCAAATAGTAGAACATTCATTAGTATACTGAAAATAAACGTTTAAGTAAGTACGTATATAATTAGTATAAGGATGTTAAATTTACTTACAAGTCATTTAAATAAAAATTAATTGTAACAAAAATCGTTCAGTATCGTCTTCTTTTTGTAAACCGATGAGAAAGTTTACGAACAGCCAAACCAAAATGAAACAAACGGAGTTTTTAAATACTGTATTACCATTTAAGGATAAGTTGTTCCGTATGGCCAAAAGATTGTTGGTGTCTACAGAAGAAGCTGAAGATGCAACACAAGAGATTTTAATAAAGTTATGGTCCAAGAAGAATAAAATAGGTAGCTATAACAATGTAGAAGCTTTTGCAATGACAATGACGAAAAACTTTTGTTTGGATAGACTAAAATCTAAGCAAGCCGGAAATTTGAAATTGGTGCATACTAATTATACAGACGCAAATACGTCTTTACAAGGTCAATTAGAAGCAAAAGATAGCATCGATTGGGTAGAAAGAATAATGGCAGAATTACCAGAGCAGCAAAAAATGGTATTACAATTGCGAGATGTAGAACAATATGAATACGAAGAAATAGAAAAATTGTTGGATATGAAACCGACGGCCATACGGGTAGCTTTGTCAAGAGCTCGAAAAACCGTTAGGGAAAAATTAATGGAAAAGCATAATTATGGAATTGCATAACATAGAAAAATTAATAGAAAAGTATTTTGAAGCAACTACAACAGTTGCTGAAGAAGAAACGCTTAGAACTTATTTTTCAGGGGATGACATTGCTCCTCATTTAGAGCAACATGCACCTTTGTTTAATTACTTTTCTAAAGCAAAGGAAGAACGCTTTACAAAGCAGGTACCATTAAAACCTAGAAAAAATTATATGAAATGGGTATCCGTTGCAGCGATAGCAGTCTTTATGGTGGGGCTATATTTTTATCAGCCTACACCGGCTCCAGTAACTTTAGCAGATGAGTATACACCAGAGGAAATAGAATCTGCAAAAGAGGCTCTAGCCTTATTAGCAATGAATTTTAATAAAGGTACAGAGCAACTGTATTATTTAGAGGAATTTGAGAAAACAACGAATAAATTTTTAACGAAAAACAATTAAAATGAAAAAGATACTAGTATTAACGCTTTTGGTGTTAGCTCCCGTAATAATCAACGCTCAAGATATTTTTGAGAAATATGAGGATAATGATAAGGTGACCTTTGTTGCCATGCAGCCAAAAATGTTTCAAATGTTGGGTAAAATGAGCGTAAGTTCAGATGATCCAGAAGCAAAAGAATTCTTTGAGCTCGTAAACTCTATTACAAGTTTTAAAGTAATTACCACTGAAGACGCCGCAATTTCTAAAGATGTAGATAGTTGGGTGACAAAAAGGTTGAGCAGCTCTTCTTTTGAAGAACTAATGAGGGTGCGTGATGGTAGCTCTAATGTAAAGTTTTACGTTAAAGAAGGTAAGGATAGTGACCATGTAAAAGAATTATTAATGTTTGTAACCGGTATGAAAGATATGGATATAGATATCAATGGTAAAAAGTTAGAAACTGTTCTTTTGTCCTTGACCGGAGATATTAATTTACGATCAGTTTCGAAATTGACCGATAAAATGGATTTGCCAGGTGGAGACCAATTAGGCAAAGCAGCAAAGAAGGGGAACTAAATAGTATTAAAAAGTGTTGACCCCTTAAATTTGGCACTTTTTCGAAAACAAAAATTCATCAATTCATCAATCGCCAAAGCCTAAATTGGGTAGCGGCACTAAAAACAACAATCATGAGAAAAGCAGCAGTAGTAATTTTAATGGCAATTTTACCCGTATTTGGATTTTCACAGTCTGTATTTGACAAATATGAAAATATGGATAATGTAGGGTCAGTAATTGTAAACAAAGGTATGATCGACCTAGTTTCTAAATTAGGCGGCATGAGCGATGACGCAGAGGCAAAGGAGTTTATAGATGTAGCTAGCGGACTAAGAAATGTAAAGGTGTTCATGACCGAAGATGCTTCAGTAACTGCAGATATGACATCAACCGTCAAAAAATATCTTAAGTCGTCCAAGTTAGAAGAGTTAATGCGCGTAAAAGATCAGGACGTTAATGTTAAGTTTTATGTGAAAGACGGAAAAAAGAAAGATCACGTATCGGAATTATTAATGTTCGTTAGTGGTTTAGAGAATGTAGATGTAGGGCATAATGGGCGTAAACTTGAAACAGTTTTAGTTAGCCTTACCGGTGATATTGATTTAAATAAGATAGGTACTTTGACCAATAAAATGGATTTGCCAAAAGATTTAAATAAAGCATCGGGTAAATAAAACATATTTGAAAAAGGTCCTCTTTTTAGTAGGGGGACCTTTTTTGTAATTAAAAAGAATAGTATGAAAAAAGTATATTTAATGATAATGTTGATATTAGGTTTTACCATTTCATCATGTTCATCAGAACAGAGTTTACAAGAATATTATATTGCAAGTGCAGAGAATCCTAATTTCATGTCTTTTGATTTGCCTTCTAGTCTCTTGGATTTGGAAAAATCAAATTTGAGTAATTCGGAAATGGAAGCGGTCTCATCACTTAAAAAGTTGAATGTCTTAGCATTTCAAAAAAAGGACACAAATGAGGCTGATTATCAAGCTCAAAAAGCAGCTATAAAGTTGATTTTAAAAGATGATGATTATAGCGAGCTTATGAAAATAAATACGGCAATGGGTAAAGCAACCTTGCAGTTAAAGGGTGATGATGATACCATAGACGAGTTAGTAATTTATGGTGATAATGATGAAAAAGGATTAATTCTGGTTCGTGTACTAGGTGATGATATGAACCCTGCTAGTTTTGTTCAGTTAATAAAAGCAATGGAGAAATCTGATTTTGATGGGGAAGGATTAGAGAAACTTGGAGATTTGTTAAAAGGCTAATTTTTAATTATAACTAATACATATACAGCCCACTACGTAAATGTAGTGGGCTTTTTGTTTGCGATTATAGTTGTTTATATAAATTTTCGATGTGACCAATCAAGAAAATTGGTGTCATAATAAGTGAGAGTTATATACAAACAACCTAAACAAACATTTTAAAATGGAAAACGCACAAGTATGGATTGACAAAGGAATTGGAATGGCAATGGAATATGGACCAAAGGTTCTGATGGCCATATTAATATATATAATCGGTTCTTGGGTTATAAAAAAGTTAATTGGTGTCACTAGAAAAGGGATGACCAAGCAGGATTACGATGAATCATTGCAGAAGTTCTTGTTAAGTTTAGTGAAATGGGCACTTACAATATTTTTGATTATCACAGTTATTTCAACCTTAGGTGTTGAAACTACAAGTTTTGCAGCAGTAATTGCAGCAGCTGGTTTAGCTATTGGTCTTGCTTTGCAAGGTTCTCTTTCTAATTTTGCAGGTGGTGTTTTACTTATCATTTTTAAGCCTTATAAAATTGGAGATTTGATAGAAGCACAAGGTGTATTAGGTAATGTAAAAGAGATTGAGATTTTTACAACTAAATTGATAACACCAGAAAATAAGTTAGCAATTGTTCCAAATGGTGCAATGGCAAACGGTAACATAGTAAATTATACTGCAGAAGGTAAAATAAGAGTTGACACAACTGTAGGTGTAGCTTATGATTCTGATTTGCAAAAAACAAAAGATGTGTTATTGGCAATGTTAAAGGCAAACCCTTTAGTATTACAAGATCCAGCTCCTTCAGTAAATGTATCTGAATTGGCAGATAGTTCTGTAAACTTAGCTGTACGTCCTTTCTGTAAGCCAGAAGATTTTTGGGATGTTTATTTTGCAACCATTGAAGGAACTAAGAAAGCATTAGATACTGCAGGTATTGAAATTCCTTACCCGCACGAAGTTCAAATCAATAAATAATATTTAGTCTATTTAGTTAGTAAAAGTCCGTTGAACTTGCTCAACGGGCTTTTTTATTTTACTCGATAATAGAGATTTAAATACGCTGTGGCTTTCCTCAATGTATTTTACTCTTTTGCAATTTGCAAATTGTTTTTCCCAAAGTCCAATGTTCTAATTGGAAACGGAATATTAATGTCACGCTCATCAAACCGTTTCTTGATTATTTTAATAGCCTTATGCCTTGCGGCATGTTCTTGTTTTACATTAACACAGTCTGCCCAAAAACGGACCATAAAGTTGATAGAGCTATCGCCAAACTCTGTAAAAAAGAACTCCACATCTTCGTCATCATTCTGTTTAAAATTATCAGCTATAACTTTAACTGTTAAGTCTTCCACCATTTGTAAATCGCTTTCGTAACCAACGCCACAATTAACAAAAATTCTATTTCTCTTATTCATTGAATAATTGGTGAATGAACCATCAATGAATTTAGAGTTTGGTATAACTACTACATTGTTATCGGGTTTTTTAAGAATGATGTTTCGTAAACTAATTTCGGTAACAAAACCGGAAACCCCATCTGCAGAAATAAAATCATTGATTTTAAGCTGAGGCATAAAAGAAAGAATAAGACCGCCAAAAGTATTGCTCAAAGTGCCTTGTAAAGCTAGACCTACTGCCAAACCAACTACTCCTGCACCAGCTAAAATACTTGTTAATACCTTGTCGAGATCTAAAACACCTAAAGCTATAAAAAAGCCAATTAAAATTATAACTACAAAAACTACTTTGGCAATTATTTCTTGAATAGATACTTGAGATATTTTTCTTAGAACGGTTCGTTTAAGAACTTTGCGTATTCCTCTTGCTAGAAAATAAAATAAAAACATTACCAAAACAGCCATGGCTATATTTGGTAATTTTAGAATGATAGATTCTAACCAACCATCTAATTTATTCCATAAATTACTTACCGATTCTTCAACTGAGAAATTTGTTTGCATTTACTTTTAATTTTGCTTTCATCGGAAATATATAAAGTATGAATAACAAATTAAAATGCATATCGCCCTAAACGGGCGATATGAAGTATATGAACAAAAGAAAAGTTTTAATGCATTAAAACTGGCTTAAATACCGGTGTAATTGCTTGGAGATATTTGCTTTAATTCCTTTTTAATTTCATCAGAAACTTCTAAAGTATCTATAAAGTTGGCAATAGAATCCTTATTAATTTTCTCATTTGTACGTGTAAGTCCCTTTAAAGCTTCATACGGGTTAGGGTAGCTTTCTCGTCTTAATATAGTTTGAATAGCTTCTGCAACAACAGCCCAGTTGTTTTCTAAATCTTGCTCAAATTTCTCTTTATTTAAAAGTAATTTGTTTAAACCTTTTAGAGTAGATTGAAAAGCGATAATGGTATGGGCAAACGGAACACCAACATTTCTTAGAACTGTGCTATCAGTTAAATCTCTTTGTAATCTAGAAACAGGTAGCTTCGCGGATAAATGTACAAAAATTGCATTAGCAAGACCAAGATTTCCTTCAGAATTTTCAAAATCTATAGGGTTAACTTTATGTGGCATAGCTGATGAACCAACCTCACCTGCTTTAATTTTTTGTTTGAAATAGTCCATTGATACGTATGTCCAAAAATCGCGATCAAGGTCTAATATAATAGTATTGATGCGTTTAAGACCATCGAACAAAGCTGCTAAGTGATCATAATGCTCAATCTGCGTTGTAGGAAATGAATGTTGAAGACCTAATTTTTCTTGAACAAATTTTTGACCAAAGGCTCTCCAATCAATACTAGGGTAGGCTACTAAATGTGCGTTGAAATTACCTGTTGCTCCACCAAATTTGGCTGCACTTGGTATATCGTTTAATAAATTGAACTGCTCTTTTAAACGAACTACGAAAACCATAATTTCTTTTCCTAATCGGGTAGGAGATGCTGGTTGACCGTGTGTTCTTGCCAACATAGGAATGTCTGACCATTCTAAAGTAAGAACATCAAGTTTCTCTAACAATTCAAAGTATTGAGGTACATAAACATCATTCATTGCTTCCTTAATAGAAAGCGGAATAGCTGTATTATTAATGTCTTGAGAAGTTAACCCGAAATGGATGAACTCTTTATATTCTGATAAATTTAAAGTATCGAAAGCTTTTTTAATAAAGTATTCAACCGCCTTAACATCATGATTGGTAGTTCTCTCTATCTCTTTAATTTCTTCGGCGTCTTCAGTAGAAAAATTAAGGTAAATATCTCTAAGGGTATCAAATTTTGACGTATCAAAAGAAGAAAGTTGTGGTAAAGGAATTTCACAAAGTGCAATAAAGTACTCTATTTCTACTCTAACTCTATATTTTATTAGTGCTTCTTCAGAGAAGTAAGCAGATAAAGATTTGGTTTTAGAGCTATAACGACCGTCAATTGGTGAAATGGCATTTAGTGCATTAAGAGACATAATGATTGGTTAAATTAATAAGGGGCAAATATACCTAATCGTATCAAAGTTTAAAACCATAAGTACTTTAAGTTATGGTCAAATACAATGATTTAATGAACAATTTTCCAAGGTTCTTAAATGTGCTACTTTTTTTCTAGAACTTTTAAGGTCATTCTGGCTCTTGCCTTGTATGCAGCGCTACCGCTCTCGTAGTTTTGTTTAAGTATTTGTTGTAATTCTGGATGGATCCAACTTATTTTTCTACCTATTAAAAGAAGAGTGGTCATTGAGTATGCTTTTGGGGCAACTTTATAATCACCTATGAGCCAGTCAAAAGCAGCTTCAGTAATGGTGTTTAAATGTTTTGTTGTCAACTTTTGTTTTAGTTTTTCAGGCTTTTTAGAAAATTCGTTTATCACCAATAACTGACAAATTTTTGAAGCCGGGCGAACAGATGATTCTAATGAAATATGTTTTAACGAATCGATGAATACATCAAGGTTTGTTATAATTGGTATTAGATTTATTTTCGAAATACTTTCTAAAACCCAACCAGCCTTACATGATATGGGATCTATATCATTTTTGATTATCTCAATAAGAATAGGAATTAAATGAGGATTATCTTCAATTTTAAATGCCATTTTAATTCGGTTTTCTCTAGAAGCGCTTACATAATTCAATGCTTCATAAAGTTCTTCCTTATTCATAAAATTGTATCTTTAATTTTCATTTCCCCCAAATATGAAATTACTAAAAAAAATTAGCCTAGGTGTTGTTTTAGTGTTTGTTGCTATACAGTTTTTCAGTCCTACAAAAAATATTGCTACAGGTAACCATACAGAAGCTTTTATAAAGCAGACGAACCCATCGCCAGAACTTAAGAATATTTTTGAAACTTCTTGTTACGATTGTCATAGCAACAATACAGATTACCCGTGGTATAATAACATTGCTCCGGTTTCATTTTTGCTGGCCGATCACGTTAAGGAAGGCAAGGAACATTTAAATTTTTCTGAATGGGAAAATTATTCTTTAGATAAAAAAGATCATTTATTAGCAGAGATAGAAGAGGAAGTCGTTGATGGAAACATGCCATTATCTCAATACACCTTGTTACATAAAGATACAGAGCTTACGGCCAATGAAGTTAATAAATTGGTAGAGTGGGTAAGGCAAACCCGTATTATTTATCAATTAGGGAAGCAACCAAAGTAGGAGTTCCGGCTACTGCGGTTTCGGTAATAATTGTCAAATTACTTTTTTGAGAATTAGTTATCGCTGGCTTTGGGTCAATAAAATATATTGGTGTAGAAAAATTTACAAAATCGATTAGACTTGCCGCTGGGTATACTTGCATAGAAGTACCTATGATAATTAAATAGTCGGCTTTTTCGGTAATAGCTATAGCTTCTTCTAATAATGGTACAGCTTCGCCAAACCAAACAATGTGCGGTCTAATTTGATGTCCATTTTTACAGGTGTCACCCAGTAAAATATCTTGCTTACAATCAAAAAATTCATGGGTAGAATTACTACTTCTTGATTTTAATAATTCGCCATGAAGATGTAGAACTTGAGAACTACCGGCACGCTCATGTAAATCATCTACATTTTGAGTTATAATTTGAACATTGAAATGGGCTTCTAGAGCGACCAATGCCTTGTGCGCAGCATTAGGTTCAACGGTTAGCAACTGCCTTCTTCTTTGATTGTAAAACTCTAATACCAATTCCGGATTATTTTGAAATCCTTCTGGTGTGGCAACCTCCATAACATCATGCCCTTCCCATAGACCATTAGCATCTCTAAACGTTTTTAATCCGCTTTCAGCAGAAATTCCGGCACCCGTTAATACAACAATGTTCTTCATGAGCTTTTAATAATATTTATAAAAATATACTTTTCTTATCTTGGGGGCATGATTGATGTGAACCTTTTAGAGTATTTAGAAGAATTTATTTCAGAAAATAGAAAACAGCGTTTTGTTGATATATTGGCTGAACGCACAAATTACTTGACTGTAGCGGTAGAAGATGTATTTCAAATGCACAATACTAGTGCAGTGGTAAGAAGTTGTGAATCTTTTGGTGTTCAGACTGCGCATTTAATAGAGGATAGAAACGGTCAACATTTAGATGAGGAAATTGCCATGGGCGCGCAGAAATGGGTAGATATAAAACGGTATCAAAATTCAAAACAAGTAATTGATTCGTTACGAGAAAAAGGATACAAAATCGTAGCTACCAGTCCGCATGCAGATAGCTCGCTATTACAAGATTTTAAATTGGACAGTAAAACGGCTTTGTTTTTTGGGACGGAGAAAAATGGATTAAGCGATTATGTTTTAGAAAACGCAGATGCCTTTATAAAAATACCAATGGTAGGATTTACCGAGAGTCTTAATATTTCTGTTTCTGCCGCGATTATACTTCAGCATTTAACGACCCAATTGAAAGCTTCAAATGTAGATTGGGAATTGACAGATGAAGAAATGCTAGAAAGACGGTTAGATTGGACAAAGAAGTCAATAAAAAGTATCGATGACATTCTAGAAAGATATAAGTCTGATAATTAAATTTTAACTAACTTGTTAGTCAACAATTAATTAGATGACCGATGTATACCGTATTCATGATTATTGCAATAGTTCTAATCTTAGTTATTTTACTGGCATTAATAGCTCCCAAAAGTTATCAAGTTTCTAGAAGTATAGAATTAGAACATTCGCCAGAAAAAGTTTGGAGTCATTTGAAGTTTTTAAAGAAACAGCAAGAATGGTCGCCATGGGCAAGAAAAGACCCTGATATGGTACTTACTTTTACCGGGATTGATGGTGAAGTAGGTGCTACTAGCCATTGGAACGGAAATAAGGAAGTAGGTGAAGGGGAACAAGAAATTACTAGAATTGTAGAAGGTGAACGAATTGAACAAGATTTACGTTTCTTAAAACCCTACAAGTCGCAATCTGATTGTTATATGACTCTTGAAGAACATGAAGTAAATAAAAGTAAAGTGACATGGGGTTTTACTGGAAAGAACAAATTTCCTATGAGTATTATGATGCTTTTTATGTCAATGGATAAAATGGTTGGTAAAGACTTTGAACAAGGATTACAGAATCTTAAACATAATTTAAATAGTTAGTTATGATAGCATGGTATGAAATACCCGTCGCAAATATGGAGCGAGCACAGAAGTTCTATGAATCTATTTTAGATGTAACCATTACAGTCAATAATTTTGGAGAATTTGTAATGGGTCTGTTTCCAGATAAACAAGTTGTTGGTCAGGCAAATGGCGCTTTGGTTCAGCATGACCAATATGTTCCTAGTTTAACAACTGGAGTATTGGTTTATTTAGCATGTGACGATGCAGCTATAGTTTTAGGTAAAGTTCATGCCGCAGGCGGACAAGTATTACAGCCCAAAACCGAAATAGGTGACGGACACGGATTTATGGGACTTTTAAAAGATACCGAAGGCAATAGAATTGCGGTACATTCTAATGCCTGATATTAATTAGGTGTCTTAATTATTAAGTTCTAACAAGACAACGTCAAAATCATTATCTAGTATAACTTTGTTTTTGTCAACTGTTACTTCAGTTCCAGAAAAGCGATCGTATAATTTTGTGCCATCACCAAAAATACCTTTTACTGAAATAGATTTTTTTCCCTTTGGTGCATCTAAAGCGATAACTACTTTATCCACATAATCCTCTTTGGTGAAGTGTCTGCTAAAAACATATGGAGCTTTCGAAATTCTTTTATGAATACCAGCACCTATAGATGGGTGGTCATTTCTAAAAGTTCCTAATTTCTGCCAATAGCTTAAAGTTTCTTTTGTTTGTGGTAAACTATCTAACTCATTCCAATTCATAAACGAACGTAACGTAGCATCTCCTTGTGTCCCTTCTATCACTAGACTACGAGCAGTTTCATCACCATAATAAATTTGAGAAGCACCAGGCGTAAGCAATAATACATTTGCAGCTCTTTTAGGGTCAGCTCTTTCTTGGTCAAAAGGTTGACCGTCGTCATGAGAAGTAAGGTAATTTAATACACTTTTATCTTTGAAAGTAGTATGTAGTAGTTTGCTGTACTTGGTAAAAATAGTTTCGTAATCCTTTTGGGCATCCGTCTTTAATTCGAAATTGATAAGGCTTTTAAATCCGTTATCGAAATAGTTTACTTTTTTATCACCAAGGTCAAATTCTTGTCCGCCAGAAATTCCGTAATTATAAACTTCACCAACCATGTAGAAAGGGTTGTCGTCTAATACCTTATCACTATTCTTCTTTTTCCAAAGTTCAAAAGCAAAAGATGCTTCTTTGTATAATTCTGCCCATGAATTTTCATTGGCATGTTTAACTGTATCAACTCTAAATCCGTCAACACCATATTTATTAACGTAATCGGTTAGCCATTTAATTATATAAAAGCGAGGTGCTCTGGGGTAGCCGGTACGGTCAAAAAATAATTCTAGTTCATCTAGTTCTTGGCTAAGTCTACCTTCGCTTTTCCATTTTGCTAGAAGGGCATCTGGTAAATTTACAGTAGCATCAGATTCGGTTAAAATATCAGGTAGATTCGCAACCAATGTACAGGCAGTAGTATTCTCATATGTAGTAAATTCACAAGTAGGAGAGGTGCGTACCCATTCTTCTGGCCAAACAGGATCTTTTTCGGTGATAGGACCTGTATGGTTTAAAACAACATCTAATAAAATACGAATCCCATTTTCATGGGCGGTTTTTATTAGTGTATCTAAGTCTTTATCGGTTCCAAAATTAGGATCAAGAGCTGTCCAGTCTTTTGCCCAATACCCATGATAACCATACGTATTGCCAGTACCTTCATCTGTAGCGCCATGAATTTGTTCAACAACGGGAGTGAACCAAATAGCATTTACGCCAAGGTCTGTGAAATATCCGTCTTTGATTTTTTTTGTTATGCCTTGAATATCTCCGCCTAAAAAACCTCTGAGCTCTCCGGTTTCTTCGTCACGCTCAAAATTTAGATCGTTAGCTGTATTTCCGTTATTGAATCGGTCTGTGAGAAGAAAATAAACGGTAGCGGCTTCCCATTGAAAATTGGGATTCTTTTTAGGGGTTTCAATTGAATCTTTAACTACAGCAATAGTTTCTGATTTTTCTTTGCTCTTTGGTTGGCAAGAAATCAATGCTATAGATAATAGCCCTAGTAAGAATACGTTTTTCATTTCCCTGTTATTTGCAATAAAACTATAACAAGGATTTCACTTTAAGAAATATTATTTCTTTCTATTTAAAACTTTATACTCTTCATAACAGCTGCTAATGGCGTCAAGTATCTGAAGATCATTGGCTGTAGTGATAAAAGATTTGGAGTAATTGCAGTTATTTAGAATATCTTGAATATCAACTTTTTCTAATTGAAGGAATTCTGTAAGTGTTTCTCTATCAAATTTAGAAGCAAGTAGGTTGCGAATATCATCGTCTTCTCTCATTTGTCTAAGCTTACGCATTTGCGCAGGTTTTTTACCAAAGAGGTTACGCAACAAATCTGCTGGGTTTAGAATGGCACCCAATACTTTTGTGACAGCGCTAGGGTTTTTATTACCACCTTCATAGCTAACGCCTAAGCCAGATATACTATATTGGTAGGCATTGTTTATTGGAAGGTTCTTTACGTCGATTTCTAAGTACCCGGTTAGCTGATAAGGTCTAACAATAACTTCTTCTAGAGCATAAGCAAGCTCTGTCAGTGCTATTTCTGTATTTTCAAATTTGAACATATCATTGGTTACTCTAATTTTCTGTGATTTAAATCC
This sequence comes from Maribacter aquivivus, assembly GCF_900142175.1. Classification (NCBI taxonomy): domain Bacteria; kingdom Pseudomonadati; phylum Bacteroidota; class Flavobacteriia; order Flavobacteriales; family Flavobacteriaceae; genus Maribacter; species Maribacter aquivivus. The sequence goes on along the minus strand of NZ_FQZX01000002.1, from coordinate 586,326 downwards.
TAGAAAAGAAAAATATAAGGTGTCATTTACTGCTGCGGTAATTGAAAATTCGCCATTTTCATTGGTAATTGTTCCAAAAACTTGGTTCAAGTTAACAACGTGTACGCTCTCAAGGGGTTCATCAGATTGGGCGTTTATAACAACAGCACTAAGGCGTTGACCTTCTTCTGTTTCTTGAGAGAAACCTATTAGTGAAAGAAAAATAAGTATAAGCGATAATAAGTATTTCATTGTACTGACAGCATAATTAAGTTGCAAACAAAACAAAAAAAATACGCCGAAGCGTATTTTTAATATACAATTAACTAAAAGAAATCTCCCTTTCTTTTGGTACTACGTCTTTTTCCGGAGTTAGGACTGCTAGATTCACTACGGTCACGTCTTCTGCCTTTAGACTCAGAGCTACCTTCTTTTCTTCCTCTTCCGCCGCGGTCATCATCTCTTCTTCCGCCACCGCTGCTTCTTTTTCCTCTGAAGCCACCGCCGCTTCCACCGCTTCTGCGATTTCCACCACCGCCACCGCCGGGGTTTTTAGAAACTTCTACATTAACAAATCTTCCGTCAACTTTAAACTCTGTAAATTTTTCAAGAATTTGTTGTGTAGATTCACTTTCAGTATTAAAGAATGAAAAACTTTCCTTAACATCAACTTTAAAGACATCTTCTTGTCCAAGTCCTACTGTATCTCTAATGAAGTCTTTAAGTGACATCCAATCATAACCATCTTTTTCACCAACGTTTATGAAGTAACGAACAGCACCACTAGTTGGTATTTCACCACCTCTTCGGCCATCGCTTCTTTCTCTATCTCTACCGCTGTCAGAAGAATTTAAATCTTTAGACTTGTTATAGTAGTTAGAGAACCTTGTAAATTCGGCAGAAATTAATTTCTTTATTAATTCCTCACGGTCAATACCTTCTAGTATCTCGTTGATTTCAGGTAAATAAGGGTCAACATCAGAATTAGTCTCAGTATCTTTTATTTTATTGGCTAAGTGATGTAATTGAATACCACAGATTTCCATTCCCGAAGGAACTTTTTTCAATTCAAATTTTTGATTGATTTTGTTCTCTATGGCCTTTATCTTGCGTTGTTCACCACGAGTAACAAGAACCATAGATATACCAGATTTACCAGCTCTACCTGTTCTACCACTACGGTGGGTATACGTCTCAATTTCATCTGGTAATTGGTAATTAATAACATGTGTAATGTCATCAACATCAATACCACGCGCAGCAACATCAGTTGCTACAAGCATTTGAATTTGTCTTTTACGAAAAGAGTTCATCACCAAATCTCTTTGGTTTTGGCTTAAATCTCCATGTAAAGCCCCTGCATTGTAGCCGTCTTCGATTAAATTTTCGGCAACTTTTTGAGTATCACGTTTTGTTCTACAGAAAATAACTGAAAATATATCTGGGTTTGTATCTGCTAATCTTTTTAAAGCTGGGTAACGATCTCTACCACCAACAACATAATATTCATGTTGTACGGTTGATGCTCCAGAGTTTTTTGCACCCACTGTAATTTCTTGTGGAGAATGCATGAATTTTTTAGCAATAGTAGCTACTTCTCTAGGCATAGTTGCAGAGAACAACCATGTAGATTTTTCATCAGGCGTACCAGAAAGAATATCTTTGATATCTTCCATAAAGCCCATGTTCAGCATTTCATCTGCCTCATCTAAAATACAATAATCTATATTAGAGATATCAACAAGACGTCTACTGATCATATCTTTCATACGACCAGGCGTTGCAACAATAATTTGCGCACCTCTTTTAATCTGTCTTGCTTGGTCTGTAATACTTGCACCACCATAAATGGCAACTACATTGATATTACGTTCGTATTTTGAATACGCTTGCATTTCTTTCGTAATCTGTAAGCATAGCTCACGAGTTGGTGATAATATTAAACCTTGTGTGGTTCTACTATTACTATCAATTTTTTGAATTAATGGAAAACCGAATGCGGCAGTTTTACCTGTACCTGTTTGCGCTAAGGCAACTAGATCGGTTTCACCTTCCAGTAAAATTGGGATTGCTTTTTCTTGAACTTCTGATGGGGTTTCAAAACCCATATCAGTAATAGCATCTAATAAGGACTTCTGCAGTCCCAGTGCTTCAAACTTTGTCATAAATATGTATACTAAATCGCAAATATGAATGTTGCATAGAGCGATTATCGTATATAACCTATTTAGACTCAGGGCAACACATGCTATACCAGCGGCGTTAATTAAGCGGCAAAGGTACTGCTAATAATTGAATCAGAATAATTTATTAGAAAGTAATATTACGGAGCTAGCGTATAGCCATATATAGATAGGAATGTACCCGAAATTCCAAAGATAATCATAAGCACAATTAGCCCTTTTTGTAGCACTGGGCTGTCATAAATAATGATACAAACGGCGCCAAGTACAATACATATTTGAAAAAATAGTAATGCATAGTCAAATTTTTTGGTCGCGTAATCATAGGTTCGGGTCAATTTTTCCCATTGTTTAACTCCGGTAATAATTCCCATTTCCCCCTCTATGTCTTGAACCCAGTTTTCTTTACCTACATGCTCAGACCCTAGTAAGATTTCTGTTTTTTCTGATTCGTACTTTACTATTTTATCTTTTACAATAGCTATTCTTTGTTCTATTACCGGTCTGTTTTCTTCCTTTACAATACCGCTTTCAATTAAAGTACTTAAATAATCTAGTTCACTTTCTTTCAAGCTTTCTTTAATACTTTTAGACTGGTACCAGCTAGAATAGCTCACTACATTGTTGTGGGCAATCATCATTTCTTCTTCTAATTCGCCATTCACCATTTGTGATATTGCCATAAGCGCGGCAAATAAAGCTATTAGTACACCGCCAATAGCTTCTGCTCGTTCTGATGCTACTGATACTACTACAGTTTCACCGTTGTCTTTTTTATTTATCATGAGTACTATTTAAATAGGTAATCAATTTTTTAAATGCTAGAGCTCTATGGCTTATTTTGTTTTTAATGGATAAGGGCAATTGCGCAAAAGTTTTTTTATAACCTTTTGGTTGAAAGATAGGATCATAACCAAATCCGTTATCTCCCTTTTTTGTTTCTATAATTTCGCCGTGTATGCTTCCGTCAAATATATGGGTTTTACCGTTTAAGTTTAAGGCAATTACAGTATTGAAGTAAGCATTTCTATTCTGTTTATCACTTAAGTTAGCTAATAGTTTGTCCATATTAGCGTTTGAATCATTTTCGGCACCTGCATATCTTGCCGAATATACGCCTGGTTCACCATTGAGAGAATCTACAATGAGGCCTGTGTCATCTGCAAAGCAAGGTAGTTGATACGTATTTGTTATAAAATCTGCTTTTATTCTAGCATTGCCCTCTAGGGTGGTGGCAGTTTCGGGTATATCGGTCATACATCCAATCATATCTAAACTAACTAGTTCAATATATGATGGTACCAGTTGCTGAATTTCTTTTAATTTGTTTGGGTTGTGCGTGGCGAATACAAGCTTCATGGGAACATTTTGAAATCTAGTTTGTCAATTTACATCAGCAAAAGTAGTAATTTTATAAAATGGAGTTAAAAGTACCGCCGGCTTTAGTGTTTTTGTGTTTCGGATTAATGATGTATCTATTGGCAGAATTTTTGCCGATGGGTTATTTTGATTTTTATGGGAGAATGTTGTTTGCCAAAATTTTAGTTGGTATTGGTATTGTAATAGCCTTATTGGCATTGTTTCAATTTAAAAGAGCAAATACAACTATAGATCCAACAAAACCTGATAAAGCTTCTAATTTAGTAGTAGGCGGAATTTTTAAATTTTCTAGAAACCCTATGTATTTAGCGCTGCTTCTTTTACTTTTAGCTTTAGGTGTGTTTTTAGGAAATGCTTTCAATACACTGATCGCTGCTGGGTTTGTGGGTTATATGAACCGTTTTCAGATTATTCCAGAAGAAAGAATTCTCTTAGATAAATTTGGGCGTTCCTTTAAAGATTATTGTATCTTAACAAGGCGTTGGTTCTAAATAATTTTTATTTATCTGTATTAATGACTGCACTAATAATACAAAATATTAACTAATTAGCTTATAATTTAATATATTAGCGTTTTAACTAATAACCATGATAGCTATAATTACCGGAGATATTATTAATTCTGAAAATCATCCTAGTGCTCAATGGATCGATTTATTGAAGAATTACTTTAACCAATTTGGTGCTTCGCCAATGAACTGGGAGATATATCGTGGTGATGAATTTCAGTTAAAGGTTACTGAAAAAAATGCATTATTTACGGCTATTCGTATAAAAGCAATGCTAAAGACTATAAAAGGTTTAGATGTAAGAATGGGTATTGGTATAGGTTTAGAAACCTATATTGGTACAGGAGTAACCGAATCTAACGGACCTGCATACCAGCGCTCTGGGCGTAATTTCGAAACACTTAAAGAGAGTAAAATAAATCTTAGTATTGCAACAGGAGAAAAAGCATATGATCGAACTTTAAATTTAATGTTACGCTTAGCATTAGATTTTATGGATGATTGGAGTGTAGTTTCTGCAGAAATAGTAACATTGTCATTAGACTATCCGCATTATTCACAAAAAGAAATTGCACAACAATTAGGTATTAAACAGTCTGCCGTAAGTCAGCGTTTAAAAAGAGCAAGATTAGATTTGGTTTTAGATGTATTGTCATATTACAAAGAATTAATTACCAGTAAATAAATATGTTGATTTTTATAAAACTAGTATTGGCTCATTTAATTGGAGATTTTGTTTTGCAGCCTACAAGATGGGTACTTCACAAGCAATCGAATAAAATAAAATCTAAGTTTCTATACTTGCACGTGCTATTGCATTTTGCTTTATATATGCTTTTTCTTTGGGATTTGTCTCTCTGGAAAATTGCCCTAATAATAACCATAGCTCATTTTGTCATTGATGTATTGAAATTATATTCAAATGATTTATTTAAGAATAAAAGCATTCCGTTTTTTATTGATCAGATCCTACATATACTAGTCATATATTGCTGTGCTTTTTACACAGATCTATACACTCACACTATATCTTTATTCGAAAATTTAGACTGGTATTTAGTTACTGCCATTGTTTTTGTAACCTATCCGGCAGCAATTATAATGGGGATGATTTTAGAGGGAATGTCTAATCAGATAGAGACGGATCACAAATCATTACCAAATGCAGGTAAGTATATTGGTATGATAGAACGACTATTCGTTTTAATATTTATAGTAATAGGCAGGTGGGAAGTTATTGGCTTATTAATAGCTGCGAAATCTGTTTTTAGATTCAATGATCTTAAAGAGCGCAATAATAGAAAGCTAACAGAGTATATTTTAATAGGTACTTTAGTAAGTTTTGGGTTAGCAATCTTGGCGGGGCTTCTATATATCTCTTAAATAAAAGCATAATGTCATCACGGTATTTTTTATTCTTTTTGTTGCTGGTCATATTCTCTCAAAAAACTATTTCCCAATCAGGTAAATTTGAATCATTTGACGGCGTACAAATCGCTTATACAGATGAGGGTAGTGGTGAGGTGGTACTATTGTTACACGGATTTATAAATTCTAGAAAGTCTTGGGATAAAACGGCTTTAAAGAAAGATTTGTTAAATGCTGGCTATCGCGTGATCATTCCTGATTTACGCGGTAATGGAGATTCAGATAAACCTCAAAATGAAGAAGCGTATCAAGGTAATGCCGAAGTAAAAGATGTGGTATTATTAATGAATCACTTAGATGTAGACAAGTATAAAGCTGTAGGTTATTCAAGAGGAAGTATTGTTTTGGCAAAATTACTGACAGAAGACGATAGTATAGAGAAAGCGGTTTTAGGTGGTATGGGTATAGATTTTACAAATGCCGATTGGGATAGAAGAATCATGTTCGCAAAAGCCTTTGATGGCGATATAAATGAGATAACCAAAGGTGCGGTAGACTATGCAAAATCTATTAAAGCAGATTTACGCTCATTACATTTGCAGCAAAAATTTCAACCTGTAACTTCGGTAAGCGAATTAAATAAAATAGATATAAACGTATTAGTAATTTGTGGTGATGAGGATAATGATAACGGAAATGCAGAAGAATTAAGTAAAATATTTAAAAGTGGCAGTTTAAAAAGAGTACCTGGGGATCATAATAGCACGTATAAGACTGAAGGCTTCTCATTATCAGTTCTTCAATTTTTAGATTAAAAGATGATCATTTTGTCAATTTGCACCATAACATAACCTTTTTGTTTTATTTACAGGATATCATTTATCAGGATAAATTAAATTTTTACTTTTGCTTCTTATTTTAATAACAAAAATTCTTATCCAACCAAAAGAGAATAATGGTAGAAGTTAGTAGAAAATACGTTTTTGATTTCGATAGTACGTTGACTAGGGTAGAAGCATTAGATGTTCTTGCTGAAATGACTTTAGAGGGAAGATCTAACAAAGACGAGGTTATTAAAGAAATACAGAAAATCACCAATTTAGGAATAGATGGCGATATTTCGTTTACGGAGTCTTTAGAGCGTCGAATTAAGTTATTACATGCCAAAAAGGAAGATTTAGACGGTTTGGTTGATAATCTTAGAAATAAAATATCTAAGTCTATAGCTGCGAATAAAGATTTTTTTGAAAAGTATGCAGATGATATTTATGTAATATCCTGTGGCTTTAAAGAGTTTATTGATCCTATTGTAAAAGAATATAATATACCATCTGATCGAGTGTATGCAAATACGTTTAAATTCGACGAAGAAGGGAATATCATCGGTTTCGATGAAAAGAATGTGCTATCTCAGCATAACGGCAAAATTGATTGCTTGAAGCAAATGAATTTGGACGGGGAAGTTCAAGTGATAGGAGATGGTTACAGTGATTATGTAATGCGCGAAGCAGGTATAGCACATAAGTTTTTTGCATATACCGAAAACGTGCATAGAGAAAAAGCCGCTAGTAATGCGGATTATGTTACACCAAGTTTAGATGAATTTTTATTTGTGAACAAGTTGCCAAGAAATATCTCGTACCCAAAGAATAGAATTAAGGTTCTATTATTAGAAAATGTGCACACAGCTGCATTTGATAATTTATCAGAAGACGGTTTTTCCGTTGAATTGATTAAACATAGCTTGTCTGAAGAAGAGCTGCTAGAAAAAATCAAGGGCGTACACGTGCTTGGTATCCGCTCTAAAACACAGGTTACCCAAACTATTTTAGATGCTGCCGATAAATTATTGGTAGTAGGTGCTTTTTGTATTGGTACTACCCAAATAGATTTAGAGACTGCCAAGAAGAAAGGAGTTGTAGTTTTTAATGCCCCTTACAGTAATACAAGGTCTGTAGTAGAGTTGGCTATAGGTGAGATTATTATGTTAATGCGTAGTGTATTTGATCGTAGTAGGGAAATTCATGATGGTCAATGGCAAAAAACAGCTGCTGGATCAAGAGAAGTTCGTGGTAAAAACTTGGGTATTGTAGGTTATGGTAACATTGGTAAGCAATTATCAGTTTTAGCAGAAGCCATGGGTATGCGTGTGTATTACTATGATGTAGATGATAAATTAGCTTTAGGTAATGCGGTAAAATGCAATACGCTAGAAGATTTATTAAATGTTTCTGATGTAGTTACGTTACATATAGATGATAATAAAGCGAACAAAAACTTTATTGGTGAGCGTGAAATAAAGCAAATGAAGAAAGGTGCTATGTTAATAAATCTTTCTAGAGGTTTTGTAGTTGACATCGATGCCCTTGCTGAAGGATTGAAAGATGGTCATATTGGTGGTGCGGCAGTAGATGTTTATCCAGATGAGCCTGCTAGTAATGGAGATTTTCATACAAAATTACAAGGCTTTGCCAATGTAATTTTGACTCCGCATGTTGGTGGTAGTACAGAAGAGGCGCAGCGCGATATTGCAGATTTCGTTCCTAATAAAATAATGGATTACATCAATTCTGGTAACACAGTTGATGCTGTTAATTTCCCGAACATTCGTTTGCCAAAACAGAATAAATCTCACAGATTCTTGCATATACATAAGAATGTACCTGGTATTATGGCTAAAATCAATAAGGTATTAGCTGAATATGAGTTAAATATCAATAGCCAATATTTGTCTACTGATAATGAAGTAGGTTATGTAATTACAGATTTAGATAAAGAGTATAATAAAGATGTCATTAAGGCTTTGAGAAAAGTTGAAAATACTATCAAATTTAGAGTACTATACTAGGTCTTGTAGAGGCTGTCAAAATCAATAGGTGTAAAATCCTTTTATATCTAAAGTGCAAGTTGAGAAACTTGTGCTTTTTTTTTGACCAATTTTGTACTATTTATTACAACATTTTTAGTTCTACAAGGTTATGGTAATGGTACAATTATGTTTTGTAGGAAATACCTTTAATTATGTGGAAAAAGATTTTATCGAAATTAAAATCTGGTAAAAGTTTCAATAACTATTACCTGCTGGTTTTTACTGTAATTGTATTGACGATTGTAATACAGTCTATAATACAATTTTCCTTAGCTAGACAGAGACAAGATGCATTAAGAATTAATGTGGCGGGTAGGCAAAGAATGCTGTCTCAGTCCATTGTAAAAAGTGTTTATGAATGCAGGTATGGCACTTGTGATTATGGGAAATTACGATTGGCGATGAATAAATTTTCTAATTCAAATATTTCGTTGCAAAAAGGTAATGATGCGACAGGAATACCAAAATTAGATAATGTCGAAATTCAAAAAAACTTTGATCGATTACAACCATATCTAAATTTTATTTTAGAAACAACTAATGATTTTAATCAATTAAAATCTATTGATTTAGAGAAGCTATCAGCTGCATCAGATCAGTTTTTAATAATTATGGATACCATTGTGGGGCAATTGCAAAAGGCTTCAGAAGAAGATGTTGAAACGTTAATGGTCATAGAATTAGAACTTGCAGTGTTTTCTTTATTGATTTTAATAATCGAGATTTTCTTTTTTATTAATCCTTCTATAAAAAAGATGGCGATTCAAAATCAGAAATTAAAAGAGATTGCATGGCATCAAACACATGCTTTTAATTCTCACATGAAAAATATAAAGAACTACAACCATGTGCTTAAGATTGAAAAAAATGTAGAGCATAAAGAAGAGCTCATCTCTTTTTTAATGGAAGAACTTACTGATCTAGAAGGTGTTTCAGAGAATATGGTAAAATCACTTGAGAAACAGGCATAGCGTATTTTATGACTCCTTATTTCATTAAATTATTGATGGTGATAGGGTTCGTTTTTTAAAATAGTATATGCTCTATAAATTTGCTCAGTTATAAATAAGCGTACCATTTGATGAGAAAAGGTCATTTTCGATAAACTTATTTTTCCAGATGCTTTTGAATAGATTTCATTACTAAATCCGTAAGGTCCTCCAATTAAAAAAACTAACTGTTTTATACCCGAATTCATTTTCTTTTGTAAAAAGGTAGAAAATTCAACAGACGTATACTGTTTTCCTTTTTCATCGAAAAGAATTAAAACATCTGTAGGTGCTAGTCTCTTAAGAATAAGTTCGCCTTCTTTATCTTTCTGCTGGTCTTCAGATAAGTTTTTGGTCTTTTTTAAATCAGGTATTAGTTCAATTTCAAAATTGATGTAATGCTGTAATCGCTTTTGATATACCTCAATGAGTTCTTGTAGTTGAGAGCTATCTGTTTTGCCAATAGCTAAAAGTTTTATAGTCATATGTCAAAAGTAAATCAATTTCGCAAATGGATTTGTAAATTAGCAATACAATAGATTTAATACATATGATTTCAGAAGAACAATTTAAAGAAGAGATTACATTAATCATAGCAAATGCCATTCGTGAAGATGTTGGTGATGGTGATCATAGTTCGTTGGCATGCATTCCTGATACTGCTACAGGTAAAGCAAAATTATTAGTAAAAGATGAAGGAATCATTGCCGGAGTAGATTTTGCAGAACTCGTATTTTATTTTGTTGATCCTAATTTAAAGATAGAAGTGCTGATAAAAGATGGTACGCCTGTAAGTCACGGTGATATCGTGTTTTATGTAGAAGGCAGTTCACAAAGCATATTAAAAGCTGAGCGTTTGGTATTGAATGCAATGCAAAGAATGAGTGCCATTGCTACCAAGACCCATATGTTCGTAAATCTTTTGAAAGGTACCGGTACAAAAATTCTAGATACCAGAAAAACAACACCAGGTATTCGTGCGCTAGAGAAATGGGCGGTAAAAATTGGTGGTGGAGAAAATCACAGATTCGCATTGTACGATATGATTATGCTAAAGGATAACCATATTGATTTTGCTGGCGGAATTACAAAAGCAATCAACAAGACTAAAAACTACTTAAAAGAAACGGGTCGTGATTTAAAGATTATTGTAGAGGCAAGAAACTTAGACGAAATCAAAGAAATTTTAGAGACAGAAGGTGTGTATAGAATATTGATTGATAATTTCAATTATGAAGATACACGCAAGGCTGTAAAATTAATAGGTAATACCTGTTTAACAGAATCTTCGGGCGGTATTAATGAAAAAACGATTAGGGATTATGCAGAATGCGGTGTAGATTATATTTCTTCGGGTGCATTAACACATTCGGTTTATAATTTAGATTTGAGTTTAAAAGCGGTATAGATGTCTTTAGAGGTCGAAGAAAAGCTAGAAAAAATTCCTATTGTAAATTGGTTGGTCAGATTGTTAAAACAAATCAGGCTGCCCGGTTTTGAGGGACTTTCCGTTTACGACCTTATAGAAATGTATGTGCTTGGTATTTTAAGAGGTACTTTGTCTACACGCGCTAGTGCTATTGCCTTTAGCTTATTTATGGCGCTATTTCCATTAATCATTTTTATGGTGACTTTGGTGCCTTTTTTGGTGTCGTATATTAGTATTGAACATGGCGATTTTGATGTGCAATTTCAGTTATTTTTAGAGTCATTTTTACCAAGTGCCACCGGCGATTATTTTGGAGAGGTGTTTCAGCAGATTAAAGATCAAAAAAGAGGAGGTCTGTTGTCATCGGCATTTTTACTTTCAATATTTCTAATTGCCAACGGTGTAAATTCCATTTTTGGAGGTTTTGAAACATCGTATCACATCGATCTAACACGACATTTTTTTAGGCAATATTTATATGCCTTGATGGTGGGTTTAATTTTAGCAATTTTAATTATAGTAGGTTTTGTAGCGTATATATACTTTGAATTTTATGTCTTGGGATATTTGTCTGAGTTTGCTGCAAAGCAAGGCGGATATATTTTAGGTGAAGATGAAGTTGTAGGTGTGCAAATAGCTAAAATATTATTTTTTATAATTCTATCTTATTTTACTACTGCTATACTTTATTATTTTGGTACTAGAGAAGGTAAGCAAGCAAAGTTTTTTTCTTTTGGAGCCTTAATGACAACTACCTTGTTTTTATTAACATCATATCTTTTCGGTATTTATGTTGAAAAGTTCGCCAGATACAATGAATTATATGGGGCGTTAGGTGGATTATTAATTTTAATGGTCTACATATGGCTAAATTCTAATATATTGCTACTTGGGTTCGAACTGAACGCATCGCTGAATACATTACGTAAAATCACAAAAAAGAATGATAAATAAGAGCATACAGTTAACTATTCTATTCACAGTATTTATTACAATGAGCATTTCTGCTCAGTCGGTTTTTGGTAAGTGGAAAACAATTGATGACCGCACAGGTTTGCCAAAAGGTGTAATTGAAATCTATAAGAAAGAAGGAAAGATGTATGGTAAAGTCGTTAAGATTTTAGAAGAAGGGCAAGAAGGAAGAATTTGTGATAAATGCGATGGAGAATTAAAAGATAAACCCGTAACCGGTATGGAGATTATTACAGACGGCGAGTTGCATGATGATGGAGAATGGAAGGGTAAACGACTATTTGATCCAGAACAAGCAATGACTTTTCGTTTTAAGATATGGTTAAATCCAGAAAATGAAGATGAGTTAAAAGTGCGCGGGTATTTGGCATTTATCTACAGAACCCAAACATGGATACGTGTGGAGGGATAACTATGGCGAACTTTATTAATGTAATATTACCTATTCCGCTAGAGAAAAGTTTTACGTACAGTATAACCGAAGAAGAAGCGGCATTACTGAAGCCAGGTATGCGTGTAGCAGTACCATTTGGTAAATCTAAAATATACACTGGGCTAGTTCAAGGTATTCACAATAATCCGCCAGAAGTCTATGAGGCAAAGGAAATTCATGAGCTATTAGACGAATACCCCATTGTAAATGAGATCCAGCTTAAACATTGGGAATGGATAGCTTCTTATTACATGTGTACCTTGGGTGAAGTGGTACGCAGCGCGTTACCTAGTGCTTTTTTATTGGAGAGTGAAACCTTGGTTCTTAGAAATACGGAATACGAAATAGATGAAAATGAACTTCTAGATGATGAATTTTTGGTGTTTGAAGCGTTGCAACATCAAGCTATACTAAAGGTTCAAGAAGTTTCTTCCATAATAGACCGTAAAAATGTACTGCCAATTCTTCAACGATTATTAGAGAAAAAAGTAATTGTTTTAAAAGAAGAAGTATATGATCAATACAAGCCAAAGTTAGTTAGGTATGTTAAATTGGGTGCAGAGCATACATCAGATGAAAAATTAGAAGAATTATTAAATTCACTTACGAGGGCGCCTAAGCAAAGTCAGGTAGTATTGTCCTTATTTCAATTACAGGGAAAAAGTCAAAATCCGATAAAGGTTTCTGAGCTTGAAAAATCTAGCAACAGCTCTAAAGCAGTAATAAAATCATTAGTCGATAAGGGAATTTTAGAGGAATATTTTATAAAGACCGATAGAGTCAATTATGATGGTGATCCAGATAATTCTGATACTAAGGATTTAAATGAATATCAAGAAATAGCCTTACTAGATATAAAAACTTCTTTCAAAGCCAATAAAGTTACCTTGTTAAAAGGTGTAACATCTTCAGGTAAAACAGAAGTTTATGTAAAACTGATAGAAGAATGTCTTGAAAAGGGGTTGCAGGCATTATATTTATTACCGGAAATAGCCCTAACCACACAACTTATAGGTAGGCTACAAGAGTATTTTGGAGAAAAGATTGCTATTTACCATTCTAAGTATAATGTTCAAGAACGTGTAGAAGTTTGGCAAAACGTTTTACAAGCAAAACCTAAGGCGCAATTGGTAATAGGCGCACGTTCAGCAATGTATTTACCATTTAGTAAGCTAGGGTTGGTAATTGTAGATGAGGAGCATGAGAGTTCTTTTAAGCAATTTGATCCAGCACCAAGATATCACGCTAGAGATGCTGCAATAGTATTAGGTCATTTACATAAGGCAAGTATTCTGTTAGGTTCTGCAACACCAAGTGTAGAAAGTTATTATAATGTACAAACGGGTAAATATGGTTATGCAGAAATAACTAGACGATATGGTAATGTGCTAATGCCTGAAATGGAGTTGGTAGATATAAAAGAAGCTTCTAGAAAAAGAAAGATGAAAGGTCATTTCTCCGAGCGTCTTTTTATGGAAATTGAAGAAACCTTAAAGGAAGGTGCACAAATCATACTTTTTCAGAATAGGCGAGGTTTTGCGCCATTAATGGAGTGTTTAACATGTGGACATACTCCGCAATGTCCCAATTGCGATGTTAGTTTAACTTATCATCAATATAGAAATCAATTACGTTGCCACTACTGTGGTCATCATACGGCATTACCAGAAATTTGTTTTGCATGCGGTAGTCCAGATTTAGATACCAAAGGTTTTGGTACCGAGCAAATAGAGAAAGAGGTTTCGGCATTATTCCCAGAAGCTAAGGTTGGTAGAATGGATTTAGATACTACCAGGGGCAAACACGGTTATGAAAAGATAATTACGGCTTTTGAGCAGCATGAGTTAGATATTTTGGTAGGAACACAAATGATCACTAAAGGTCTTGATTTTAGAAATGTGAATTTGGTAGGAGTTATGAATGCAGATTCTTTATTGAACTTTCCAGATTATCGCGCTCATGAAAGAACCTATCAATTATTAACTCAAGTATCAGGTAGGGCAGGGCGAACCAAAAAAAGAGGTCGTGTTGTTATACAAACCTATAATCCATATCATCAAATATTAAAACAAGTAACTACAAGTGATTATGAAGGTATGTATACTGAGCAGTTGTATGAAAGAGAGCAATTTAAATACCCTCCGGTAAATAGAATTATTAAAGTAACATTTAAGCATAAAAATTACAATGTGCTGAATGAAGCTGCAGATTGGTTTGCAGGGGCATTACGTACTAATTTTGGTGGTACTGTTTTGGGACCAGAATACCCTCCAGTAGCAAGAATTAGAAATCAATATTTAAAGCATATTGTAATAAAAGTTCAAAAAGTGCATTCATTGGCACAGACAAAAGCAAATATTAGGCGAATAGAAAAATCGTTTAAAGCTGTGGCAATGTATAGAAGTGTAAGGGTGATATATAATGTTGACCATATATAACTAAAAAAGACCGCTAATTAGCGGTCTTTTTTGAAAGTAAAATTATACCATATATTATACGTTACTTAGCGCTTCGGCTAGTTCTGTCTTTTTATTTCTACTTAGAGGTATTGATCTACCGCTAACTTCAACATTTTTACTGTTGAATTTTTCAACCTTTTCTAGGTTAATGATGTATGACTTGTGAATTCTTAAAAACTTATCTTCTGGCAATTGCTTTTCAAAAGACTTCATTGTTGATAAGATTACGATATTAGCTTCATCAGTTACTAATTTTATGTAGTCACCAAGTGCTTCAATCCACTTAATATCATTTTAAAATAACCTTTCTTTTCTTTAGGTTACTCTTCACGAAAATGTGCTCTTCGTCTTCGTTGACTCTGTGCAATTGTTCGTAGTTTGCTACAGCTCTTTTAACAGATGCATCAAAACGTGCCATGGTAATCGGTTTATGTAAATAATCCGTTACGTCATAGTCAAATGCTTTAAGTGCATAATCTGGTTTACCGGTAATCAAAATTACCTGAGGACTGTTTTCTAGGGACTCGAGTAGGTCAAATCCTGTGATAATTGGCATCTCAACATCAAGAAAAATAAGATCGATCTCATGGTTCTTGATTCCGTTTTTAGCCTCGATAGCATTACTGTATTCAGCTACCATTGTCAAATTCGGATGATTGTTTACCAACTTGGCAACGGCCATCCTTTGCATAGATGAGTCGTCAACGATGATACTTCTTAACTTCATAAGGGTTGATTTGTGGGGTTAAATCATCGACAAAGAACAGAAAAAACATGCTGAACTGCAACAAAAGATGTGAACAATGCACTGTTGATCGTGTAATTGGTAATGATGATATATTTAAGATTTGGATTAATTTTTAATGTTGTTACCATTTAATAACGAAGAATATTCGTATTTCTTATAATTATTTTAAAAAAATATCTATTTTTGCACTCTTTAAAAACAAATATAATATGAACCATTACGAAACTGTTTTCATTTTGAATCCCGTTCTATCTGATGTTCAGATAGAGGAAACAGTTAAGAAATTCGAAGATTTCTTAATTAACAATGGCGCCAAAATGGTAGCTAAAGAGAATTGGGGGCTAAAAAAATTAGCTTATCCTATTCAAAACAAAAAGAGTGGATTTTACCACTTGTTTGAATTTACTAACACTGGTGAGGTAATTACACCTTACGAACAGGAGTTTAGAAGAGATGAACGTGTTATGCGTTTCTTGACCGTTAAGTTGGACAAGCACGCTGTTGCATGGGCAGAAAAAAGAAGAACAAGAAACAAAACCGCTAAAGCTTAAGTATTATGGCAACATTACAACAACAGGCAAAAGGAAAGAAAGATGGAGAGATCAGGTATCTTACTCCATTAAACATTGAAACCAACACTAAGAAGAAGTATTGTCGTTTTAAAAAATCTGGTATTAAGTACGTAGATTATAAAGATGCTGATTTTTTATTGAAGTTGGTAAACGAGCAAGGTAAATTGTTACCTAGAAGACTTACTGGAACTTCATTGAAGTATCAAAGAAAAGTGGCACAAGCCGTAAAAAGAGCTCGTCATTTGGCGTTAATGCCATATGTTGCTGATTTATTAAAATAAAAGAAAAGAATCATGGAGCTTATATTAAAAGAAGACGTACAAAATTTAGGTTTTAAAGACGACGTAGTAAATGTTAAGAACGGTTACGGAAGAAATTTCCTTATACCTCAAGGCTTAGCTGCTATGGCTACTGTTTCTGCTAAAAAAGTTTTAGCTGAGAACTTAAAGCAAAGAGCACATAAAGATAAGAAAGTTGTTGACGCTGCTAAGAAAGTAGAAGAAGCATTAAAAGCTTTAGAATTAAAAATTACTGCTAAAACAGGAACTGCCGATAAATTATTCGGTTCTGTTACTAATGGTGATTTAGCTGCTGCAATTGAAAAAGAAGGTCATGCAATTGACAAAAAATTCATTAGCATTCAAGGTGGTGCAGTTAAAAGAACTGGACCTTACAACGCACAAATTAGATTACACCGTGAGGTGATTGTTGATTTTGGTTTCGAAGTAGTTGCCGAAAAAAAATAATTAACTATCTAAGTTGATAAATTTGAAAGAGCTATGCCTGCATAGCTCTTTTTTTATTGGTATTTTTGTTAAAGAACTCATAAATAACTCAAAACCAATAAAAATGAAAAACAACTTGTTTTTTAAAGTATTGTTGCTGCTTTTTGCAGGCGCAACCTACGGTCAAGTTACCACCTCTAATATTCGAGGTTTAGTAATGGATGACCAAAATTTACCATTATTTGGCGCAAATATTGTCGCTGTCCACACCCCAACAGGTACTAAGTATGGATCAATTACCAATGAAGATGGTAGATTCAATCTTTTGAACCTTCGTGTTGGCGGTCCTTACAAAGTTGAAATTTCATATGTAGGTTTTAAACCTTACGAACTTACTGATGTTAATTTGTCATTAGGGCAAACTTTCAATGTTGATATTAAATTAGCAAGTGAAAGTCAAGCATTAGACGAAGTTACTGTAGTATCTGATCGTTCGGGTACTTTTAGTAGCGACCGTACTGGTGCAGAAACAAGTGTGGGTAGAAGAGAATTAACACGTTTACCAACTATTTCACGTTCTGCCGCAGATTTTACACGTTTAGAGCCAACGGCAAGTGGTAATTCGTTTGGAGGTAGAAATGATCAATTCAATAATTTCTCTTTAGATGGAGCTATTTTCAACAACCCTTTTGGTTTGGATGCAGCTACACCAGGTGGTCAAACAGATTCACAACCAATATCTTTAGATGCAATTGAGCAAATTCAAGTATCTACAGCACCATATGATGTTACGCAATCAGGTTTTACGGGAGCTTCTGTAAATGCAGTGACTAAAAGTGGTTCTAACGAATTTCACGGTACCGTATATGGTTTCTTTAGAAATGAAGATATGACCGGTGGTAAAATTAAAGGCGATGAGATTGTAAAGCCTAAATTAGACCAAAGTCAATACGGTGTTAGTATCGGTGGTCCAATAGTAAAAAATAAATTGTTCTTCTTCGCTAACTTTGAAAGAGACGAACGTACAGATTTAGGTACTAATGGTTGGGTGCCAAATACAGGCTCAGGAGCAATAAACGAATCTAGAGTACTAGAAAGTGATTTAATAAATGTGCAAAATCAATTATTGGCTGCAGGTTACGATCCAGGTGCTTATCAAGGTTTTACACATGACGCAGAATCTACAAAAGGTCTTTTAAAGTTAGATTGGAATATAAATGACAATAACCGTTTAGCGGTTATTTATAACTTCTTGAATGCATCTAAACAAAAACCAGCTCACCCAACGGCAATACAATTTAGAGGTCCTAATGCAAACACATTACAGTTTCAGAATTCAGGATATGAAATAAACAATGAGCTTAAATCTATTCAAGTTGAATTAAACTCAACTTTGTCAGAAACTGCATCTAACAAATTACAAGTTGGCTATACTCATTTTAACGATTTTAGAAATCCGTTTTCTACACCGGCTCCTTCTATAAACATTACAAAAGATGGTTCTAATTATATAATTGCTGGTCATGAACCATTTTCAGCAAATAATAGATTGGATCAAAAGGTAATTCAAATTACCAACAACCTTAATTTTTACAAAGGTGATCATACTTATACTGTAGGTTTTTCATTAGAAAAATTCATGTTTGATAACTCGTTTAACTTAACCGCTTATGGTTTTGATTTATTCGGTGGTGTAGATATTGCAGATTTTGATGCTAGCACTTATGATTTTGCAGGTCCACAAGCTACTTTTAACGCTAACAATGCCGTACCAGATGGCGAAGGTTGGGCTTTGGCAGAAACTAATGTTGGTCAATTAGCATTTTACGTTCAAGATGAATGGAATTTAAGCGAGAAATTTAAATTAACATACGGTGTTCGTTTCGATAAGCCGTTGTTTTTTGATTCTGCAACAAAAGCACAAGATGTAATCGACAGAGGTTTTGTTATTGCTGATCAACCATACCAAAATCCAAATACAGGTGAAACCGTATTTATAGACAATACTCAAATGCCATCTAATGATTGGTTAATTTCACCAAGAGTAGGTTTTAACTATGATGTTTACGGTGATAGATCATTACAATTACGTGGTGGTTCTGGTTTGTTTACAGGTCGTTTCCCATTCGTATGGTTAGGAAATCAAATTTCATCACCAGATGTATTTTTCTTGCAAGCGGTTGATCCAGATTATAAGTTTCCACAAGTTTGGAGAACTAATTTAGGTGCAGATAAACGTTTAGATAATGGTATGGTGCTTACTGCAGATTTATCTTATACTAAGGATATCAATGGACCACATGTTCAAAACTGGGCATTGACTTCTCCATCAGGTAATTTGTCAGGGGTTGATAAAAGAGCTACGTATACTGAAGGAGATTTATTAAACAGCTTTGGTTTAGGGGCTGGTCCTTATGTTTTTACAAACTCAAATAAGGGTAGAATTTGGAATGCCTCATTAAAAGCTCAAAAGACTTTTGATAAAGGTTTGTATGCAATGTTGGCCTATAGCTATTTAGATGCTAAAGATGTGAATTCTATTGAAGCAGAAATTACGTCAGATGCTTTTGTTGGTAACCCTGTTGTAAACGATGCAAATGCAGATGTTTTAGCACCTTCTAAATATGGAGATAAGCATAGATTCATTGGTGTAGCAAGTAAAAATTGGGAATACGGTAACGGTAAGTGGGGAACTACACTTTCTACATTCTTTGAATATGCTCAAGGTGGTAGATTCAATTATACTTATGGTGGTGATATTAATGGAGATGGATCAGGTATTAATGACCTTATTTATGTACCTACATCTTCAGAAATAGGTCAAATGCAATTTTCAGGAACAGGTCAAGGTGCTGCTTTTGATGCTTTTATTGCTCAAGATGATTATTTAAGTGGTCGTAGAGGACAGTATGCAGAGCGCTATGGGGCTTTAGCACCATGGAGAGGTCGATGGGATGTTAAGTTCTTACAAGATTATAAGATCACTGTATCTGAAGGAAAAACAAATACTATTCAATTTAGTGTTGATGTATTGAATATTGGTAATATGATCAGTTCTGATTGGGGCTTGGTTCAACAACCAAATAATATTCAGCCTGTAGGTGTAACAGTTGATCCAGATTCTAGTATACCAACATACACCTTTAATCCAGAGTTGACAGAAACGTTTGGTTATGATGCTAGTTTGTTATCTAGATGGCAAGCACAAGTAGGATTGAGATATATCTTCTAAGTTTTTAAAATTAAGTTGTAAAAGCCCTAACAAATATGTTAGGGCTTTTTATTTTTGCAAAATGAAATATACGAGGCTAACAAAAGAGCAGTTGGAAGAATTACATCCAGAATTTATTAATTTTCTGGCAACACAATCTATTACGGGTGATGAGTGGGATTCGATAAAAAAAGATAAACCAAAAGTAGCAGAAGAAGAACTAGACATTTTTAGTGATTTGGTTTGGGAAGGAGTGTTGAG
The DNA here is from genome assembly GCF_900142175.1 of Maribacter aquivivus. Lineage (NCBI taxonomy): Bacteria > Pseudomonadati > Bacteroidota > Flavobacteriia > Flavobacteriales > Flavobacteriaceae > Maribacter > Maribacter aquivivus. The sequence goes on along the minus strand of NZ_FQZX01000002.1, from coordinate 566,239 downwards.
CAAAGTTTCTTATTTAGAGAATATTTCAGCCAAGCAAATGCACCTATTTCATTTAACCGATAAAGAGATGAAGCTGATATCGGTAAAAGTGATGAACCCAGAAATTGATTTAACTACTCCGGTTGGTTTTGACTGGTTTAAGAGAAACTGGCAATCAGACTTTGTAGAATATTTAACTGCTGCAAAAGCATATACCGATGATAAGAATGTAGATAAGTTTTTGTTGCTACAACAAGGTGCGGTAATTACTAAAGGAGATTTGTACCAGTGGTTCGAAAAAGTAATCGGTACTTCTTAAAACAATTATAATCTAATATTCATACCATTGAAATATTGCCTTATTTATTTGAAGGTTATATTTGTAATACAATAAAAAATTAATGGCACAGAAACCATCTATACCAAAAGGAACTCGCGATTTTAATCCATCAGAAATTGCAAAACGTAATTACATTTTTGACATTATAAAAAAGAATTTTCAAACGTATGGCTTTCAGCCCATTGAAACTCCTTCTTTTGAGAATTCAGATACGTTGTTGGGTAAATATGGAGAAGAAGGTGATCGATTAATTTTTAAGATATTAAACTCTGGCGATTTTATTAGCAAGGTAGATGACACTACTTATGCTGATAAAAATTCGAACAGTATTGCTCCGAAGATTACAGAAAAAGCATTGCGATACGATTTAACCGTACCGTTTGCGCGCTATGTAGTAATGCATCAAAATGAGTTGGATTTTCCTTTTAAGCGCTATCAGATTCAGCCGGTATGGAGAGCAGATAGACCACAAAAAGGAAGATTTAGAGAATTTTTTCAATGCGATGCTGATGTAGTTGGGTCAGATTCCCTATTGCAAGAAGTAGAATTGATCCAGTTGTATGATGCTGTATTTTCCGAATTAAAATTGGAAGGTGCAACCATTAAAATGAACAATAGAAAAATATTAGCTGGTATAGCAGAAGTTATCGGTGCTAAAGACTTACTGATAGATTTTACCGTAGCCTTAGATAAGCTCGATAAAATAGGAGAGGACGGCGTTAAAAAAGAAATGCTTGCTAAAGGAATTTCTGAGAAAGCTATTGAAAAAGCATCTCCATTATTTTTACCTCAAGGAAGTAATGAAGAACAATTAGAACGATTAGATACACTTTTAAAAGATTCTGAAGAAGGTAAAAAAGGATTGGAAGAACTGCGTTTTATCTTGGAAACGATAGCTGTTTTAGGCTTGCAATCTGCAAATTTATCTATTGATGTAACCCTTGCCCGCGGACTAAATTATTATACAGGAGCCATTTTCGAAGTTGCAGCACCAGAAGGTGTGAAAATGGGATCTATAGGTGGTGGTGGTCGTTATGACGACCTTACCGGTATTTTCGGGCTAAAAAATGTAAGTGGAGTGGGTATTTCATTTGGTCTTGATCGTATTTATTTGGTTTTAGAAGATTTAAATCTTTTTCCAGAAGCTATTGATCAATCACTTCAAGTATTATGTGTCAATTTTGGTGATAAAGAAGCTATGGCAGCTTTAAAGCTGGTAAGTCAATTACGTAAGTCTGGTGTTAAAGCAGATATTTATCCTTCGAGTGCCAAGATGCAAAAGCAGATGAAATATGCTAATAACCGCAATGTTCCTTATGTCATTTTAATAGGGGAGCAAGAGTTGAGCAATAATTCCTTCATCGTTAAAAATATGAAAGAAGGCTCGCAAAAAGAATATAGCTTAAGTAAGGTTGAAGATTTTACAAATCACTTGAGCTAAATGCCTTAAAATCAGATAAAATACTACTGATTAATTTTTGATTATATTTGGTTAACCAATTTGGTTGAGCAATTCTTTATAGTATGGTTTATTTGGATTTAAATCAATACGAAATCAAGTTTTATAATTAAAAAATCATGACGAATAATAGTAAATTATCTGGAAAAAATATACTCATTACTGCTGGTGCTCAGGGTATTGGAGAAGCAATTACGAAACATTTTATTGATAGTGGCGCCAATGTTGCTATTCATTATTTTTCAAGTGCAGATACTGCAAATGAATTAGTGAAATATGCAACTGATAAGGACTCAAAAGCAATTGCAATTAGCGGCGATTTAACAAAAGAAGAAGACGCCAATACATTAGTAAAGAAAACAGTTGAAGCTTTAGGAGGTCTTAATATCTTAATAAATAATGCAGGTTCATTAGTTGCTCGTAAAATGCTTAGCGAAATGGAAACTGAATTTTGGCACAAGGTGATGGATATTAACCTTACATCAATGATGTTTGTAACGAGAGCGGCAGCACCTTATTTAGCAAAAAATGAAAATAGTAGCATTGTCAACTTGGCTTCATTGGCAGGGCGTAAAGGAGGTCATCCAGGGTCTTTAGTCTATTCTACTAGTAAAGGAGCTATTTTAACCTATACGAGGGCACTTGCTTCAGAATTAGGTCCACAGGGCACACGTGTAAATGCTGTTGCACCAGGGCTTATCTTAGGTACTTCATTTCACAATACACATACTACTAAAGAATCTGCTGCAGAAACTACAAAAGGTATTCCTATTCAACGAGCGGGTAATGCAGATGATGTTGCTAGAGCAGTATTGTATTTAGCATCTGAATACGATGGCTTCATTACTGGTGCTACGCTTGATATCAATGGTGGTGTCTACAATATGTAGCATTTCATAAAACTATAGAGAACGCTAGTTAGTAATTACGAACTAGCGTTTTATTTTCATTTTCTTAATATATAAATATGCTAAAGACTCCTATCATACATCCAACAATTATGGAAGTGCTTGGACGTTCAGGTCATTTTGCGCAAGTGGTCATTGCAGATGGTAATTTGCCTGTAGGTGCAATGTCGGGTCCGAATTCTACAACAGTACACCTTAATTTTAAACCAGGCCTATTAGATGCCCTTACAGTTCTGGAAGGTATATTAGAAGTTTGTCCGGTACAAGGAGCTATTGTTATGGAAAAGCCTGCAGAAGCTAATGCTGAAATTCACGATGCCTATAAAAAATTACTTGGAGATGTAACTTGGGATGAAATGGAGCGTTGGGCTTTCTATGATAAAATTAGAGACCAAAATACTACGTTGATTATACAGACAGGTGAGCAACGACGTTTTGCAAATTTAATTTTAACCGTTGGCGTTGTAAAAATGGCTGAAGAGTCTGGATTTTAAAGAAGAGTATAAATTTTACAAATTGTTTTCTTTGTTGGGTATTTCTTTAAGTATAGTCCTGTAATAAGAAATATCATGAGGAACATAGCTGTATTTAATCGGGTCTTTCAATACCTTGCTAAATTCATTTAAAGAAATCAGTTTTAAGGCTTCAACTTCACTGTCTTGCTTTTGAAGTGTGCTAAATGGTGATTTTAGCTTAGCGATAAATGTGTGATGAAATTCATAGTCTTTCAGTACTTCGGAGTGATTTTTGACGGATTTAAAAATGCCTATTTTTTCTAATTCAGAAGGTAAAATTGTCAATCCTATTTCCTCTTGTATTTCTCGCAAGGCGGATGTTATAATGTCTTCACCAGCACCAATATGTCCGGCAACAGAAACATCCCACAATAATGGATATACATCTTTCTCTTTTCCACGTTGTTGCATTAGAATACTACCATCTTTTGTATAAAACCAGATATGAACGGTTTGATGAAACCATCCATTTTTATGTGCTTCTGACTTCATGGCGGTGGTCTTCGTCATGTTGCCATCAGCATCTAAAATGTCTATTAATTCATCCATAAAATAAAAAAAAATCCCTCCGATGAAAGAGGGATTGTATTAATTTAATCGAAGTAGCTAAAAGTTTCTCCGTCCTTAATAGTTAACAGTGTTTCGTAAATTAAACGAATAACGTTTTCTACATCATCTTTATGAACCGTTTCTACCGTTGTGTGCATGTAACGCAATGGTAAAGAAATTAGCGCAGAAGCAACGCCGCCATTACTATACGCAAAAGCATCTGTATCTGTACCTGTAGATCTAGACGCCGCCATTCTTTGAAATGGAATTTTATTATCTTCTGCGGTTTTAATGATACGCTCACGTAATTTGTTTTGAACTGCAGGAGCATAAGAAATAACCGGACCAGCACCAATTTCTGTATGCCCTTGTATTGCTTTGTTGATCATTGGGGTAGTGGTATCATGACAAACATCTGTTACGATAGCTACGTTTGGTTTTATGGTCTGCGTAATCATTTCTGCTCCACGTAAACCTATTTCTTCTTGAACAGAGTTTGTAATGTATAGTCCAAACGGCAGCTTCACTTTATTTTCATGAAGTAAACGAGCAACTTCAGCAATCATAAATCCGCCAGCACGATTATCTATCGCTCTACAAACATATTTGTTCTTGTTAAGAATTTGAAACTCATCTGGGTAAGTAATAACACAACCTACATGAACCCCTAGCTTTTCCACTTCTTCCTTATTTGTGGCACCAACATCAATAGTAATATTCTCAATTTTAGGAGTTTCCTCTTTAGGTCCTTTTCTAGTATGTATTGCCGGCCAGCCAAAAATACCTTTTACAATACCTTTACTTGTATGAATATTTACCCATTTAGATGGAGCTATTTGATGATCACTACCGCCGTTTCTAATAACATGAATTAGACCGTTATCGGTAATGTAGTTTACATACCAAGAAATTTCATCAGAATGCCCTTCAATAACTACTTTATATTTAGCATCAGGATTTATAACGCCTACAGCAGTACCGTACGTATCAGTAATGAATGTATCTACATAAGGTTTTAGGTAATCCATCCATATTTTTTGCCCTTCCCATTCATATCCTGTAGGAGCAGCATTATTCAAGTATTTTTCAAAGAAGTCTTCAGACTTTTTAGTAATTATTTTTTTATCAGCCATCAATGTAAGTTTAAGATACAAACTTAAGAATATTAGCGTTGTATTAGTAATAACCTTCTTTATTAATCGTTAATTTTGGCAAGACTTTTGTTTAGCTCATGGTAATGAAACATAACTTTTTACTACTTTTTTTACTCTTCAGCGGTATTTCTATTTGTAATGCCCAAGTTGCAGAACAAGAACTTGATTCTATTACAGAAAAGATGATTATTGTTGCTGGTGATTCTTTGGTGCAAAGTTCAATTGCCTTAGAAGAGGCTTATGTATTTGGCAAGCTTAAATTTTCATCTTATGATGATAAATTGCGGTATTACATTTTACGCAGAAAAACGCAGAAAGTATATCCGTATGCAAAAATGGCAGCGGAACGCTTGGTAGAGTTGAACGATAGTTTGGCTGATATGAAGAATAATAGAAAGCGAAAGAAATACACCAAAAAAGTACAGAAGTTTATTGAAGAGGAGTTTTCTGAAGAATTGAAAAAGTTAACACGAACCGAAGGTCAGATTTTAGTAAAACTAATATACAGACAAACAGGTACAACTGCTTTTGATTTGGTTAAAGACTTGCGCAATGGCTGGCGAGCCTTTTGGTACAATACTACAGCGAAGCTGTTTAGTATTAGTATAAAGGAAGAATTTCATCCTGATTTAATAGAAGAAGACTATTTAATAGAAGATATATTACAACGTGCTTTTTCTAAGGGTAAGTTAGAACGACAAGAAACCGTTCTTGATTACGACTATGATAAGTTGTATAACAAATGGAAGAGAACAACTAAAGTGCCTAAAGATTAAGATGATTTTGGTTTCTTACCGAACATAGAATCCATTATGGTCATAATTCCTTTAAAGCCTGTTCTAACGGCGAAGAATGCAAGAATTACCCCAATAATACAAACAGGCCAGAATAAAAAATTTTCTTGATTTTTAAATGCTTGATACAATACTATAGGCGCCGTAAACATTAATACTACTGTTATGGCTAGGCGTTTTAAACCGGTTACCAGCATGTCTTTATCAGTTCGTCTCATTGTCTGTAATTGTTATACTATCCTTGTATTCTTCAATTATGGCAAAATAACCCAAGGCAAAATTAACTGAACGTTCTACATTATCAAAAACCTCGTTATTATCGATGCCTGTAATATTTATAATATTGCCGCGTACAGTTGCTGCTGGCGTTTGAAACGGACCTTGGTCACCACCAGACTGAACAATAATTTGGTTCATGTAATTATAAAATGATTCATCTACCCCTAAAAGGCTTATATCGACTACAGAGCTTGTATCTAGCTCTAAATCATTGTCATAAAAGTATGAAAACACAAAAGTTTGACCTTGGTAAAATTCATCTTCGGTTACCAGAAATTCTCCAAAATCTAAATCTAAAAGATAAAAATCATCACTATCATTAGGGTCTGTAAATGTTACAATAACCTCTGTTTCATCACCTGAAAAGAGTGTTTCATCACCTTGAACCAGCGAGTCTATTGGTACTGATTTTATGTAAGTTGTGGTTGCGAAATAACGCTCTTCCTCTGTTTCAAGAATCAACTGAAACACATCACCCTCGTTAATACTACTAACTCTAATTCGCTGATCACTATCAAAAGATGGGTCGGGCACCCATTTTCCACTTCCTGCTTCAACTTCTGCTAAGTTTGATATGCCTCCACCTTCTAATATCTCAGGGGCATCTTCTCTAGGGGTTCCGTAATATATAGTAGCGCTTTTTAATGAAGCAATAGTGTTCTCATCAAAGAACGAACTACTTTCAGAAACCATTATTTCTATAGGTAGATACTCTTGTGTTTCATCAACTCTAATAACACCGTTTACGATAAGTCTAGTTTCGTTTTCAGGGAGCTCTATATCAATAACGTCTTCACAAGAAATGAAAGACGTAATAGTTAGCAAAAATAACAAATAACGTTTCATAGCTTATAATTTAAAGTTATAGGTAACAGCAGGCACAATACCAAAAATAGAAGTACGAACAGCTTCGTTGACACCGGTATCATCATTTTTTCTAAAGCTAATAGAGGCTGCATTTCTTCTGTTATATACATTGTAAAGGCTAAATACCCATTCACCTTTTATTTTCTTATTCTTATTTTTTCTGGGTGTTAATGTTGCAGATAAATCAAGGCGATTATATGCTGGTAGTCTTTGGGTGTTTCGAAGACCGTAATAAGGTACAGTCAAATTTTGAAATTCAAATTGACCTATTGGGTAGTTGGTCGGTTGCCCTGTTTGGTAGGTGAAGTTACTGCTGATGCTCCATTTTTCATTAACATCATAATTTACAAATAAAGACACATCATGCGTTTTATCGTAAGGCGTGTTATACCAATTGCCAAAATTAATACCAGTTTCTAAATTACTTCTACCATCATCTGCAGTTGAAGCTCTGCCAGGTGTACGTTGTTCAGATTTAGACAAGGTATATGCTAGCCACCCTTGTAATTTACCCTCATTTTTGCGTAACAAAAACTCCAGTCCGTAAGCACGGGCTTCTCCGTTTAAAATAACCTGTTCAATAGCATTATTGGCTATTAAGTTAGCGCCATCGATGTAATCTATTCTGTTTTGAACGTCTTTATAGAAAACCTCCGTTTCAATCGAGTAATCTCCGTCTTTTAAATTTTTAAAGTATCCGAAGGCATATTGATCTAATAATTGCGGTTTGGTAAACGGTCCGCTTGGTGTCCAAACATCTAGCGGAGTAGGGGAGCTTGTGTTCGAAAGTAGGTGTAAGTATTGAGCTAATCTTGTATAACTAGCTTTTATAGAGCTGGTCTCGTTTAAGGTGTAAGATAAAGATGCTCTCGGCTCAAAATTACTGAAGTTCGATATTGTAGTTCCTCTTCCAGGATTTATGACATCAATAGGATCTGCTTCTTTATAAATCAGCAAAAAAGGATCGAACTCAACAGGATTGTTATTTGAATAGACATTCAGTTCATCTTGACCTAATCTCATAAAGTGGCTAAAACGTAACCCATAGCCAAGACTTAAATTATCGGTTACTCGATGTTCAAAATCTACATAGGCAGCAAATTCATTGGCGTATTTTTGAATCAATTGTTCTTCAACAATTCCTGATTCGGCATTACTAGGTTCTATTTTACCGGGATTAAATTGATAATATACATTATTGACTCCGTAGTTTACCTGTAATTTATCTGTAGCGTAGTGTTTTAAATCGTATTTAATATTGAAATTACGGATGCCTGAGTTCCAGTTGAATCCTACGAAATCTAATTTCAATCCGTAATAGTAATCAGAGTAAATTAGCGATAGATTTGAGAAAATCTTGTCAGAGAATAAATGGTTCCATCTAAAGTTACCAACGGTATTACCGTAAGTATTGACAAAGCTATCATTGATACCAAATACATCTCTACCAAAATACCCAGATAGAAAAATATTGTTTTTATCGTTTAATCTATAGTTTAATTTAGTGTTTAGATCGTAGAAATAAGCCGTATTGTCAACATCAAAAAGAGGTAGAAAAAGATGGGCGTAAGAAGCTCTACCGCCAATTAGAAAAGCTGCTTTATCCTTCTTTATAGGGCCTTCGACCAATAGTCTGCTTGCCACTGCACCTATACCGCCATTCATTTTAAACTCCTTACTATTTCCTTCTTTTTGAAAAATATCTAGAACAGAAGAGACTCTACCGCCATAACGCGCGGGAATACCACCTTTGTAAAGCTTTACATCTTTTATGGCATCTGGATTAAAAACAGAAAAGAAACCGAATAAGTGTGATGAATTAAAGATAATAGCTTCATCTAAAAGAATTAGATTTTGATCGGCAGCGCCACCACGAACATTAAAGCCAGAAGCGCCTTCACCTGCATTTGTAACCCCAGGAAGCAATAGAATAGATTTTATAACATCAGCTTCGCCAAGAATTACCGGTATTTTTTTAATAGTGCCAACCGATAGCGTATTTACGCTCATTTGTGGTTTTCTGATATCCATCTTTTCCACATTTTCGGTAACTACAACTTCTTCTAACTGTTCAGCTTCTTCTTCAAGTAAATAATCAATACGCTTATTTTCGGTAAGGGTTATTTCTTGTAGAATATCTTCAAAGCCTAAATAACTAATTAGAATAGTATATGTGCCTTCAGGTAATGTAATGGAATAAAAACCATATTCATTAGTGGTAACGCCAGTGCTTAATTCAGGTATGGCAACCGTAACTCCGATAAGTGTTTCATTACTGCTAGATTCAGCTATTGAGCCACTTAACGTATATTTTTGTTGACCCCATGATGATAAACAGAAGCAAAATAGCGAGATAAGAATAAATGGTAAATATCTATTCATCAATTTTTTTTGTAAAAATACTTAGAAATAGGGGATACTCCTACAACTAATTAAAAGTCAAAAAAAAATACCCTCAACTTTCATTGAGGGTATTTTTTAATTCAAATTATACAATTAAATGGAGTTTAATATACCATTTAGAGTTGTGCTTGGTCTCATAGCTTTTTCAACTAGTATAGGGTCTGGTTTATAATAACCGCCTATATCTTGTTTAGAACCTTGAGCATCGATTAATTCAGTAAGAATCTGAGATTCATTTTCATTAATTTCAGTGCTTACTTTTGAAAATATCGATTTCAATTCAGCATTGTCATCTTGTAAAGCTAATGCTTCAGCCCAATATTTAGCTAAGAAGAAGTGACTACCTCTTGTGTCTATTTCTTTTACCTTTCTAGAAGGTGATTTATCATTAAGTAAAAATTTCTCAGTAGCGCTATCTAATGTATCCCCAAGAATTTTAGCAGCTGCATTTGAATTTTTCTCACCGTAGAATTCTAACGAAACTCCTAGAGCTAAAAACTCGCCTAAAGAATCCCATCTAAGATGACCTTCTTCTAAAAATTGTTCTACGTGTTTTGGAGCAGAACCACCTGCACCTGTTTCAAAAAGTCCGCCACCATTCATTAAAGGGACAATCGATAGCATTTTTGCACTAGTACCTACTTCTAAAATAGGAAATAAGTCAGTTAGGTAATCACGTAATACGTTACCAGATACAGAAATAGTATCCTTACCGGCTTTCATTCTTTTTAAAGTAAACTCAGTGGCCTTAAGAGGAGACATTATTTGAATGTCTAAACCTTTAGTGTCTTCTTGAGCCAAATAAGTATTTACTTTTTTAATCAGCTCGGCATCATGTGCTCTATTTTTATCTAACCAAAATATAGTAGGGTCATTAGTAGCCTTAGCTCTTGATACTGCTAATTTTACCCAGTCTTGAATAGGCGCATCTTTTACTTGGCACATACGCCAAATATCACCCTCGCTTACTGGGTGCTCAATTAAAACTTTGCCAGTTTCTTGGTCAATAACTTGAACTTTTCCACTTTTTTTAATTTCAAAAGTCTTATCATGAGAACCGTATTCTTCTGCTTTTTGAGCCATAAGACCAACATTAGGTACCGTACCCATAGTTGTAGGGTCAAAAGCACCGTGTTCTCTACAGAAATCTATAGTAGCTGAGTAGATACCTGCATAGCTACTATCTGGTATAACGGCTTTGGTATCTTGAGCTTTCCCTTCTTTATTCCACATTTGACCAGAATTTCTGATCATTGCAGGCATAGAAGCATCAATAATAATATCGCTAGGTACGTGAAGGTTGGTAATTCCTTTATCAGAATTTACCATAGCCAAATCAGGTCCGTTAGCTAATGCTTCATCTAAATCTTTTTTAATAGCATCTTTTTCGCTCGCAGGAAGTTCTTCAATTTTTTGATATAAACTAGCTAAACCATCATTAGGGCTAATACCTAATTTATCAAATGTATCAGCGTATTTGTCAAAAACGGATTTTAAGAAAGTTTCAACAACAATTCCAAATATAATTGGATCAGAAACTTTCATCATTGTAGCTTTTAAGTGCACAGAGAAAAGAACTCCTTGGTCTTTAGCATCTTTGATTTCTTTTCTTAAGAAATCAAGCAAAGCTGTTTTGCTCAATACCGTTGCGTCAATAATTTCACCCTTTAATAAAGCTAATTTGTCTTTTAAAATAGTTTCAGAGTCTTCTGAAACTAATTTTATTTGAACAGATGTGGCATCGTTCAATGTTAATGATTTCTCATTTGCTTGAAAATCACCGTCACCCATCGTTGCTACATGAGTTTTAGAGCTAGAGCTCCAGGCGCCCATACTGTGCGGATTTTGTTTTGCGTAATTCTTTACGGCTCTAGGTGCTCTACGGTCAGAGTTGCCTTCACGTAGTACTGGGTTTACGGCACTACCTTTTATCTTATCGTATTTCGCCTTAATTTCTTTCTCCTCATCATTCTTAGGCTCATCTGGGTAGCTAGGTAATTTATAACCTTTAGATTGTAATTCTTTTATGGCTTCGTTCAATTGAGGAACAGAAGCGCTAATGTTAGGTAATTTGATGATGTTCGCTTCCGGCTGTTTTGCCATATTCCCCAATTCTTCCAAATCGTTGGACACCTGTTGTTCTTTCGTTAAAAACTCAGGAAAAGTAGCAGCTATCCTGCCGGCTAAAGAGATATCTTTAGTTTCAATTTCAATTCCTGAAGATTTAGTGAACGCTTTTACAATCGGTAAAAAAGACTCTGTAGCCAATGCAGGCGCTTCGTCTGTTTTGGTATAAAAAATTTTGGACATTTGCGGTTTGTTTTAATTTAAGCGGAACAAATATACGATTTTCTAAAAGTTTGAAAGCGGGGAGTGGGCTTTATATTTAAGACAAAGAGGGAAGATTTGTTAAATAACAAAAGCCATATCAATGTACGCATACAATGATATGGCTTTTTAGAAAAAGTTTACGGACAGTTTGTTTTAATTTTTCATTAAAACGGCAACCCTTGATTGCACCCGCTTCACTAATTCAACGTTTAAAATGTTTTTCGATTCTCAGGTACGTAACCTAACATCTACACATCATTTCTTTTTTGTTGTCTTCATTGAAGATTAAAAACCTAGTATATAGTTTTTTTAAAATTCAATTAATCTTAAGTTTTAAGAGCGACAGCTAATAAGCTTAAAATTTACCTCATTTAATTATCATTAAATGAATTGGTCAAACAACAATACGATAGAACGTAAACTTCGTAGTGGCGATAAAATGGATATTTTCAAATTCCTATTTCTTAACCACACTCTAAATTACAAAAAAAAAGTAATTCAAATCTTATTTCTGTAAGTTTTTATTAATCAACACATTATGAACATGGTTTATTAACTTTTGTTCATAAAAAAAGCACCGTATCAAAATGAAACGGTGCTTTGTATTATTTAGGAAGAGAAATTTATCCTCTTATCTCTTTAATTCTAGCTTTCTTACCAGTTAATTCACGGAAGTAGTAAATTCTAGATCTACGTACTTTACCACGTTTGTTAACTTCAATTTTTTGAAGTGCAGGTAAGTTAATAGGGAAGATACGCTCAACACCAACAGTACCTGACATTTTACGGATAGTAAAAGTTTCTGTTGAACCAGAACCTCTACGTTGTATTACAACTCCTTTAAAGAACTGAGTTCTCGTTTTTTCACCTTCCTTAATTTCGTAGTACACAGTAATTGTGTCACCAGAAGAAAATTTTGGAAATTCTTTTTTAGTTACGAACTCGTCTTGTACAAATTTTATTAATGATTCCATTGTATAGTTAATTGGAATTAAATTAAAGCAACATTCACGATTATCGTCAGAGGTTGTTCTAACAGGGTGCAAAAATAATATTTAAATTAAAACACACAAGCATTTATGTGCTTTTTCTTTAATTTCCAAAGTTTGGCTACTCAAGTAAGTCCGGACGTAGTTTTTCTGTACGCTCGTAAGCCTTATTTTCTCGCCATTCTTCAATCTTTCCGAAATTGCCACTTAATAGAATATCGGGCACATTCATACCTTTGTATTCAGCTGGTCTTGTATACACAGGCGGTGCTAATAATCCGTCTTGGAATGTATCCGTTAGGGCAGAAGTTTCATCGTTCAGTACTCCAGGTAATAATCTAATGATAGAATCGCAAAGTACGGCTGCGCCTAATTCTCCGCCCGAAAGCACATAATCACCAATAGATATTTCTTTGGTAATAAAAGCATCTCTTACACGTTGGTCAACACCTTTGTAATGACCACAGAGAATGATAATGTTTTCTGCCATTGACATAGTGTTAGCCATTTTCTGGTTCAATGTAGTGCCATCAGGAGTCATATATATAACCTCGTCATATTCGCGCTGCGATTTTAAATCGGTAATACATTTGTCTATTGGTTCAATCATGAGCACCATTCCGGCCCCGCCACCAAATTGATAATCATCAACATTACGGTATTTTGTTTCTGTATAGTCTCTAAGATTGTGAAAGTGGACTTCTACCAATCCTTTTTCTATAGCTCTTTTTAATATAGAAGCTTCAAAGGGGCTGGTAAGTAACTCTGGTAATACGGTAATTATATCTATTCGCATCTTTTGATTTTGCATCATCATTTAACCTGCCAAAAGTAATGAAAAGCGTGGGAATCTTTTACCCATCCTAATTTCTCATATAATTTTTGCGCCGGATTGTCAATAGCGGTTTCTAAAGCGAGTCCTTTATAATTATTCTTTTTACAAAATTCTTGTGCTTTCAGTAGTAATTGTTCTCCAATAGACGCTCCTCGGTAATTGGCATCAACAAACAGGTCATTTAGAACAAGAGATTTTTGTAGGCTTACAGAAGAGAAGGTGTAATACAGTTGCACAAAACCAATAGCCTTGTTGCCTTCATAAGCGGCGAATATGATCGATTCGTCTTTCGTAATTCTATTATTTAGAAATCTGGCGGCAGCATCAATATCTGATTCCATTTTATAGAATACCCTGTACCCATCAAAAAGAGGAATTATATCGGTGATCTCTGTTGTTGTAATTCTACGTATACTTTTCATATCAAAAAAAAGCTCCGTTAAGGAGCTTTTAATTATTTAGTTTTCTTCTGTTTATTTATCTCATCTTGTAGTTGCCTACTGACTTTTTGCTCACGCTCTAGGGATCTTCTTCTATGATCTTCGTATTCAACCTCTAGTTCAGAAAGATTTTGTTTTGCTTCTTGAGTCAAAATATTACTATTTCTAAACTTATAGATGAACAAACCAAGGGTTAGAAATAATCCACCGATAATCGTCCAAAGAACAAAATTATATGTTCCTTTAGAAACGGGCAAGCCTAGGAAAAACATGCTATCTTTTTCTTCGGTTACGGCACCTAAATTAGTTGTCGTTTCTTCTAACTTATTATTTAAAGATGTAATAGTAGTCTCATGTTCTGCAATCGTTGCCTTAAGCTCAACAGTTTTTTTATTCATGGCAGCTATAGAATCTAAAACATTCTTACGAATCTTAAATAGATTAGTTTCTTTTACCACTTCATATCTAATACCGTCAGCTCTATAATTACCTGAACGCTTAGCAATAAAATCGAATTGATTACTAATAGGACCTTCGTCTAAAGACAGTTTATCATCCTCTTCTTCAGTATCTTGTGCAAATTGTAAGTTACTAGCTAAAAGCAATGCCAGTAGTAAAAGTATTCTATAGAATTTCATGTAATAGATTCTTAGGTTAATTTGAATAATTTAGAGTTGACTAAAGTACTTTATAAATGTCGAATTATAAAATAAAGAACAAAGCTAAAAAACCTTTATTTAACTACGTAGCATATTAATAAATAGATGTCATAATTTAAAAAAATTAATAATATGTAAAACGACGAACTTTAGCAATATACTTTGCTAGGCGAATTACTTGATGCGAATAGCCGTATTCGTTATCATACCATATGTACAGAACAATGTTTTTTCCGCTTTCAGATACAATTGTCGCCATACTATCATAAATAGATGGGGCAGAGGTGCCTATGATATCTGATGATACCAACTCCTTATCCAAAGAATATTTTATTTGCTCTACCAAGTCTCCTTCAAGAGCATATTTTTTAATCATGCTGTTAACACCTTCAAGAGATGTTTTTTGGTTTACATCAAGATTTAAAATAGCCAAAGAACCGTTAGGTACAGGAACTCGAATAGCGTTAGATGTCAATTTGCCTTTTAAAGATGGTAATGCTTTGGTTACAGCTTTTCCTGCTCCAGTCTCGGTAATTACCATATTAAGTGCGGCTGCACGACCTCTTCTGTATTTACCATGCATATTATCGACCAAATTTTGGTCATTGGTGTATGCGTGTATAGTTTCTAGGTGACCTTTTTCAATTCCTAAAGTTTCTTCAATGGCTTTTAGAATAGGAGTGATCGCATTTGTTGTACATGAAGCAGCTGAAAATATTTCAGTTTCATCTGGATCATATTCTAAATGATTTACACCATGTACAATGTTTGCAACTTCTTTACCTGGTGCTGTTAACAACACCTTTAAAGCTCCTTTTGCTTGTAAGTGTCTTTCTAATTGTTCTTTAGTTCTAAATGCGCCGGTATTGTCAATGACCAAAGCGTTATTGATGCCATATTCTGTATAGTCAATTTCTTCTGGCATGTTCGCATAAATAACATGTACCGTAGTGCCATTTATAATAAGTTTAAGGTTAGCGTAATCTACTTTTACTGTACCGTTAAAAATACCATGAACAGAATCCGTTCTTAATAAACTGGCTCTTTTTTCAAGATTTTCAATACTTGGTTTGCCTCTTACTACAATTGCTCTTAATCGTAATTGATTTCCTTTACCTGTTTTAGACATTAATTCCCTGGCAACCAACCTGCCAATACGTCCAAATCCGTATAAAACAACATCTTTGGGTTCAATGCTTTTGAAATCTTGTGCAGATTGTAATTTGTCAATTACAAAAGATTTGACATTGTTTAAGATGTTGGTGTCAGAATGGTATTCATACGTTAATTTACCAATATCTAATTTAGAAGGAGGTAAAAGCATATCTGAGATAGAACGTAAAATTTCAACCGAATCAAAAATTGATATTGGTTTTTGTACGAATTCACCAGCGTACTCATGTAAATGAATAATGTCACTTACATTTTTGTCAATAACCTGATTTTTAAAAAGGACAATTTCAATAGATTTATCATACCATAAATCACTTACGATTTTGATAAATTCAGTCGTAGCTTTTCTACGGTCTGCTTGAAATGCCAGCTCTTTTTCAAATGTGGTCTGTGGAGCCATAATTAGTTGATTATTTTTATAATTCGCACAAAACTAGAAAAATTAACCACTTAAAATAAATATTTTTCAAAAAAAAGCCCTCGCTTTTGCGAAGGCTATATTTTTTTGGTAATTTTTTACTGGAAGATTAATCGGTCTCGTTCCCCATTTGAGCCTACCATGACTATTACTGTTTTTCCGTATTTAGAAATACTACCAAATGCAGTGTAGGCATCGTCAATGTTTCCTATCTCATGATCGTCTACCTTAACAATTACTTTTTCAGATAGGCCATAACCTCTGTATCTTTCAGGTACACCGGTGATTTTTACTCCTGATGTTGTTTTGTAAACCTTTTTATCGTGTTCGGTAAGGTTTTTAACTTCTAAGCCCATTTCAGGTACAACCAATTTTTGTCTTTCTTTTAAAACTAAGGGAAGTGTCAGTAATTCTTTATCCCTATCAATTACAAAAGCTAAGGTGTCGCCGGGTCTTTTTGAAGAAAGATATCCAGTTAAATCAGGATATTTATGCACATCTATTTCATCGACTTTTTTAATAATATCACCGACAATAATTCCCGCTTCTTGTGCGGCAGACTCTTCTTCGACCAGTTCTATGAATACGCCGTCAATATTATTAATTCCTTTTTCAATAGCGTCTCTGGTGTTTACTGGTGCAGGACTTATGCCCATAAATCCTTTCTGAACATTACCATATTCCAAAATATCTTGCACTACTTTTTTGGCAATATTACTAGGTACGGCAAAAGAATACCCAACATAAGATCCAGTCTGTGATGTAATCGCGGTGTTAATACCCACTAAATCTCCGTTAGTATTTACTAAAGCGCCACCAGAATTACCAGGATTTACAGCTGCATCAGTTTGTATAAAAGATTGGTTTTTTCCAAGATTACGTGCTTTAGCACTTACAATGCCAGCAGTTACGGTAGATGTAAGATTAAAAGGGTTGCCAACAGCTAATACCCATTCGCCAATTTTTGTATGATCAGAATCACCAAAGGCTAAATAAGGTAGCTTTTCATCTGGGTCAATCTTTATGAGAGCAATGTCAGAATTTGGATCGGTACCAATAAGCTCTGCGTTATATGTTCGATTATTGTTTAAAGTTACTTGTAGTTGATTTGCTTTATTGATGACATGATTGTTGGTAACGATATATCCATCTGAAGAAATGATGACTCCCGACCCAGTACCAATCTGTGGTACAGCAGTACCGCCTGTTCCGTAAAAAACATCAAATATAGTTGTCGGTCCTTTACTGATGGTAATGTTTTTAACGTGTACTACGGCATTAACTGTATTTTCTGCAGCAGTTGTAAAATCAACTTCATTTATGCCTGCACCTCTTGCTGATGTTGGGGTATAGCTCGCATTTATAACACCACCATTATTTTCTTGACTAATAATGGTGAAATTTTCTTTCTCGAAAAACAGTTTGTAGGCACCTAATGTAATTGCTCCAGCAAAAACAGATACCAACAAGAGGCTTGCTAATCTTTTCATATTCATTAAAGTTTTAACGTATTCTATACAAAATTACTTGTTTTTATGCTATTCCATAAGCGTTTAACTACTTTTTAACTACCAATCAAAACCTAATTATGTACTATCTTTGAGTCTTTATTATCCCATGGAAAACACATTTTATAAATATCAAGGTACAGGTAACGATTTTGTGATGATAGACAATCGCAATGGGCAATTCCCTAAAGACGATACCAAATTAATTGCTAAAATCTGTCATAGAAGATTTGGAGTAGGTTCTGACGGACTTATTTTGTTAGAGAATAACGAGTCTACCGACTTTAGAATGGTCTATTTTAATGCCGATGGAAATGAAGGTAGCATGTGTGGAAATGGCGGTAGATGTATTGTAGCTTTTGCTCATTTTCTTGATATTATAAAAAAGGATACAACATTTATTGCTGTAGATGGTTTGCATGAAGCAACGATTGTTGGTAATGTTGTAAGTCTTAAAATGACAGATGTTAGTGAGGTAAAAGAAAAGGCTAGTGCCCTATTTATGAATACAGGCTCACCACATCATGTTCAAATAGTGAAGGAATTAAAGTCTTTTGATGTTGTCAAAGAAGGAGCGCGTATGCGTTATGGTATATATGGTGAAAAAGGTAGTAATATCAATTTTGTAGAAGCCAATGCTGAAGGTGGGTTTGATATTAGAACTTACGAACGTGGGGTTGAAGATGAAACCTTATCATGTGGCACAGGGGTAACGGCAGTTGCTTTGAGTATGTATCATTTAGGAAATACAAAGAATAAAACTATTGCAGTAAATGCCCTTGGGGGTAATCTTGAGGTTACTTTTGAAGAAAATCAAGGTATTTATAGTAATATCTATTTAAAAGGTGAGGCAAAGCAAGTATTTAAAGGAGAACTAACGTGGTAACATTAAAAGGAGAACAGATTTATCTAAGGGCTTTAGAACAAAAAGACCTTGATTTTCTGTATGCACTTGAGAATGATACAGATGTTTGGGAAGTAAGCGGTACGGTAACGCCGTATTCTAAAGATGTGCTACAGCTTTATTTAGATAGTGCTCATAGAGATATTTACGATGTTAAGCAATTGCGTTTGGTCATATGTTCGCAAGAACACCAAGCTCTAGGTTTGATAGATGTTTTTGATTTTGAACCAAATCATAATCGAGCAGGTATTGGTATTGTTATACTTGATAAAAATCAAAGAAATAAAGGAGTAGGGGCAGAAGCAATAACGTTGCTTTGTAATTACTTGTTTGAAGTTTTGGGTTTAAGGCAGGTTTATGCTAATATTTTAGAGGAAAATGCACCAAGCTTACATTTGTTTAAAAAGTTGGGTTTTGAAGAAATTGGAATTAAGAAAGATTGGGTGCGATTTAAGGATACCTATAAGAATGAAATATTATTGCAAAAAATAAATAGTTAATGAACATCAAGCGTATTTTATTAGGTGTAGTACTTTTAGGTTTAATTGGAGGCGGAATTTTTGGGTACACGTTTTATGGTACTTTTTTTACTCCCAATACCGGTTTTGATAATGAAGAGGCAATTGTATATATCCCTACCAATGCAACAGTAGATGATTTAAGAGAGCGACTTTCTTCTGTGTTGGAAGATTTTGATTCATTTGAGGCTGCTGCAGATAGAAAAGGGTATTTATCCAACATAAAAGCGGGTAAATATAAAATAGGTAAAGGAATGAATAACAATGAGATAGTAAACTCATTGCGAAGCGGGAATATACCGGTAAAAGTATCATTCAATAATCAAGAGAATATTAATGATCTGGCAGGTAGAATTGCAAGTCAGATCGAAGCTGATAGCGTATCGCTTGTTGCGGCGTTCGATGATCAAGAGTTCTTGAAGGCTAACGGATTTGATGATGCTAATAAAATATCACTTTATATACCTAACAGTTATGAATTCTTTTGGAATACATCTGCAGAGTTTTTTAGGGGTAAAATGTTGAAAGAATACAATCGTTTTTGGACCGATACCCGTAAAGAGAAAGCAAGTGCAATAGGTTTAAAGCCAAATGAAGTAATTGCCTTAGCTTCTATAGTGCATAAGGAAACGGCAAAGGTAGATGAAAGACCTACTGTTGCTGGGGTGTATTTAAATAGGTTGAGAAAGGGAATGTTGTTACAGGCAGATCCTACTGTTATTTATGCTATAAAGAAAGAGACAGGCAATTTTGATACCGTTATAAAAAGGGTATTGTATAAAGATTTGGAGATGGATTCTCCTTACAATACTTACAAATATGCAGGTCTACCACCAGGACCAATTGCAATGCCAGATATCACGGCTATAGATGCTGTTTTGAATCCTAAAAAACATAATTACTACTACTTTGTAGCAAATGTTGAAAAGTTCGGTTATCATATGTTTGCAGAGAATTTAACGCAACACAACCGAAATAAAGCACAGTACATCCGATGGATTAACGCTCAGAAAATCAATAGGTAAGCTTTCATCCGAATTTTAGAACTTCTTAACTAAATCTGTATTCTTTTAACAGAACCTTCTTAAACTCTTATAATTTCAGGTCTACCTTTGCCGCAGAAATTTAAGCAAGCAAATAGTAATCGCTGTAAGTCTTAAGAAATATATGATATGAGAAGATGGATATTAGCAAGTTGTCCTCTTATTGCGATTTTTATTTTATCTGGTTATGGGTTTAAATCTTTTACGGTTGAAGTGCCTAAGCAGCTAAAAGTGAAGGAATCTTTTATGGTTTCTTATCCTCAAGAAGAGGCTATATTGGCAAATTATCAAATCGCTCCCCCCTTTCTTGGTAGTCAATTTATAGGTTTTAAAGAAGCGTTAGCTTTTAAAGAATCTCAAGGCAATTATTTTGTCACTAATACTTACGGGTATTTGGGAAAATATCAATTTGGTCTAGGTACTCTAGAGTTAGTTGGTGTTTATGACGGTAATCGTTTTTTAAGAAATCCTGTTTTACAAGAAAAAGTATTTCAAGTGAACACATCTCGAAACAAGTGGATCTTAAGAAGAGATATTAAGCGTTATGTAGGTGTTAGAATGAATGGTATTCAGGTAACTGAATCTGGTATTCTGGCAGCAGCACATTTAGCCGGACCAGGTAATGTAAAGTTATATCTTAGGTCTCACGGTCGAATGGAGATTTCAGATGGTTACGGTACTAGTATTTCAAACTATATGAAAAAGTTTGCGGGTTATGATGTCTCTATGGTAGTGGCAAAAAGAAACCCAAGAATTTAAGATTTTACGGAAATATGAAAATGGAAAACCTTGGCATTTATTTGTCAAGGTTTTTTTTATGCCTGAATAATGAAAATAGCAGGTCTTTTATGCAGATCTACATTTTCTTTTTTCCAATTTATGGCGGTTTTTGTTTTAATGTATTCCGTTGACAAGGTAATATCTGCTGCCACACAAATTCTGGTACTCGGAGCTAAAGTTTTAATAAGTTCTTCTAGCATTTTATTGTTGCGGTACGGAGTCTCAATAAAAACCTGCGACTGTTTGTCTTCTTTTGATTTTCGTTCTAAGTTTTTGATATATTTTTTTCGTTCAGAACCATCAATAGGTAGGTAGCCATTAAAGGCAAAGTTTTGACCGTTCATTCCGCTAGCCATTAATGCTAAAAGAATTGAAGAAGGTCCTACTAACGGAACAACTTGAATATTTTTGTCATGGGCTATTTTAACTACAGCGGCACCAGGGTCTGCAATACCTGGGCAACCAGCTTCAGAAAGTATACCAACATCAAAACCTTCTAAACATGGATTTAGAAAACTAGGAATCTCGGCTGCTTCGGTAAACTTGTTTAATACAAATAGTTTTAAACTAGGTTGAGATTTTCTAGGACTTATCTTTTTTATAAAATGTCGAGCGGTTTTTTCATTTTCAACGACGTAGTGGTCTAATTTCTCAATTGTTTGTTTAATTGAAATTGGTAAAACCTCTAAAGGAGGCATATCGCCTAAGGTTGTAGGTATTAAATATACTTTTCCTATTTTTCCGTTTTGTACGCTCATTTATTTTCTTTGTAATCTTGCGGCAATACTATCGCAAGCTTGATCAATCATTTGAAAAACATGTTCAAATCCGTCTTCGGCATCATAATATGGATCTGGAACTTCTTTGTCTGAAGAACTTATTTCATTTAAAATAAGCTTCACTTTTTCCACATCGCCATTATTTCTTGCTAGACCTATGATATTGGTGTAGTTACTTTTGTCCATTGCAAAAATGAGGTCAAAAGAATCAAAATCAGAAACGGTAAATTTTCTGCAGACTTGAGCGCTTATGTCCAAACCATGTTCATGCGCTACTTTAATTGATCTTGGGTCTGGAGCGTTTCCTATGTGGTAACCTCCGGTACCTGCGGAATCAACATAAATTTTTGTAGCGTCAACTTTGCTTTTAAGAATGCCTTCTGCTAATGGAGACCTGCATATATTACCTAGGCAAACCATTAACACCTTCATGCAACGTAAGTTTTAAGAAAATTTCTTAGTTAAATCATCTATGTATTTGCGAAACTGCTTATCGGTTTCGGCAAGGTTGTCAACAGTTTTACATGCGTGTAAAACGGTAGCATGATCTCTTTTGCCAATTTGTGAACCAATACTTGCTAAAGAGGCTTTAGTAAACTTCTTCGCAAAGAACATAGCTAATTGCCTTGCTTGTACAATGTGTCTCTTTCTAGTTTTAGACTGTAAAGTAGCCACATCCATTTCAAAGTAATCAGAAACTACTTTTTGTATGTAATC